>DATJNL010000331.1:0-2694 GCA_035508175.1 Myxococcales bacterium
CCGGCTGCGCGGGCGAGACCGAGGCGGCCCTCGAGAAGGTGAAGGGCGTGAAGAGCGCCAAGGCCGACTTCGACAAGCACGAGGTCGTGGTCGCCTACGACGACGCGCAGACCAAGCCCGCCCAGATCGACAAGGCCATCGTCAAGGCGGGCTACGCCGTCGAGAAGTAGCGGCGGTCCTTGAGGCCGGCGCCGACGACCCGCCCGTTTCGCGCGCTCTTCGCGCTCGGGCCGGCCGTCCTCCTGCTGCGTTCCCTCGCGAGCGGCCGGGCGCTCGGCCAGGGGGATCTCGCGCTCCTCTCGTACCCGTGCTGGAGCTACCTGGGGCGCAGCCTCCGGCAGGGGAGGCTGCCGCTGTGGGATCCCGAGCTGGGCGCGGGAATCCCGTTCCTGGCCAGCCCGCAGACCCAGGCACTGTATCCGCCGGCGGCCCTCGTGAGCGCGCTCCTGCCGCTGCACGTGGGCGCGTACGTCCTTCTGTTCGCCCACCTGTACTGGGCCGGCTATGGCATGGAGAGGCTCGCCCGGCGCCTCGGGCTCCCGTCGACCTCCGCCATCTGCGCCGGCACGCTCGTCGCCTGTGCGCCGGTTCTCTTCGCCTCGATCCCGCGACCCAACCTCCTGTGCGCCGCATCCTGGCTGCCCTGGATGCTGGTCGCCGCCGATCGGGTGTGCCGGCGCGAGCGCTTCGGCATCCCCGCGCTCGCCGCCTGCTTCGGTCTGCCCCTGCTGTGCGGCCAGCCGGAGGTCGCCTTGATCGGGGCGGTCGGCGTGGCGGCGATCGCCGCGCTGCGGCGCGACCGGCGGCCTCGCCCGGTCCCCGGTACCACGGGGACGCCGGCGGGGCGGGGTCTCTACGGCTCCGTGGCCGCCTGTGCGCTCGGAGGCCTGCTCGGCGTGGCGCTGGTCTCGATCTCCCTGTTCCCGTTCCTGGAGCTCCTCCACCACTCGACCCGCGGAGAGGACCTCCATGGCCTCGAGCTCGCCTGGTCGATGCGGTGGGGCGATTTCGCGGGCCTCTTCCTGCCGTTCTTGAGGCTCGACGCGCGGTGGCGCGACTTCGACGAGATCTTCTTCGGTCCCTTCCAGGGCTACCTCAGCGTGGTCTACCTCGGCGCGCCGGCGCTCGTGCTGGGCGGGTTCGCGTGCCGCCGAGGCGGGCGGCGGGAATGGGCGTGCGTCGCGGCGGTGCTCGGCGCGGTCGCCGTGGCCAGCTGGGGAGGACATCTGTCCCTGCTCCTCGAGCGGTTCCACGCCGGCTTCCTCGCCTGGCGCTACTCGATCAAGTTCATCGTCCCGGCGGCCTTCGCGGCAGCCCTGCTGGCGGCGCTGGGCGCGGAGCAGCTCGCCCGGAGCGAGTCGCGGCGGCTGCCCCTGGCGTTCGCCGCCGTGGGAGCCGGAGGCGTGATGGCCGGGATGCTCGCGACGGCGCGGCTCGGCACGGGCCTCGGGCTCTCGATCGCCTGGGCCGGCATGGGGCTGCTCGCCCTCGCCGCGGTCCTGCGCTGGGTGCCCGGCGGTCCGTGGAAGCAGTGGTCGCTGGTCGCGGTCTGCGCGCTGGATGCGGTCCTCTGTTCCTTCCACGTGCCTTTCCAGAGCCAGGACGAGGGTTGCGAGAGCTTCTTCGCGGGGGTGCGTGCGCAGCTGGGCCAGGGCCGGCTCGACGCGCTCTCGGGGACTCCGGCCGCCCACAGCTTCGGCTTCATGGCCCCCCGCACGGGCACGGCCAACGTCTGCATCCAGGGAGTCAAACCCACCGAGTTCGGGCTCCCCATGCTCGGCCTCTACGGCATGCCGGCGCCGGCGGGCGTCGATTCCACCCTCGATCGCTTCGGCGCGGCCGGAGACGGTCTTCTCGGCGTGACCCTGGTGCTGCGAAGCGTCCCGACCCCGCTCCCCGGACTGGTTCCGCTCGAGGCGGCCCAGCTGGCTCCGCTGTGGGCCGCGACCGTGACCGGGGCCGCGCCGCGGGTGGAGCTGCGGCCGACCGCGCGGGTCAGCGCCGACGTCCCCGGGGATCTCGCCCGCGAGACGATCGAGCAGCTCCGTGCCGAGGTGCTGCTCGACGCGCCGCCTCCCCCGGCCACGCCGGCCGGGGCGCCGTGGGCCGGCCCCGACCAGGCCACGCTGCTTTCCGACGCGGGCGAGCACGTTCGCGTGGAGACGGCCTCGGGGGGCGAGCGCTGGCTGGTTCTCGCCGACCTCGACTACCCGGGCTGGTTCGCCACGGTCGACGGCGTGGCCACGCCGATCCGCCGCGCCTACGGCATGGTGCGCGCGGTGCGGCTGGGCGCCGGCCGCCACCGCGTGGTCTTCGACTACCGGCCGGCGAGCTTCCGCGCCGGCGCGCTGGTCTCCGCGCTGGCGGCGCTCGCGCTGCTCGCGGGGAGCCTGGTCCGTCGCCGCCGGCCCCCCCTCTCCTGACGGCGGCGGCCCTACCTCCAGGGTGTCGAAGTTTGGTAAGACTCGGGCCTTCCTCGTTCCAGGAGATGAAACCATGAAGGTCACCATCGCAGCCCTCGCCGCTCTCCTTCTCTCCGTCCCCGCGCTCGCGAAGGACGCCACCGCCACCGTGAAGGTGAAGGGCTGGCACTGCGCCGGCTGCGCGGGCGAGACCGAGGCGGCCCTCGAGAAGGTGAAGGGCGTGAAGAGCGCCAAGGCCGACTTCGACAAGCACGAGGTCGTGGTCGCCTAC
>DATJNL010000332.1:0-20440 GCA_035508175.1 Myxococcales bacterium
GAGCAAGGGCCCGGGAACCCCGTGCCAAACGGATGCCGATTGCGGCGGTCCGTACCTGACGACCTGCTGCCAGGACGCCGTGCTGGGCAGCATTTGTCTGGCCGGGAACGCCTGCGACCTCTACTGGGACGCGGGTTGCCAGACGAGCGCGCAATGCTTCTCGGCCACCGACAACACCTGCTGCACGTCGCTGCAGGAGACCCTGGGCTTCGGGCTATGTCTACCCACCGGGGCCTGCTCGAGTTGCGGTCCGTCGAGTCCCTGCCCCTCCGGTCAATCTTGCTGCACCCCTGCCGGATCGGGCCAATCGTTCTGCGTCGCGGGTACCTCCTGCGGAAACCAGTGCACCTCGAACGCGGACTGCGGGAGCGACCTTTGCTGCCCCGAGCCCGACAGCAGCACGAAGTTCTGTACGCCGGCTTCGGGTGGCGTGTGCGCCACGGGGGCCTGCCAGACCAGCGCGGACTGCCCGTCCTCGCCGTCCGAACCGCTCGGCTGTTGCCTGCCGAGCGCGACGACGCTCTACGGCACCTGTGTGCCGCTGCAGAACGGCACCCTGCCTGCGTCCTGCGCTCAGTGAGCCCCCCGGCCCGCCACGCGGCGGCGCCGGAGGCTTGCCAGGGCGACGATCGGCAGCAAGGCATCGAGACCGACGGGCGTTCGGGAGCTGCTGCAGCCGCACGAGCCGGTGGCCGATGGCGTCCCGCCGGCGCCACCCCCGTTCGTGCCGCCGGGGGCCGCAGCCGTCGTGCCGGTACCGCCGCTGCCGCTCGAGCCCATCGCCGTGCCCCTGCCGCCGCTGGCCCCACCGGCCGTCGCACCGCCGCTGCCGGAGCCGCCGCTGGACGACGTCGCGGCCGAGCCGCCCGATCCGCTCGAGCCCGCCGCCGCGCCAGTCGCACCTCCGGATGCCGTGGTACCGCTCGTGCCCCCCGTCCCCGCGCCGGTCGAACCGCCCGCCACGCCACCGGTGCTCCCCCCGGTCGCGCTCCCCAGATCCTTCTCGATCTCCGCCGCCATCGCCAGGCGTGCGGCTTCCAGCACGGCCGGGTCGGCCGTGAAGTCGTTGGCGCCGGTGACCACGGTGGCGAGCTGGCCTCTCGCGAAGGCGTCGTCGTTCAGCGTGTCGAGCAGGTGCAGGTACTCGTAGTCCTGGAAGCCCTCGCGCAGCATCTTCATGCGGAAGCTCTCGACGGGGATGTCGTGCGTGCCGCCGATGACGGAGGGCTTCCCGGGGTACCAGATCGAGCCGTCGCCGTTGTTGCCGAACTCGTACTGGCTCTGCCAGGCGTCGGCCTGCGTCTCCATCGCGTACGTCGTCTCGTAGTAGAGCTCCGCCTCGGCGCCGTAGGCGAAGTCCATCCACTGCATGACCCGGTTCGTGATCGCCGGCTCGTCGATGAACATCGTGGGCCAGCCCGTCTGACCGCCCTCGGTGCCGGCGGCGCAGGACGACGACGGCTCGCACGACTGGTACATCCACACGAACGAGTCGGGCTGCGCGAGGAAGCTCTGGTAGCTCGCCTGCTGGCTGCCCTGTCCCTCGACCCACATGGCGTTGATGATCGGCACGAGGATGTCGATCGACGAGAGCACGCCGGCCTGGGTCGCGTCGCCGATCGAGGTCGTGACGAGCGTGCGAAAGTTGGGATCGCCCGCGTGCGCGTTGGCGGCGCGCGGCGGGATGTCGGTCCAGGCGCAGCCGTTGGGTGGCTCGTCGCAGGTGTAGTCGAAGAGCTTGTCATACCAGCCGTTGGCCTGGAAGTGCTGTGCCCACGCGGCGTAGGTCGCGGGGGCCGTGTCGTCGGCGGTGAAGGCGATCTCGGTGAGGGCGGCGCCCTGGAGCTGGTCGGCGCCGGTGAGCGCGCCACCGTCCAGGAACGGCCCGTACAGGGCGTCGAAGGTCGTCCAGCTGCCGCCGCCGTCGGCGATGGGCGGCGCGTAGACGAGCTCGCTGATGCTGATCCGGTGGTTGAGCGCGTCCTGGAAGTAGAGGGCGTTGAGCGCCTCGAGCTGCTGGTCGTCGCAGCTGGGCGCGCCGTACCCGCCGAAGTGGCCGACGCAGGGGCCGTCCCAGCCGAAGCCGTACGCGGACGGGAGCGACGAGGTCGACGGGAGCGCGAAGCCACGCACCTGGATCGCGACCGCGACCGACGCCGTCGAGCCATCGGAGGCCGTCACGGTGGCCTCGCCGGCGTACGTGCCCGGTGCCTGGCCGGTCGGCACGTGGACCTCGACGAAGAACGGCTGGTTCTGCCCGGCGGCCACGGTCACCGGGAAGGCGTTGCGCGGCTCGTGGTAGAAATCGTCGACCGCGGGGATGAGCGGATCGGGCCACTCACCGGTCGCACCGGCGCCATTGGACGGGGTCGTGATGTCCAGGAAACCCTCGGTGTAGACGAGCGGCGTCGCGTCGGCCAGGGTGCCGCCGCCGGGTTCGGCGAGGGCCGAGAGCGAGACGTCGCTCACCGTCACCGAGGCGGCGCCGGCGGACACTTCCACCTGGAAGGCACAGAACTCGTTCTGGGCGCACGAGAGGGAGATGGAGCCGGCCGGGCTGGCGGGCGGAGGATCGGTCGGGCGAATCTTCTGCGTCTCGCGCACCGCGGAGACGCTCATCTGGGCGAGGGCCGGGGAGGCGAGGAGCGGGACGAGCAGAGCGATCCGTCTCATCCCTGGCAGTCCACCAGAAGCAACGGGCGGAAGCCAGAGGCGGGCGACGGAGCGGCGGCCGGCGTGTCCGATCTTCGACGCCTCGCCCTCGGATTGCGCGGCCGGGGCAGGCAGCGCAGACTCCACCGATGGCCCGCACCCGCGACGAGCGCTGGACGCAGTTCTCCCACGACGTGCGGAACCTCGTGAGCGCCATCCTCTCCCGGACGAAGATGCTCGAGCGGGAGGTGCCGGCCGAAGCCGCGCGGAGCTGGATCCGGGAGCACGCGAAGGGCATCCGGCGCAGCGGGCAGGAGCTCCTCGAGCTCGTCGATTCCTTCGGGGCGTCACGCCGGCCCACCCGCGGCCGGTCACCGAGAACGCCGCGGAAGGCCCGCTGAGAGGTCCTGGGGCGGCGATCAGCTCTCGTCGTCGCCCGCGTCACCCAGGCCGTGCCTGCGCAGCTTCTGCCAGAGCGTCTTGCGCGAGATCCCCAACCGCTGCGCTGCCTCCGCGCGCCGGCCGCCGCTGAGCGTCAGCGCGCGGGCCAGGTAATCGCGTTCGAAGACTCTGACCGCCTGCCGCAGGGACGGCAGCGCCGCTTCCGGAGCGGGGGCCTGGAGGGTGGGGCCGCCGACCATGTCGATGGGCAGGTGCTCGAGCTGGATCTCTCCGCCATGCGACAGGACCACGGCGCGTTCGATCGCGTGCTCGAGCTCGCGGACGTTGCCCGGGTACGCGTAGCTCAGCAGGCAGTCGCGGGCCCGCGCCGAGAGGGCGGGCAGGGGCGCGCCCGGCGGCGCGAAGCGGCGGAGGAAATGATCGACGAGGAGCGGCAGATCGTTCCGCCGCTCCCGCAGCGGCGGGACGTTCAGGTCGAGCACGTTGAGCCGGTAGTACAGGTCCTCGCGGAAGGCATGCGCGGCGACCAGGTCGCGCAGGGACCGGTTGGTCGCCGAGATGACCCGGACGTTGACGGGCACGGGGCTGCTCGAGCCCAGCGGCTCGACCGTGCCCTCCTGGAGGACGCGCAGCAGCTTGGTCTGCGCGGCGAGCGGGATCTCCGAGACCTCGTCGAGGAGCAACGTCCCGCCCTCGGCCGCCTGGAAGCGGCCGTCGCGGCGGCGATCGGCGCCCGTGTACGCGCCCCGCTCGTGCCCGAAGAGCTCGGCCTCGAGCAGGGCCTCGGGCAGCGCCGCGCAGCTGACCGCCACGAAGGGTCCGCTGCTGCGCGGGCTCCGATCGTGCAGCATGCGGGCGATGACCTCCTTGCCCGTGCCGCTCTCCCCGGTGATCAGCACCGGCGCGTCGTTGCCGGCCACGACGTCGAGCTGATCGAGCAGCCGGAGCAGGGCCGGGGTCTGCCCTATCAGCTCGCGTTCCGGCCGGGGCTGCGCGCGCCGCAGCGCCCGTCTCAGGGCGCACCGCTCGGCGACGCGGCCGATGACGCGGAGGGTCAGCTCCTCGCTGTCGAAGGGCTTGGCCACGTAGTCGAAGGCGCCGTCCTTGAGGGCGGAGACGGCGTCGGGGACGGAGGCATGCGCGGTGAGCAGGATCACCGCCATGTCGGGCGAGTGCGCGCGCGCCTTGCGGAAGAGCGAAAGGCCGTCGATCTTTGGCAACCGGACGTCGATCAACGCCACGTCGAAGACGCGCCGGGACAGGAGATCGCCGGCCTCTGCGCCATCGGCCGCCGCGGTGACGTGGTGCCCCGCGTCGCCCAGGGCATAGGACAAGTCGAGCCGGATGGCCTCCTCGTCGTCCACGACGAGGACTTCGAGCGGCGCATCGACCGCTGCGGGAAGCTGGCCGGACAGAGAAATCGTTCACCTCCGGACGAAGATTCGTGCTTGGAGCTTCAATCATAGTCGGCCGGCCGCGGCCCGCAAAACCCGGGGGCAGGCGACGTGAACATTCCGTAACGTGCCGGCCAGTCGACGTTACCGTGGGGGATCCCGGGGCGTCGCGGATTGGGTCCGAGGCCCCGAGGTACGCCGGGTTGGCGGCTGGCACGGCCCTTGGATCGTTCGACCCACATGCGCCCCTCATTCACGAGTCGCGGCTGGGTCTATCCTTTCTCCGCGCCGCTCTTCGCCATCCTGCTGTGCGGGGCCATGCTCGTGTTCGAGGGCTTGCGCCAGGGCATCGTGCCGACGCTTGGCTGGTTGCTCGGCGAGGTCCACGCCCAGCCGGCGACGTTCGTCGATCTGGCCTGCTGCGCCACCTGTCTGCTGGGCGGGCTGGGCGCGGTGGTCGGGCGCCGCGAGGACCGGCTGATCGAACGTTCGACCATCGACGCCCTGACCCACGTCGCCAACCGCGGCTGCTTCGAGTGGCGGCTCGAGGTCGAGCTGGCGCGCGCCAAGAAGGCCAAGATGCCGCTCTCGCTCCTGGTGGTCGACCTGGATCATCTGAAGCAGGTCAACGACCTCCGCGGTCATCCCGCGGGCGATGCGGTCTTGAAGCTCGTCGGCCGAACGCTCAGCGAGAGCTGCCGCTCGCGGGACCTCGTCGCCCGCGTAGGCGGGGACGAGTTCGTCGTCGTCGCGCCGCGCACCGACTCGGAAGGAGCCCTCGTCCTCGCCGCTCGCCTCGAGGCCGCGGTGCGGCGCCGCTCGTCGTCGTCCCTCTGGCGCTCGCCGCCGGTCACCCTGTCCATCGGCGTCGCAGACCTGGCCAGCGCTCCCGCCGGGACCGGCGCAGCGCTCTTCCAGGCGGCCGATCGCGCGCTCTACCTGGCGAAGGCCGACGGGCGGGATTGCGCGGTGGCCGCGCCCCACTTCCGCGGCTGCGGGGAAGAAGAGGAGGCGGAGCCCGCGTGCGCGTGTTGCGGCAGCCACACGGGGGTCGTCGAGGAGGAGCGCCGCGGTGGGGTGCCGTTCTGCGGCTCGTGCCTCGAGCGCGCTCGGCCCGAGTCCTTCGCGGGCGCCGAAGAAGAGCTGGGCGTGGCCGACTGAGGACGGAAACCAGTGGCGCCCCCGGCGACGGTTCTCTTCCTCGACGACGTTCCGGGCGCTTCCGCGCTCCAGGCCGCCCTCGGCGTGACCGCGTGCTTCGCGAACGCGCCCCTCGAGGCCGCGAAGCTGCTCGCCGATCTCCGGCCCACGGCCGTCGCCCTGGGGACGGCGAAGGCGTGGACCCGGGAGCTCGTCGAATCGCTGGGGCCCGGAGAGCGCCCCGCCGTGCTCGCGGTGGGCGATGGCAGCCGTGCCGCGCGGGGGCTGGCCGATCAATGGATCCGACCGGGCTGGGCGGCGCCGGATGTGAGGGCCAGCTTCAGCCGCGCCCTGGCCCGCGCCCAGCGGCGCTTCCGCCAGAGCGCGGGGCCGCTACAGCCCCTTGGCCGTTCGGCCTTTCTGCGAGCCCTGGTCCGGACTTGCGACCGCAGGGCTCGCGACGGCGGCTCGACGTCCGTCGTGCTCATCCGAATGGACGGCCGCCCGGGGCCCGAGCGCCACTCGCTGGCCGAGGCGGCCTCCCTCCTCCGCCGCCAGACGCGCCGCAGCGAGCTGTGCGGCCGCCTCAACGACCGGCTTTTCGCCGTGGCCCTCTCGGGCGGGCGCGCCAGCGCGGGGCGGCTCGCCTCCCGGATGCGCTCCTTGCTCGACATGCACGGGGTCGGAACGACCTCTCGCTGCCTCGACGTGGATCCCGATCGTCCGCTGGGCTGGCTCCGCCGCCGCTGACGCATTTGCGCACTTTCGCGGGGCGTTGCAGACTGCGCGCGCGATGGAGCTTCACGCATGGGAGATCTGGGGAGTGCTGTCGCTCCTCTTGCTGGGCGGCGAGGTCTACACGCAGACCTTCGTGCTGCTCTGGCCCGCCGTGGGCGCGGCCGGCGCGTGCCTCGGCGCGGCGCTCGGGCTCCCCAGCGAGGGCCAGCTGATCCTGTTCGCGGCGAGCTCGATCGCGCTGCTGGCCGCCTCGCGGACGATCTTCTGGAAGCTCCTGAGTCGCGAGGGGAAAGCGCTCACCACCAACGTCGACGCGCTGCCGGGCAAGCTGGTCGAGGTGGTGGATCCGGTGCAGGGCCCCGAGCACCCCGGCACGGTGAAGGTCGGCGGCGAGCGCTGGACCGCGTTCACCGACGACGGGAGCGAGCTGCGCGCGGGCGAACCCGCCGTGGTCGTTCGAGTGGATGGCCTCAAGCTCTGCGTCAAGGCCAGCGAAGACTGGAAGACCAGGAGGATACCGTGATCGTTCTGTTGGTTCTGGGGGTGGTCGTGGTGGGCATCATGCTCTCGGGCGTGAAGATCGTCCCGCAGGCGCAGGTCATGGTGATCGAGAGGCTCGGGCGCTTCGACCGGCTCGCCAAAAGCGGCCTCAACATCATCGTGCCGATCATCGACAAGCCAAGGCAGATCTTGCTCAAGCGCGACGGCCGGCTCTGGCAGACCTCCTGGGTGGACCTGCGCGAGCAGGTGATGGGCTTCGAGCAGGTGCCGGTGATCACGCACGACAACGTGGGCATGCAGGTGGGAAGCGTCATCTATTACCAGATCGTCGATCCGGTGAAGGCGCTCTACGAGGTGCAGAACCTCGTGCTCGCCATCGAGCAACTCGTGATGACGAACCTGCGCAACATCATGGGCGGGTTCTCGCTCGACGAGACGCTCACCTCGCGTGAGACGGTCAACACGAAGCTCCGCATCGTGATGGACGAGGCCACCGAGAAGTGGGGCGTGAAGGTCACGCGCGTCGAGCTGCGCGAGATCGAGCCGCCCGCGTCGATCAAGCAGGCGATGAACTTGCAGATGACGGCCGAGCGCGAGCGGCGCGCGGAGGTCACCAAGGCCGAGGGCGACAAGGCCTCCGCCATCCTGCAGGCCGAAGGCGAGAAGCAGTCTGCGGTGTTGCGCGCGCAGGGCGAGCGCGACGCCACCATCGCGCGGGCCGAAGGCGAGAAGCAGGCCAAGATCCTCGCCGCCCAGGCCGTGGCCGAGCAGACGCGCCTCACCTACCAGTCCATCCACGACGGCAACCCGGATCCCGCCCTCATCAGCATCAAATACCTCGAGACGCTCCAGATCATGTCGCAGGGCGCGGCCAACAAGATCTTCGTGCCCTTCCCCGTCATGGACGTGATCGGGTCGGTGGGCTCGCTCTCGGAGGCGCTGGTGCGCGCCGCCGAGCCAGCGGTGCGTGCGCCGAAGGCCTGAGCGGTCCGACGCGATCAGCGCAGCTGGACCAGTACCGCGAACTCACAGGGTGCTTCCCGGACCCGTCGGCGATCAGGGCGGAGGGTCACCGACTGAAGGTCCAGGCACAGCGCATGGCACCGAGCGGTTGACTCCGAAGCTGGAAGTGCCTCTCTTCCGCATCGTGAAGATCGACCGCATCCTCGCCCGCGTCCGTGGCAAGTCGGCTCCCGAACTGGCGCGCCTCGCCGCCCGCCGGGCGGGTCGGGTCGCCGCGGGCCTCCTGAACGAGGCGCGGGCCCGGGCGGGGGGCCCCCGTGTCGGCGACGCGGAGCTCGCCGAGGCGGTCGGCGAGAGCTCGGCGGCCGGCGCCGTCTCGCGGCTGCGTGCCACCCTGGGCAGCCCCCTCGTGGGACCCGCGGACCGCGCACCGCTGATCGCGGTGCTGGAACGGCACCCGGCCACTCGCGAGGCGCTGTCGGCCGCGGCGGCCGCGGCGCTGGCCGGCACCGTGGACCTCCTCGGCAGCGGTCCGCGGCAGCTCGGGCCCACGCCCGATTGGCACCGGGACTTCGTGAGCGGAGGGTCGTGGGATCCCGGAACGTTCCACATGCGGCTCCACGCGGTGCGCTACGACGGTTCGGACGTGAAGATCCCCTGGGAGCTCTCGCGGCTGCAGCACCTGCCCCTGCTTGCCTCGGTCGATCTCGTGGCACCGGACGCAGCGATCCCGGCGTTCGTCGCGACACAGGTCGACGACTGGATCGCTAAGAACCCTCCGGGCTTCGGGGTCAACTGGGCGTGCACCATGGACGTGGCGATGCGCGCGACCTCGCTGGCCTGGGCCTACGCGCTTCTGCACGAGCGCCTCGCCGCCGCGTTCCACCGAGCCTTTCTCGGGTCGATGCTCGAGCACGGCCGCTTCATCGCGGCCAACCTCGAGGACGGCGGGCCCTTCGTGGGAAACCACTTCCTCGCGGACGTCTCCGGACTCGCCTTCCTCGCGCAGACCTTCCCGGCTTTCCGCGAGGCGGCGCGCTGGAGCGAAGTGGCCCGCGACGCGCTCGAGCGCGAGATCCGGCGCCAGATCCTCCCCGACGGCGCGGACTTCGAGGCGTCGACGAGCTACCACCGGCTCGTCTTCGAGCTGCTGCTCCTGCCTGCGCTCCTCGGCCGCCGCAACGCCCGCGACTTCTCGTCCGGCTACTGGGAGCGGCTGCGCGCCATGGCCGTCTACGACGCCACGCTCCAGAACGCTGCCGGCTTCGTACCGCAGTTTGGCGACAACGACTCGGGTCGCGGCTTCCGGCTCGTCCCGAGGCCGGATCTCGATCATGGCTACCTGAACGCGCTCGCCGCCGCGGCCCTGGGCGACCCGGGCCTGTGCGCCGGCCGGTCCCCCGACGCCGAAGCCGCGTTCCTCGCGGGGCCAGAGGCCTTCGAGCGCATCGAGGTGGGCGGCGGCGCCCGGCCGCGGTCGAGCGCGTTTCCGGACGGCGGCGCCTTCGTGCTGCGGCGGGGCGAGGTCGAGCTGTTCATCCGCTGCGGTGACAAGGGCCAGGGAGGCCTGGGGGGCCACGCCCACAACGACGCGCTTTCGTTCGAGCTCTCGGTCGCCGGGCAACGACTCGTCGTCGATCCCGGCACCGGCAGCTACACGGGCGACCCGGCCCTGCGCAATCGCCTGCGCGGGACGCGCGCCCACTCGACCGTCGTCGTCGACGGCCGAGAGCAGTGCCCCATGGCCGAGGATGATCTCTTCGCGCTTCCGGACCGCCTCCGCCTCGTCGAGCGCGTCCTCGACGTGTCGGCGGGAACCTTTACGGGGGAGATCGCCACTGCCACGCACCGGCACCTGCGCCGCTTCGCCCTGACGGAAGACGAGTTGCGGGTCGCGGACGAGGTCGCGCCTGCCGCGGCCCTCGAGCTGAACCTCACCTTGCGGCCCGGCCTCGCAGCGGAGCTTCGCGATTCGACGGTGCAGCTCGGCGGCGTGCAACTGGGCGCGAGCGGCGGGTCGGTCGAACTCGTCGACGGAGCGTACTCGCGAGCCTACGGGCTGGTCGAGACGGCGCGTGTGATCCGGATCCGGGGCCGCGGCCGCTCCCTCGAGCTGACCTTTCGCTTCGGGGCCTGAGCTCAGGCCGCGCGCAGCTTGCGGACGGCCTCCTTCGCCTTCGCCTGGCGCAGCTCGCGCATCTTGAGGTCGATGTTCAGCTCGTGCGCGGACATGAGCAGGCAGAAGAGAAGGCCGGTGGGGCCGTCGAGGAATCCGCGCTGCAGCACGTAGGAGTACAGAAAGAACGCGAGCGGATGTGCCGGCACGAAGGGCCACAGCTCCCGCTTGAGGGTACGCCGCCGCAGGGGCGGGCTCATCAGATCCGGGAGGGAGGCGAGAAGCCCGCGACGCCGGTCCTCGGCGAGCCGCGCCGCTGCTTCGAGGCTCGCGTACCGGTTGTGCTTCTCGAGGAAGGCGGTCAGCCCCTTGCGGTTGTCGTGAACCAGCTCGCCGCGCAGGTAGGCGACCGGCCCCTCCACGGCGAGGTGCTCGTGCACCGGGCGGTCGTCATAGTGCGCCCGGCCCTTGCGAAAGAGCCGCAGGCTCCAGTTGGGGTACCAGCCGCAGTGGCGGATCCACTTGCCCAGGAAGTAGACGCGCCGGTTCACGTAGAAACCGGCCTCGGCGGGATCGTCGGCGAGCCGCGCCTCCATCTCCTCGCGCAGGTCGGGCGTCACGGCCTCGTCGGCGTCGAGAATGAGGATCCAATCGCCGCGCCAGGCGAGCGCCTCGAGCGCCCAGTTGCGCTGCCGGGCGTAGGATTCGAAGGGGTGCCGCACCAGCTCCGCGCCGTGCGCCCGCACGAGGTCGGGCGTCCGATCCGTCGAGAACGAATCCACCACGACGATCTGCTCGGCCCAGCGCACGGACGCGAGGCAGCGCGGCAGGTTCTTCTCCTCGTCCTTGGTGAGCACGAGGACGCTCAGGCGTGGGCGCGTGGCCACGCGCCCAGCATACCTTCATTTGGGTGCGGGGCACTCCGGGGCGGCCCCGGCGTCGACGCGGAAGCTATGGAACCACCCCTCGATTGCCGCAGCCCCTGCCTCGTCCATGGTGACCGAGCCGAGGACCACAGCTCCGGCGCCGCCGCAAACCGGGACGAGGATCGCCCGCACGCTCACCGGTTTGCCGGCGAGGCCCCAGCGCCGTTCCTGGCCGCGTCCAAGGGGAAGGTCGATGTCACCGCCGCCGCCGTCCTCGAGCTTCAAACCGCCGCCCAGGCTGGAGTTCAGGCCGCCCACGAAGCCCGCGAACGTCTGGCGGGTCAGCTCGTCGCTCATCCGGGAGGCGACGTAGGTGTAGAAGCCCATGCCGCCGCCCGGGCCCGCCTTCTGCAGCACGAGGCCCACCTGGGCAATGCCGGTGCTGGCGGTGAAGCCAGCCGGAAGGCTCGCGGAAAGGCCCAGCCCCGCATCTTCCCAGCGGGCTCCGACGATCTGACCGTGCCGCGCGTGCAACTCGGTCGGCCGGATGGGTGCGAGCACGAGGCCGGCGCCGAGGGGAGGCACGGGTGCGGCCGGCGGGGCGATGGGCTGCGACCAGACGTCCGCATCGCTGGCGAAGTCCCTGATCGGCAGGCCACGGGCGAGCACCGTCGTCGATCCGAAGGGCTGGACGGAGAGCTCCGGTCCGATCGACCCGCGGCCGTCCCCGCGCACCTCGTCCCAGCACTTCTGCTGCGCCTCGAGGGCGGCCGCAAACCGGCGAGCCGCCGCGGGGCTCGGGAGTGCGACGCGCCAGATCAGGCCGAGCTTCCCGTCGGGCCGCTCGCCGATGACATAGCGATCCCCCTGCCAGTCCGAAGCCTGGGCCGACGCCGCCTTCCGCGGTAGACAGGTCTCGAGGATCGCGAGCGTTCCGAGCTCTCCCATCTCGCCCGTCGAGACGCGGCGCCAGCCGGGGGGCAGTGCCGGCGAAGGAACGTCACTGCCGCGCCGCCCCGTGGCATAGGTTGCCGGGTCCATGACCTGCTGCGTGGTCGCCGGCCAGTGGGAGAACATCTCGTCGACCAGCTGGAAACCGCCGGCCTTCCAGACCGAGCCCACCAGCTCCAGGCCGTCGACGTAGGGGAAGAGCAGCGCTTCGCGGAGCAACAGCGGCGAGGAGAGCAGCTTTTCCGAGTGGCCCGAGATCCGCGCCAGCCCCTCGGGGCTCATGGTCGAGAGCGCCAGCGCGATGTTGCCGAGCGCGGTGTCCAGCGGAATGCCTTTCGCCTTCGCCACTACTGCAACCATGACGAGCATCGCGTCGCCCTCGATGAGCGCCGTGCGGGCGAGCGCGGCGTCGTCCTCCTTGGGCAGATCCGTGGCGAACGCGCCGAAGCTCGAGTCCTGGAGCGCATGCTCGATCTCGTGCGCCAGCACGCCGCGCAGGATTTCCGGTCCGACCACCGAGGTGGGCGGCGGGTCGCGCACGTACAGCGCCTTGTCCTTGGGGGCGTAGAAGCCCGCGACCTGCTCGTCCTGGACCTCGCGGATCGTGGCTTGCGCGTCGACGTGCGGCCCGGCGAAACCGAACGCGATCCAGACCGCCTCGGTTTCGGCGACGTCGCTGATCTGCCCGAGCTCCTTCTGCGCGAGCTTCTCCGCGAACGGCCCCGGCGCCAGCCGCTCGATGCGCAGAGGCGACTTCGCACGTAGCCCGCGCAGCGTCTCGACCTCAGCGACCACCGAGCGGGCAAGAGCGTCGGGTCCCTCGCCCAGGGACGCGGCGGCCGGGGGTGCCGGGGGGACGTGAGCGCAAGCTCCGAGGACAACGACCAGCGAGAGCTTCCACCATCGCATCGGATCACCTTCCGGAAGCGAGCGTCAGCGACGTCGCGGCATGGGCTGGGCCAGCCGAGCCTCGCGGCGCTACCGAGTATACTCCGCCCTCGCACGGGACAAGTCTCGGCTGGCGGACGCGCCGAAATCCCTCTATCCTCGGCCGGATCGGCGCCGCCCCGGCACGCCCCGTGAACCAAGACGGAGCTTCGACATGAGCGTGAGAGCCCTTCCCAGATCGCCCCACGGGCCGGCGCCGGAATTCGCCTCATACAAGCTCGCACTGCCGGGGGTCGACCTGCACGTACGGCGCGTCGACCTGCAACGGCGCCTCGACGAAGCGCGCGCCCGGGCGCCGCTCACGTGGGTGATGGGGCTGCCGGGGTCGGGCAAGACGTCCGCCGTGGCCGCCTGGGTCCGCGAATCGGCGGTCCCGCACGTATGGTACCGCCTCGACGAGACCGACGCGCACGTGGCCGGCCTCTTCGCGGCCCTCGCCTCGACCTCGGACCTGCACGACCGGCTGCCGGTCTGGAGCCCCGCCCACGGCGCCGACCTCGTCGATTTCGCCCGCCGCTTCTTCGCCGAGCTCGGCGCGCGGCCGCTCACCATCGTGCTCGACGATTGCCACCGCGTCCCCGACGACAGCGGCCTCATGACGTTGCTCTCGGCCGCGCACGAGGTGTGCGGGGAGACTCTGCGCTTCTTCATCCTGAGCCGCCGCGCGCCGCCGCCGCGACTGGCCCGCGGGAGCCTGCACGGCCGACTGTCGCTCGTCGACGACCTGCGTCTGACGAAGGAGGAGGCCCGCGCCATCGCCCGCTCGCTCGACGCCTCCCTGAGCGAGGCGCAGCTCAAAGCGGCCGACGGCTGGCTGGCCGCGATCCTGGCCGCAGCGCGCTCCCACGCGAAGGCGGCCCTGCCCGGGACGGCGGTGGGCGACTTCCTGGCGGACGAGCTCCTGGCTGCGCTCCCCTCCGCGGCCCACCGGGCCGCCCTACGCCACCTCGCGGAGTTGCCGGAGATCCCGCGCCTCAAGCAGGATCGGGAGATCCTGCCGGCCGAGGTGGAGGGGCTCCTCGACGCGCTCGCGGCGCAGCGGGCGTTCGTCGACGCGGTGTCGGCCGAGCGGTGGCGGCTGCACGACCTGCTGCGGGACGCCCTGCTGGCGCACGTCGCCCGGGAGGACGGCGGGGACGCCCGCCGCGAGGTGCGGCGCCGGCTCGCCGCGTGGGCGCGGCCGGTCCTGCCCGAGGCGGCGCTGCAGCTCGCCTCGCTCGCCGGCGACGGCGACGCGGTGCTCGATCTCCTGGAGGATCACGGCCAGGGCTGGCTCTCGGCAGGGCTCCACCGCTCGCTCGATTCGGCCCTCGCCCGGCTGCCCGACGCGGGTGACGCGCGCCTCATGTGGTGGCGGGCCGAGGCGCTGCTCCCGTTTGCCCCGGAGGCGGCGCGGCCCTGGTTCAGACGGGTGCGCGAAACCGCCGCGGTTCAGCGGGACGCGGCGCTCGCCGCGAGGGCCTGGTGCGGGCAGGTGGCGAGCTACGTGGTCCAGTGGGGAGACGTGGCGGGCCTCGCCGATCTGGTGGACGACCTCGAGGCGCTCACTGCGTCGCTGGGGCCGCTGGACCCGGCTCTCGCGTTCCGGACGCACGCCGAAGCGCTCACCGCGCTCATGTACGGTCGCGCGGAGGATCCCCGCACTCCGCGGTACGCGGCGCTCACCGAGCAGGCCATCGCCCATGCCCCCGACGACGCCGCGCGCATCAGTGCCGCGGCGCAGCTCTTGATCTACCGCCTCTGGTGGGCGGGCGACTTCCCCGGGGGGCGCGCCCTCTACGACAGCTTCGACCACGAGGTGTCGGAGGGCGAGGGGCTGCCGGCGCTGCCGCGGCTCCTGTGGTGGAGCTGCGCCGCCATCATCGACTGGCAGTGTGGGCGCCCTGAAGACTGCTACGCCAAGGTCGAGCGGGGCCTCGAGCTCGCCGACTCCTCGGGCGTGCACGTGCGTGATTTCTTCCTGCTGACGCAGGGCATCTTCTGCGCGCTCAGCCAGGAGGACTTCGCGCGTGCCAAGGGCTACCTCGGCCGGCTCGCGCGCACCGAGCGCACCCACAAGCGGCTCGACACCATGGTGCATCATTTCTTCCGCAGCTGGTACGCGCTGAGCCAGGGTGACCCCGCGCGGGCGTTCGCACACGCGCAGAGTGCATGGACCATCGCGCAGGCGATGGGCTCCATGTTCCACAAGGTGATCGCGCTGTCGGCGCTCACGCCGGCCTGCGTCGCGGTCAAGGACTTCGAGGGCGCGGAGCGCGCCTACCGGGAGCAGATCGCGCTCGCCAAGGCGGCCGGCAACCCCACCTTCAGCTACATCGCCTTCTGCGGCGGGGCCGAGCTGGCGCGGGCGCTAGGAGACGAGGAGCGATACGCCCGACAGGTGGAACGCATCCTGATGGTGAAGAGCCTCGGCGGGTTCCACTCGCACTGCGGCTGGCGCACCGCCATGATGCAGGACTTGCTGGCCTTCTCGCTGCGCAAGGGGATTCAGCCCGAGATCGCCGTCGGCTGGATCCGCGAGAAGCGCGTGCCCCCACCGCCCGACGCGCCCGAGGGCTGGCCGCGGCCGGTGCGCATCCGGGCGCTCGCCGGACTCGACGTCGAGGTCGAGGGGGCGCCCGGCGAGGCGCCGGGCGCGAAGAGCGCCCAGAAGCTCCGGGAGCTCCTCGCGGTGCTGGTGGCCGAGCGGCAGGGGGCGACGCAGGCCGACCTCGGCGACTGGCTCTGGCCCGACGGCGACGGCGATCGGGCCGCCCAGAATCTGAAGCAGGCCATCCATCGGTTGCGGCAGTGGATTGGCGCGGGGGCGGTCCGCGTCCAGGCGCAGATGGTGCGTCTCGAGCCCGATCAGGTCGAGTGCGACGTGTGGCGCGCCGAGCGGTTGCCGCCGGCGGAGGCCCAGCGCGTCCTCCACGGCTTCGATCTGCCGCCGGTTTTGGCTTACCGGACGCGGCTCGCGCGCGCATAACCGATCCGTCACCGGCGCTCGGGCAGTGTACGGGGGGGCACAGCTCGACAGCCCGCCCCGGAGTCCATGACGCGACGTCTCTTCACCGTAGCCATCTGTACGGGCCTGCTCTCCGGCACCGGTTGCTGCCTCGATCTACTCAAGGCCCACCTGCCGGACGCGGGGTCGTTCACCCTACCCGACAGCGGCGTCTCGCTCGGAGACGGCGGCATCTGGGAGCTGCTCTACGAGCAGTCCATGCCCGATCCCACGCCCGGCTTCGACGGCGGGACGGTGACCTACCCCGGCGGCCTGAGCCTCACGACCACGTTCGACGGCGGCGCGCGCATCCTAACGGTCTCGTCGGGCGGCGGCGCCCTGAAGACCTACGTCGACTGGAACGGCGACGGCACCGACGTCACCGGCTCGGGCGACATCAACCAGGACGGCGTCGTCGACTACCAGTACTCGAGCCAGTACGACGGCGTCTCCACCTACACCACCACGATCCTCACCGACGAGAACTTCGACGGCGTCTTCGACAAGCAGGACGTCTGGTCGGTCGACATCAGCCAGGGCACTCCGTACCAGAAGACCGAGACGGTGACGCTGTTCGTCGCGCCGGATGGCGGCTTTGCGGACAGCGCGGATGGTGGTAGCTGGGTGCAGGACTGGACCTATTCCGGCCCTGCCGTCACCGACCGCGCGCTGCCGGGCACCGACCTGCGCCACCGCCCCCGCTGCAACGGCTACGACGGCTTCCCCGACACCTCGGACTACACCGGGAAGTACCGCACCGTGCCGAAGACGAACATCCGGATCATCGACGACAACAGCTACCCGGGCGCGTGTAACGACAACGCAACGGACCTCATCGTGACGGCCGTCGAGGACGCGCTCGAGGACATCCCGCTGTGCTACCGGGCCGCCCGCCCCGCGAGCGCCGCGGACTTGTGGGCGATCCAGACCACGCCGCTCGTGATCGGGTGCGGCAACACTTGCAGCGGCATCGCGGCCTCCACCGAGTTGCCCCAGGCTCCCGACACCCACCTCGCGCAGTATGGCTATCTCGCCATGAACATCAACGAGGGGCCGTTCTTCGACGGCTCGTCCCCCCAGTGGAAGGAAGAGATCATCCTTCACGAGCTCCTCCACTTCGCCGGCCACGACCACAGCCCGCCGCCCGCTGGCAACCCGGAAGGCCACGACATGGTCTACGGCTGCGGCCGCTACTGCACGCAAGGTGGCTTTCAGGCTGCCACCGAAGGTCTGGTGGGCGGCTGTCGCACCTGCAACGGTGCCGCGACGATTGGGTGGGGCAACGGTACCCCCACGGCCCAGCAGTTTGCCTTCGACTGCGCAGACTGCAGCGACGACGCGAACCGCAAGTCCTGTGGCTTCATGGAGAACGTGACCGACTGCTCGCATGGGGACTGCCGCGGCGGCAACGCCGGCTGCCCCGCGGGGACCGTTTGCTGCAACTGGTACGCGCTGAGCTGCTGGGGCGATCAGGCCGCCGACCCGGGCGACCGCGCCACCGCGCTCATTCCGTACAGCCAGTCGAACTGCAACCAGAACCAGTGCGCCGACGAGGACCCGGCCCCGAACTGCACGGTCGGTAATCCCGAGGACCTAGGCGCCCCGCCGGCGGGTAACTGCCAGAACTTTCCCTTTGGCTGGTGTCAGGCCGGAGGCTGCTGATCCTGAGATTCATCGAGTTCCATCCCACCGGAGGAGTCGTCATGAAGCATATCGCCATCTCCCTGTTCGTCGCGGCCGCTCTGGCCGCCTGTTCCAGCGGCACGAGCGGCAGCACGACCGGTGGCACCACGGCCGCCGGGACCACCACCGGCCACGCCACCGGCGGCGCCGGCTCCACCACCGGGGCTGCGTCGACCACGGGGGCCGGGTCGACCACCGGAAGCCATTCCAGCGGTAGCTCCAGTGCCGGCTCGACGGGCGCGGGCGCGAGCAGCGGCGGCGCGGGTACCACGGGAGCCGGCAGCACCACCGGCGCAGGTGCGAGCAGCGGCGGCGTGGGCACCACGGGCGCCGGGACGGGTGGCCTCGCGAGCGTGCTCCTCGTGGACAACGACGGGGTGCCCGGAAGCGGGAACCCCGACCCCTCGCTGACGCTGGCGCAGGGGTGGCTCACCGCGGCGGGCATCCCGTTCGACGTGTACCAGGAGCCCAACGACGGCTCGGATCCGAGCGACGTCGACCCGCAGGACTCACAGCTCACCGGCATCAATACCATCGTGTGGATCACCGGCGACAACAACGGCGACGGCGACCCGACCGTGAGCTCGACGCAGCAGACGCTCCTGCAAGCCTGGCTCGACGAGGGCGGCAAGACGCTGGTGCTCCTCGCACCCGCGCTGCCCGACGACTTCGGGGTGGACAGCTGGACCAGCCCCGAGACCAACACCTTCCTCACGAGTTACGTCGGTTTGCAGAACGACCTGTACGATCCGCTCTGGGCAAACGTGGTCACGACGACCGAGCCCGACCTCGCGTCCACCGCGTCCTTCACCGCCACGGGCTCGTCCGGCGCGAGCGCCTTTGCCGGTCGGACGTGGACGGTCGTGAACAACGACGACACGAACGGGTCCCCTTACGTGCGTTTCAGAACCTCCATCGTGAACCCCGCGGCCGGCACCGACGTGCTCGCAACGGTGATGGCCGACCCGACCTCCAGCGGCACGAACGCGGCAGTTCCCGTGGCCACGGGCAACAAGGCGGCCGGCAAGCTGGGTACATCCACCGTGGTCTTCGTCGGCCTCACCGTGGAGAACCTGTCGAACCTCATACCGAGTCAGAACGTGCAGTGCGACTTCCTCACCGCGATCCAGACCTACGCGGGCATGGGCGGCACCGCGGGCAATTGCGGCGTCACCGTGCCCACCGGCACGGCCACGGCGCCCACCCTGCTCGTCGATTCCGACTACGAGAGCACCGACGTCTCGCTGCCCGTGTTCCAGTCGTGGCTCACCGGGCTCGGCGGCGCCTACACGACGTACACACCGCCGCAGGGTGCGCCGTACGACTTCAACGACGTCGACCCGAGCGCGCCCAGCCTCGCCGGCCTGAGCACGATCGTCTGGATCACCGGCGAAAACGACGGCGACGACACGCCCACGATCGGCTGGGGACAGCAGGCACTCCTCGATGCCTGGCTCGACGAGGGCGGCAAGACCCTCGTGCTGTTCGCCGCTGGAGCCGGGGACGACTTCGCGCAGGACAGCTGGTCCTCGAACGAGCCCAACTGGTTCCTCTCGAACTACGCGGGCTTCCTCGCCGACGTTCAAGATCCCTCCGTGGTCGTGAGCGGCGGCGATGTCGACATCGACAGCCAGACGTCGAATGTCGTGACCGGGAGTTCCGTGTCCGGCTTCAACGGCCTGAGCTGGAACGTGACGATGAGCGAGAACCTGCAGCTGAACTACTTCACGATCGTCAATCCGCTCCCCTCGAACGTCGACGTGCTCGCGACGGTGCAGGTCGACCCGACCAACTCCGGCACCGCGAACACGGCGGAGCCGATCGTGATCGGCCACAAGCAGGTGGGAGCGGCCGGCACTTCCACCGTCGTCTACGTGGGCTTCGAGGTCGAGAACATCCAGAGCCTGCCGGGTACGGCCACGCAGGCCCAGTTCCTCCAGGCCATCGCAGCCTACGCCGCCGTGCCCTAGCCGCCGCCCCAGCGCGGGGGGCCTCCCGCGCTCGGGCACCTCCGTCGAGCCCGCAGGAGGTCGCGGCCGTGGCCATCGCTTGCGTGCAGGCCACGCCGTGGGGGCTCGCCGGGGGAGCGACGGATCCGCCGTCGGCGGAGATCGTGAACGACGACGCGCGCCGGGTGAAGTCATCGACCCGAGCGCTGGAGGGCTGTTAGAGTGCTGCCCGTGGTTCCCGCCCTCCTGGCGCTCGTGGGCCTCACGCTGGCCGCGCCCGACACCGCCGTCCGGGCCGAGGCGCTCATCCACAAGGCGCTCGCCGAGTACGACGCGGGCCAGTTCGAGGCAGCGCTGCAGGACGCAACCGCGGCCTACGAGGCCTCCCCGAGGCCAGCGCTCCTCTACGATCTCGGCCAAATCCACCGCGCGCTCGATCACTGGGCCCGCGCCGAGTTCTTCTACAAGCGCTACCTGGCAGAGGCTCCCGAGGCACCGAACCGCGGGCTCGTGCAGCGCCTCATCACGGACGTGGAGGCCAAGCAGCAGGCCGAAGCGCGGGCCCGCGAGCCCGCGCCGCCGGCCACGGTGATCGTCGAGGCCGCGGCCCCCGCGGCGCCTGCGCCCGCCGCGGCCGTGAGCGCCCCACCCTCGCCGCCGTCCCACAAGCACACGCTCTCGATCGCGCTGGGCGTCACCGGCCTCGTGATGCTCGGCGCGATGGCAGCCTCGATCGCCGAGGTGGTCAGCTACAACGGCTCGGCGCAGAGCGGGTCCCCGGCGCATCCCGTGCAGTTCGACGCGGGCGGCTACGAGCGGGCGCAGTTCTTCCAGGTGGCCGAGTGGGTGGCGGGCGGGCTGGGCGTGGGCTTCCTCGGCGCGGCGGCTTTCACGTGGTGAGGGCCGCCGTGGCGATCGCCGCGGCTGGCGGTCTGGCCGCGTGTCTTTCGACGCCGGCGGACGGCACGCTGCTCTGCGATCCGACGGGCAGCCCTGCGTGCCCCTCGGGGCTCTCCTGCGTGCGCTACCCCGACGGCACCACCCGCTGCGCCGGCGCCGCGCCGCCGGGGAGCACCGCCGGAAGCAGCGGCACCTCCGGCCCGGGAAGCACGACCGGGAGCGCGGCCAGCGGCACGAGCGGCGGCGAAGGC
>DATJNL010000333.1:0-10747 GCA_035508175.1 Myxococcales bacterium
GCGCGGGGGCGGAGCCCCCGGGAGAAAGACCTTCCCCGATTGACGCCGGCGCGACCGCGCGATAGCTACGAAGCCCATGGCCGAGGGCCCACCCGAGCTGGATTGCCGCCAGTGCGGCCTGCCGCTGATCTTCCTGCAGGCGGCGCACAGCCCCGTCGGCTATTACCGCTGTGCCCGCTGCGATCGAGTCGTCGCGGCCACCGACGAGCGGGCGCTCCGCGCGGCCACCACGTCGCGCGGTGAACGCGTCGCCGGTGCCGTGGCGGCCGAACGGGAGCGCGCCTGGCGGCCTTTCCGCGACCGGCTGGATCGGTTCCTCGCCCGCGCCGAGCGGCGCGACCCCTTCGCCGCCCTGGGCCTGGGCCCGGACGCGACTCTCGCCGAGGCGCGCGAGCGCTTTCACCAGCTGGCGCTCGAGCATCATCCCGATCGAGGCGGCGACGCCGAGCGCATGCGCTCCCTCATCGAGGCCTTCGATCAGGTGCGCGATCGCCTCGCCAAGGTCGCGCGAGAGACGCCCGCCGCGGCGCCCGCTCCCTCGAGACCTACCGGGCTCACGCGGCGGCGCCCCCAGAGCTGGGCCCGGGCAGAGCAGGCGGCAGCCCCCACCAAGGAGGAGACGGCGTGAGAGCCAGGCTGTTGGCGTCGGTGCTCATGGGTTTCTCGGTGCTCGCCTGCGCGAAGGTGGACTACGTCGAGATCGAGCCGAGTCAGGTTCTGCTCAAGCGGCGGGGGGAAGGGATCTGGCTGCGGGCCAAGCCCAAGAGCCGCAACGGCGTCTATTACCCCCGCCTCCCGATCGAGTGGAAGAGCGACGACCCCAAGGTCGCGCGCGTCGACCCGACCGGGCAACTCACCGCCGTCGGCTACGGGCACACCCTGGTCACTGCGAAGGCGGGGGGACAGAGCGCCACCGTCGACGTGGACGTCGAGACGGTCGAGAGCGTACGCATCACGCCGAACAAGGTCGAGATGAAGGTCGACGATCAGGCCTTCCACCCCGAGGTCGAGCCCCTCGACGGCGCGGGGCACGTGCTGCGGAACCGCACGATCGAGATGAAGGCGGCCGACGAGAACGTCGCCGACGTCGACGGCGAGCAGGTGTGGCCCGTCGGGCCCGGCCACACGACCGTGACGGTGCGAGCGGACGACCGCACGGCGGACATCGACGTCACGGTGACCGGCACCGCCAAGGGGAAGCACCACCACAAGTCGGCCGAGTGAGCGACCACGGGCGCGAGGTCGTCGATCAGTTCACGAAGCAGGTCGATCGCTTCGTCGCCTCGCCGCACGTCAACGCCGAGGAGCCGGTCCGGCGTTTCGTCGAGCTGATCCGCCCACGCGGAGACGAGCGGACCCTCGACGTGGCTTGCGGGCCGGGCCTGCTGGCGCGGGACCTGGCGCCGCGCGTCGCGAGCTTCACCGGCGTCGACGTCACCGAGGCGATGATCGCGAAGGCCCGGGAGATCGCGGCCCGCGAGAAGCTGCCGAACGCCCGCTTCGAGGTGGCCGACGCGACGGCCCTTCCCTTCGCCGACGGTTCGTTCGACCTCGCCGTCACGCGACTCGCGCTGCACCACATGCCCGAACCCGAGCGCACGCTGTCCGAGATGGCGCGGGTGCTCGTGCGCGGCGGCCGCCTGGCGGTGTTCGACATTCAGTCGAGCGAGCTCCCCGAGGAAGCGCTCGCGCAGAACGAGATCGAGCGGCTGCGCGACCCCAGCCATGCGCGCGCCCTGCCCCTTTCGGAGCTCGTGGCCGCGCTAGGGCGCCTGCGGTTGTCGGTGGAACGGATGGACGCGATGAGCTTCCGGATCGACGTCGAGGACTGGGTCGCGCGCGCCTCGCAGGCGCCGGAGGCCGCGGTGGAAGTCCGCCGTCGACTGGCCGTGCCTGGACCGCGCGCCTTCGGCGGCCGCCCGCTCGTACGGACCCCCGAAGGACGCCTGGCGTTCGAGACCCGCTACATGATGGTGCTGGCCGCGACCTAGCTCGTCAGCTCGGCCTTCGGCTCGCGGCTCATCAGCTCGACGACCGCCTGGCGCGGCGCGAGGCCCTCGTACAGGACGCGGTAAACGCCTTCGCAGATCGGCATCTCGACGCTCAGCTTGTGCGCGAGATCGTGCGTCGAGCGGGCGTTCTTCACGCCCTCGGCGACCATCTTCATCTCGCCCAGGATGTCGTCGAGCTTGCGGCCCTTGCCGAGCTCGAACCCCACGGACCGGTTCCGCGAGAGCGCCCCGGTGCAGGTGAGCACGAGGTCGCCCATGCCGGCCAGCCCGGACAGCGTCAGCGGGTTGGCGCCCTTCTTGACCGCGAGGCGCGAGATCTCCGACAGGCCTCGCGTGATCAGCGCCGCGCGGCTGTTACTGCCGAACCCGAGGCCCTCCGCGATGCCGGCGCCGATCGCGATGACGTTCTTGAGGGCGCCGCCCAGCTCGACGCCCATGACGTCGAGGGACGTGTACGCGCGAAAGGTCGGCGTGGAGAAGGCCGCCTGTACCTGGACGGCAATGCGCTCCCAGCGCGAGGCCACCGAGACCGCGGTGGGGAGCCCTTGGGCGACCTCCTTCGCGAAGGAGGGCCCCGAGAGCACGCACAGGTAGGGGTGGAGCAACGAAGGCAGCGTATCCTCGAGCACCTCGGTCATCGTGAGCAGGGTGCCGTTCTCGATGCCCTTCGAGGCCGTCACGATGGGAACGCCGGGGTGGAGCATCGGCGCCGCGCGGCCCATCACGTCGCGCACGGCGTGCGAGGGCACCACCTCGAGCACGAGCTCGGCGCCGGCCAGCGCCCCCTCGAGCGAGGCGGTGGCGTGCAGGGTGTCGGGGAGGCGGAAACCCGGCAGGTAGACCCGGTTCTCCCGCGCCTCCTCGATCGCCGCGGCCTTCGTCGCGTCGTGAACCCAGAGCTGAACCGCGTGGCCCTTGCCCGCGAGGAGGGAGGCGAGCGCCGTGCCCCAGCTCCCCGCGCCGATGACGGCCGTCTGCATGCGTCCTCCTCGGTTCTCTTCTCTACCACGGTCGACCCGTTTGACCTCGCCCGTTCTTTCGCCATACTCGCCAGCCGTGCCTCTCCTCGCCCTCGCCCTCGCGCTCGGCCTGTCCGGTAATTCCGCAACGGCCGGCGGCGTGCCTCCTGCCGCGCTGGGCATCCCGCTGCCGGCTCCGGCCCCCGCCGAGCAGGTGGAGCCCCCCGTGCCGCCCGAGCCGCCGCCGGAGGAAGCGGCGGCCGAGGCCTCTCCGCCTCGGCACGTGGCGAGCTGGGTGCTCCTCGGACTCGGCGGCGTCGGCCTGCTCACCGGCGGAGCGTTCAACCTCGCGGCTGCCTCGGCGGCCAACGGGAATCCGACGGCCCTCGCCACGGGAGCTCCCAACCCCACGCCGCAGTCGAACGGTCTCTGGGCCGGCGCCATCATCTCGTATAGCGTGGGGGCCGCACTGGGCCTGGCGGGCGCGGTGGTCTACTACGTCGAGAGCAAGCACTGAGCCCTTCGACGTTCTTCGATTGACATGGAGCGGGCGGGTCTTTATTTAATCCCGCTCAGTCAGGACCAGCTTCGACCCGTCGCGCGTGCTCCGCTCGCAGCGGGTATCGAGCGTTCAAGGAACCGGATTCAGCCGGAGAGACACATGGAGAGCGCCGCCCCCGCCGAGAAGGTTTCGCCGTTGAACGCCGCCCCTGCCAAGGCGCAAGGGGGTTCGAAGCGCGCCTTCGGCATCCTGGGTGCCGTGCTGGCCGTGGTGCTGGTCGCGCTGGGCCTCTACCTGTTCGCGACGCGCAACCAGCAGAGCACGGACGACGCCCAGGTCGAAGCCGACGTGGTCCCGGTGGCCCCGCGCGTGGGTGGCGCCATTCTCCGGGTCGACGTGACGGACAACGAGCGGGTCAGGGCCGGGCAGGTCCTGGTGGAGATCGACCCGGCCGACTACGAGGCGCGGGAGAAGCAGGCCGAGGCCGATCTCGCGCTCGCGCAGGCGCAGGCGCAAGGGGCCGTGGCGCAGGAGCAGATCGTCGAAGCGTCCGCCCACGGCGGCTTCAACGCCGCCGAAGCCGCGCTGTCGGGGAGCTCGGTGGGGGTCGGATCCGCCGAGGCGGCCATCGAGGCCTCGAAGGCGGCGGTCGCGCGCGCCGAAGCGGATCAACGAAAGGCTGCCATCGACCTGCGCCGGACGCAGCAGCTGTTCGCGGATCGCGCCGTGGCGCAAGACCGACTGGACAGTGCCCAGGTGGCCTTCGACGGGGCCGAGGCGGCGCTCGCGCAGGCCAAGGCACAGCTGGCGGCCGCCCTGGACTCGAAGCGGCAGGCGGTGACGCGGGTGGCCGAAGCCCAGGGCCGCCTGGCCATCTCCAAGCCCATCGACGCGCAGATCGAAGGCGCCAAGGCGGCCGCCGCAGCCGCCCAGGCACGGGTGGAGGCCGCCCAGGCCGCGCTCAGCCTGGCCAAGCTCCAGCTGGCCTACACCAAGGTCGTCGCCTCGGTGAACGGCGTCGCCAGCCGGGTGAAGCTCCAGCCGGGGCAGATCCTGGCGGCGGGGCAGCCCATCATCGAGCTCGTGCCGGACTCGATCTACGTCGAGGCCAACTTCAAGGAGACGCAGATCGGCCACATGCGGCCGGGTCAGCGGGCCGAGATCAGCATCGACGCGCTGTCCGGCCAGCACCTCGAGGGCAAGGTCGAGAGCCTCAGCGGAGGCACGGGCGCGCGCTTCAGCCTCCTCCCACCGGACAACGCTTCGGGCAACTTCGTGAAGGTCGTGCAGCGCGTTCCGGTGCGCATCCAGCTCGTGAACGTGCCCCAGGGCGTCACGCTCGCCGCCGGCCTCTCGGCGGACGTCACCGTGTTCGAAGACTGAGTCCGCACGGAAGGGAGAGGGTCGTGGACGGCAAGCTCGTCATCCGGGGGCTCGCTCTGGCGCTGATCGGCGCCGCGGTTCCGGCGTTCGCGGCGCCGACCGAGACGCTCACGCTCGAACAAGCCGAGGAGCTCGCGCTGCGGCAAAACCCCCGGCTGCGGGCCGCGCGCTCCTCGACGGCCGCGGACGGGGATCAGGCGCGATCGGTCCGCGGCCACCTGCTGCCGATGGTCGACGTCTCGATTCTCTACGATGACGCGAGCTCGTTCGAGAAGCTGAACCTCGGCGGGCTGCTTGGCCCGCTGCTGGGCTCCGGCCAGAGCGGCTCCGGCACCTCGGGACCGAGCTTTCCGCCGCCCGCGGCGATCTCGAACCTCCAGGTCGGACTCGGCATGGTCACCGTCGCCGAGCCCCTCCTGGGCCTCTGGCACCTCTCGCACGACTATGCCGGCGCGCTCGATCACGCCGACGCCAGCGAGGACACGCTGCGAGCCCAGGAGGCCGACCTCCGCGAGCAGGTGGAGGGCGCGTTTCTCTCCCTCTTCGAAGCGAGGGCGCTCCAGGGAATCGCCAAGGCCAGCTACGACGAGCTCGAGGATCAGGAGCAGCTCACCGAGGCCAAGTTCCGCGACGGCGTCCTCACCCGCGCCGACGTGCTGCGCGTGAAAGTCGCCCTCGCGAACGCGGACCAGCAGCGGATCCAGGCCGAGGTCCAGGAGCAGGTGTCGCGCGCGTCGCTCCTCACCATTCTCGGCTTGCCGCCCGGCGATCCGGACATCGACTTCGCCGAGCCCACCTCGCTCGCGAGCCGGGAGGTGCCCTCCGAACCGGCGGCCGCCGAGGCCTTCGCGCTGGCGCACCGCAACGAGGTCAAGGCATCCGAGGCCGAGGAGAGCTCCGCCCACCACTCGTTCGTCGCCTCCGAGCTGAAGATCTTGCCGGAGATCAACGCCTCGGCGATGTACATCGACGTGCAGGGGATGCCCTCCGGCATCCCCAACGACTACTGGACGGTAGGTCTCACCCTCGACTGGCCGATCTGGCAGTGGGGCAGCTCCTACTACCAGGCGCGCGTCGCCTCGGAGCGGGCCGATGCCTCGGCCGCCCTGCTGGACAACACGCGCTCCCAGGTCGAGCTCGAGGTCGAGCAGCGGCTCGCCGAGGAACGGGCCGCCGCCAACGCCGTGCTGGTTGCGAAGGACGCGATCCAGCAGGCCGAAGAGGCGTATCGCGTGACCGAGTCGATGGTCAAAGCCGGCGCCGCGACGACCACCGACCTGCTGGACGCGCAGTCGGCGCTCACGCAGGCGAAGCTGAACCTCGTGAGAGCACGCTACCAGGACCTCCGCGCCCGCTCGGCGCTCACTCGCGCGCTGGGCGCCTAGCCTCTTTCCTGGTATCGGTTGCGGATGGTCCTGCCGGGACGGTCCCTGGGGAAGGCGCTCCTCCGCTGGACACCCTCGCTGATCGTTCTCGCCGCGGCGCTGCAGGCCCTTGCCCGCGTCGGCGGTGGCCAGTCGTTCTCCGGCGGCGGCCACGGCGGCTCTTCCGGAGGCGGCGGGAACGGCATCGACGGCGAGCTCATCTGGATTCTCGTGCAGGTGCTCTTCCGGTATCCGGTCGTGGGCATCCCCGTGGCTGGCCTGGTCGTCTACGTGCTGCTCCGCCAGAGCCGCGCACCGCGCCCGGGGGACGCGCCGCCGCTCGAGACCGACGACTTCGGAGAGGCGCCTCCCATGGGAAGCGCGCGGCGGCAGCTGCTCGAGCTGATGCGGCCGGACACGGGCTTCTCGCTCGTGCTCTTCGAAGACTTCCTGTACGCGCTGTACGCCGCGGCGCAGGAAGCCCGCGCCGGGGGAAGGCTCGAGACCCTCTCGGCGTTCCTGTCGGAGGCGGCCCGCCGGGCCATCGACGTGAGCCGGCCGGCGCGCGTGGAGGCCGTGATCGTCGGGGGCCTCTATCCGATCGACGCCGTGCAGACGCCGGGGTCCCCCTTCATCCAGGTGCGGGTGCGCTTCGAGAGCAACTACTCCGAGGTCCCTGCGCAGGGTCCGGAGCAGACGTTCTATGCCGTGGAGATCTGGACGCTGCGGCGCGCCGCGACCGCTCGCTCCCGTCCGCCGGACCAGACCCGCGTGTTCAAGTGCCCCAGCTGCGGTGGCCCACTCGAGGGCGTCATCGCGGGCAAGTGCTCCTACTGTGGCAAGGACGTGGCCACCGGGGAGTTCGACTGGCTCGTCGAGAGCGTCGAGATCCTCGAACGGGAAGCCCGCCAGCCGGTCCTGTTCTCCGACGAGGATCCGCCCGAGATCTCGCCGGTCACGAAAGCCACGGCCGGCGTCGATCAGCGCCTGGGCGCCCTCGAGGCGCGCGATCCGACGTTCTCGTTCGACGCCTTCCGGCAACGCGCCGAGATGATTTTCCTCGAGCTGCAGGCGGCGTGGTCGACCCGCAACTGGAAGCGCGCCCGGCCCTTCACCAGCGATCGGCTCTTCCACGAGTGGTCCCACTGGATGGAGCTGTACCAGCGCGCGCACGCCCGCAACGTCGTCGACCGGCCGCGCCTCGATCGCCTGGAGGTCTGCGACGTCGAGAGCGACCGCTACTACGACGCGATCACGTGTCGCCTGCAGGCCACGTGCGTCGACTATACCCTCTCGGACGACGGCAAGCTCCTGGGCGGCCAGCGGGACCGGGAGCGCCCCTTCTCGGAGTACTGGACCCTCATCCGCGGCGCCGGCGCCAAGGGCCCGGCCTCGGCGCAGAAGAAGTGTCCGAGCTGCGGGGCCGATCTGGAGATCAACATGGCGGGGCGCTGCGAGTACTGCAAGGCAGAGGTCAGCTCGGGCGCCTTCGATTGGGTACTCAGCCGTATCGAGCAAGACGCGGCGTACGAGGGCTGAGCGGCGCGGCTACAACAACCCGTCCGCGCCCAGCGAGAAGAAGGGAATGGCGATCGAGTCCTGACCTTCGGTGAGGCGGCGGAAGTGGAGATCGGCGCCGAGAGTCACGACGAAATTGAAACGATTCCCCACCGGGACCTCCAGCCCAACGTGAAGTGGCGTGTTGAGGCCCAGCGTGAAGAGCGGCGGATTCCCCGACAGCGGTCCGCCCGCGAGCGGCTCGGTGTCCACGGTGAAGTCGAGGCCGCCGTCGAAGAAGAGTGTGATGCCCGAGGCATAGCGCGTCGACAGCACCAGGTTCGCCGCCGCCCCCTCGTTCCGCTGCCCCGTGATCCACCGGGCCGAGAATGCCTTGTCGTCGGGTGAGGCCGTGAGGTTCCCCGTGTCCTGATCCTGAGCCTCCGAGAACTCGAAGAACGACTGGTTCGCCTCGAAGCGGATTGCCAGCGCTTCCCCGCTGGGGGTCTGCGCCACCGTCCACTTGGCGCCGAGCGTCACCTGCTCCATGACCGAGTACAGGCTGTCGAAGCGGGCATAGAGCCCCCAGCTCCGGGAGACGCCGTACAAGGCCTCGGCCGTGAGGTAGGGAAAGCCTGCACCGCCGAACAGACCGAGGTGCCCGCGGGGCAACGCCTCCGCGCCGAAGAGGGACATCCCGTGCAGGTGGGCCCCGATGCCCGGCGGGGCCAGCCCCACCGCCTCGCCCATGCCCTCGGGCGCCTCGGCGAGGGGCACGTAGCTCGGGTCCGTCACGTCGACGGTACCGGCCGGGAGGCCGGCAGGTGCCGAGAGCAGGGCCAGCAGCAGCGCCGAGGGCACGCAGGGCATGGGGCGCGAAGTTATCCGACCTGGAGTCTCGGCGCCAGCCACCGCCCCAGCCGACCGGACGCACCCGCCAGGGTGCAGCGCGGCAGATCCAGGATCGTCTTGACGTGGGCGAGGCGCCGAATCCAGGCAGCGTTGTCCCTCTGCGAGGGATCTCGCGCGGCCGTCCCCGACAGGACGATGGCAACCGGTGCCAGGCCCTGCTGGCGCAGGACCTCGAGCGTCAGGCACGTGTGGTTCAGCGTCCCGAGCGCGTTGCGCGCCACGAGGACGACCGGAAGGCGCAGCTCGCGGGCCAGATCGAGGTTCGTGAGCTCGCCGTCGAGCGGCGCGAGGAGGCCCCCGGCGCCCTCGACCACCGCGAAGCGCCCGGCTCCGCCGGAGCGAACCAGCCGGAGCGCAGCCACCAGCCGGCGGCGGCGCGGCTCCTTCAGCCGGGCGCTGGCCACGGCCGGCGCGATCGCCTCGCGGTACCGGAAGGGACAGCGCAGGTCGAGCGGGAGCCCGCTCCCGGCCGCGGCTTCGAGCGCGTCGGCATCGGCGGGCCTCGGCGTGCAGCCGGTCTCGAAGGGTTTGAAGCCGACGACCGGGCGGCCCATTCGCCGCAGGGCGAGGCAGAGCGCGCTAGCGACGAATGTCTTCCCGACTCCGGTGTCGGTACCGGTGACGAACAGCCCTTCGAGGCTCGCGCCCTGGGGGCTCACGTCCCGACGCGCCTCCGGGCTCCCTCCAGCGCGGCGCGCAGCGCGTCCGCGACGAGTTCGGCGGCCGACAAGAGGGCCGCGGGCTCGTGGCCGGCGCAAACCGACAGCCGGAGGCGGGATGTCCCCTCCGGAACGGTGGGCGGCCGGACCGCCCGCGCGAAGATCCCCAGGCTCTCCAGCCGACGCGACGCCTCCATCGCGGGCTCCGGGTCGCCCACGACGATGCCCAGCAAGTGGTGGCTGCCGCCGAGGACGCGCAGGTCGCGCGCCCGCAGCGCGACGGCAAAGCGCCGGGCGCGATCGAGCAGCCCCTCGCGGAGCGCTCGGCCCTCCGGCGCCCGCACCAGCCGCGTCGCCGCGAGGGCGGCGCCACAGGCGGGCGGTGAAAGAGCCGTGGTGAAGACGTAGCTGCGGCAGCAGGTCCGGAGCCAGCGCGTGAGGCGGCGGGAGCCAGCGACGTACGCGCCTGCCGAGCCCAAGGCCTTGCCGAGCGTTCCCATCTGCACGGGGACCCGGCCCGCCACGCCGACCTCGGCGCAGAGGCCCGCGCCCCCGCCGTAGATTCCGGTGGCGTGCGCCTCGTCCACCATGAGGATGGCCCCGTGCCGTTCGGCGAGTTCACAGAGCTGGACGAGCGGCGCCACGTCGCCGTCCATGCTGAAGAGGGTGTCGGTGACGATGAGACGCCGCCGGGCCGGCGTGCGCGAGAGGAGCGCCTCGAGATGCTCCGCGTCCGCGTGGCGATAGACTTCCCGACGCGCGCGAGAGAGGCGGCAACCGTCGACGATCGACGCGTGGTTCAGCGCGTCGGAGAACACCGCGTCGCCCTCGTCCACGAGGGCTGGAATGATCCCCGTGTTGGCGTGGTAGCCGCTCGGGAAGACCACGGCATCTTCGGTGCCCTTGAGCGCCGCCAGCTCCGCTTCCAGCTCGCGGTGGATGGGCAGGTCACCGCCGAGCAGGCGGCTCGCGCCCGCACCCGCGCCGAAGCGGCGGGCAGCCGCGGCAGCGGCTTCTCGTACCGCCGGGTGCGCCGCCAGCGACAGGTAGTCGTTCGAGGTCAGATTCAGGAGCGCGTGGCCACCGCGCACGACCGTGGGGCCCTGGGCCGACTCGATCGAGACGTCGACGCGCGCGAGTCCTGCCGCGGACAGCTCGGCCCAACCCTGATCGAGAAACGCCAGCGGATCGGCCACGGCCTACGTCCCGGTGCTAGGCCCGCCGTCCCCGTTCCCGCCGTCGCCGGCATCGGCAGGCTGACCCGCGTCCGCGGCCCCGCACGAGCCATTCACGCACGTCGCCCCGGTCGCGCAGCAGACCGCTCCGCAGGGCGGGCTGCCGTCCTGGCAGAGACACTCGCCCGACACGCAGGTCGCCGCGGAAGGACAAATCGTTCCGCAGGCGCCGCAGTTTGCGTCGTCGGTTCCGGTGACGGTGCAGAACGTGCCCCCGTCGCGGG
>DATJNL010000334.1:0-12403 GCA_035508175.1 Myxococcales bacterium
AAGAACGGGACGCCGCCGGAGAGCAGGCAGCAGGCGGCGCTGATCGGCCCGGCGCGCGGCGCGATGAGGCGCTGTCCCAGCGCCCAGGCGAGCAGGGCCAGGTAGCCCCAGAGCGCGAGCGTGACGCCGTGGACGACGCCGCGCATCGGAGGCTGGCCCAGCAGCGCCGCCACGCAAGCGTTCAGCAGGTCGAAGCCGTAGTGGTAGCGCAGCTCGTAGATCGAGAACGTGAGGTGGTGCGGCGGGTAGATGCCGTTGAGCATCTGCAGCGGTATCGACAGGTGCCCCGTGATCAGGTTCTCGTCCCAGACGAAGTAGCGCAGCTCCATGCCGAGGAGCAGCGCCACCGCGAGGGCGGCCGCGAGGAAGGCCCCCCAGCCGAGCGGGAGCCCCGGCTCCTCGTCGGGCGGTTCCAGGAACAGCGAGCCGAGGCCGAGGGCGGCCACCAGCGTCGTGCCCACGAACAGGCCCAGCCAGAACGACTGCGTCCACAGGCCGAGCACGTGGACCGAGAGCAGCCAGAGGGCGAGCGCGCACGCCGGGGTCAGCAGGCGCGCCAGCACGCGGTCGCCCGTCGCCCAGCCGGCGAGGACCCGGCCCGCCCGGAAGACGAGCAGGAGCGCGGGCAGCAGTGTCAGCGGTACTGCGGGATTCATGCCGACGAGGGGCTAGCTCCCGATGGCGCGAGGCGGAGCCGAGGGCGTGGGAGCGCTGGCCTGCGAGCCGAGGACCTCGGCGACGACGTAGGGCCGCTTGTCCTGACTCTCGTAGTACGTGCGGATCACCAGCTCGGCCAGCAGGCCCATCAGGAGCGACAGGAAGCCCACGAGCAAGAGCAGCACGGTGAGCAGCGGCAGGGGCGTGGAGACGAAGTCGCGCAGGCCGAGGAGCTTCAAGGCCACCGCGGTGCCCCCGGCCAGCAGGCCGCCCGCCAGCGCGGCGAGGCCGAAGCCGCCGAAGACGTAGATCGGCTTCGTGATGTAGGTGAACAGGAAGCGCACCAGCATGAGATCCAGCAGCACCTTGAAGATGCGGTTGAGGCCGTACTTGGAGCGGCCGAAGCGCCGCGCCCGGTGGTTCACGGCGATCTCGGTGACGCGCGCCCCCTGCCAGGCCGCGTAGATGGGGATGAAGCGGTGCATCTCCCCATAGAGGCGGACGCCTTCGAGGACCTCTCGGCGGTAGGCCTTGAGGGTGCAGCCGTAGTCGTGGAGCTGGATCCCGGAGACGCGCGAGATGATCCAGTTGGCGACGTGCGACGGGAGGCGGCGGCTCACGGCCTTGTCCTTGCGATCCTTGCGCCAGCCGGAGACGCACTCGAAGCCCTCGCCCATCTTCTCGAGGAGCCGGCCGATGTCGGCCGGGTCGTTCTGCAGATCCCCGTCCATGGGCACGATGATGTCGCCGCGCGCGCGCTCGATGCCGGCGGCGAGCGCGGCGGTCTGGCCGAAGTTGCGGCGGAAGCGCACCACGGTGAGGTGGGGGGAGCTCTTCGCGAGGCCGGCGAGCAGCTCGGAGGTGCCGTCGTTGCTGCCGTCGTCCACGAAGATCATCTCGTAGCTGCGGCCCAGCTTCGCGAGGCAAGCCTCGAGCTCGTCGTGGAGGAGACGCACGTTGTCCGCTTCGTTGTAGAGCGGAACCACCACCGACACGTCGATGCCCACCGGGGGAGCCCTCCGAGAAACCGCTACTTGACACGCCGCCGGTGGAGAAATCAAGCGAGCGAAACGGGCGCCTTCCGCCCCGTTCGAAGGACTTCCCGCCACCGGTTGTTTGCTTGACGGTGCAGCCGGCGCCAGGTATTGCCGCGCGCGCCGGGCGGAGGGACGCCCGGAAGCGAGGGTGCCCATGTCGCGATCGTCGATTCTCTGCTGCGCCGCGCTCGCCGTGTGCGCCTGCTCCTCGAGCCCCGGCGGGGACGGTGGGGCCACGACCGGCGGCCATGGGACGAGCGGGGGCGGCTCCAGCGGGGGCACGGGCGGCAGCACGGGCGGCGCCTCCTATTGCGACGGCATGCAGGTGACCAACACGGCGGGCGCGTCGGCCTATCTTCTCCTGTACCCCCTCGCGCAGGACGTCGCCTCGTCGTGCAGCGCCCTCGTGACCTCGGTCGACGACGCCGGTAACCCGACGTTCGCCTTCGCGGGCACGCTGTCGCAGGCGGGCGGCATCTGGGACACCTACCTCTACGGCTCCGGCACCCCCATCGACGGCCTCTACCCCGGCGGCTGCGACGACGTGGGCGTCGGCAGCGGCCCCGCCGGCGGGACGTTCACGCCGCCGGACGCCGGCACCACCGTGCACGCCGCGGTCGCCGCCGGGCTCGCCGGCGCCGACGGGGGGCTCACGTTCTACGGCGTCGTCACCTTCGTCTCGCCCTGGGCGGCGGAGAGCTCGGGCAGCTTCTACGTGCAGGACCCCGTGCAGGCCGGCGAGTCGCCTCAGCCGGGGAGCGGCATCGACGTCTACGTCGACTCGGCTGCCGGCGGGCCCCCGGTGCCCAGCCGCGGCGACGTCGTGGTCCTCGGCGGCGTCACCTGGTCGCCCTACGACGGGCTGAACGAGTTCGAGTTCCAGAGCACCTCGAGCCTCGCGATCCTGGGGAAGGCCCCGCTGCCGCCTCCGGTGGCCGCCACGGCCGCACAGCTCGCGCCCGGCAGCACGGCGCTCGATGCCTACAAGGGTATGCGGGTGGTCGACGCCGAGAGCTTCATCGTGGGCAGCGGCTGTCCGCCGGCCTTGCAGTACACGCCGAGCAACTGAGCCGCAGAGCACGCGGAGAAGGGCCGATCGCTCAAGCGTTTTGAGGGCTTGCGCATGCGCGAACGCGTCTAGCGCGTGCGCGAAGCCTTCCATGACGCGCGTGAAAGCTTCCACGACGTGCGCGAAAGCCTCCACGACGCGTGCAATGTCTTCCACGACGTGCGCGAAAGCCTCCACGAGGCGTGCAATGTCTTCCACGACGTGCACGAAAGCCTCCACGAGGCGTGCAATGTCTTCCACGACGTGCGCGAAAGCTTCCACGAGGCGTGCAAAGGCTTCCACGACGTGCGTGAAAGCGTCCACGAGGCGTGCAAAGGCTTCGAGCGCGTGCGCGAAGCCTTCCACGACGCGTGCAAGAGCTTCGAGCGCGTGCGCAATGCCTTCCACGACCTGCCCAAACGCTTCGAGTGCGGGCGCTCGAAGCGCCAGCGTGCGTTCGATGCCTTCGAGCGCGTGAGCTCGGCCTTCTGGCGCACGGTCCAGAGGCCATTCGTCGGGCGCTAGAAGACCTTGCGCACGTTCTGGAAGGCAGCGAGCGTCTTCAATCGAGCCCCGAGCGCGTTCCAGAAGCCTGCGGGCCTGCGCAAGGCCTTCCACGCGCCAGGCTCGACCCTCGAGCGCGTGCGCCTGGCTTCGTTGAACGCGTGCAAACGTTCATTGCATGGGCTGAAGAGGCTCTAGCGCGGGCGCTGGAGGCCTTTGCGCGCGCGCTGGAAGATCGAGCGCTCGTTCAACGCCCGTCACGATGGGCGCAAGAAGACCTTGCGCCCAGGCTCGAAGCCCTTGCGCATCCTCGAGAGGCTTCACGACGTGCGCCAGGGCCGCGAGAGCTCGTTCAACGAGCTCCATCGCCCGTGCAACGGCCTCTCCGCCTCGGGATCGAAGGCCTTCACCGCGCGCTGGAGGCCCACGGACGTGCCCTCGAAGACCCACGGCGTGCGCTGGAGGCCATTGATCTCGCTCGACGAGCTCCATCGCGTTTGCAACGACGTTCACGACGTGCGCAAGACGACCGGCGCCGCGCGCGACGTCCCGAGGAGCGCCTCCAACGCCCGCCAGCACGTCGTCTGGAGGGCCGAGACCCGGCGCAAGCGCTACCCGAGCTTCTTCTTGAGCGCCTCGCCGATGACGGCGGGGTTGCCCTTGCCCTTCATCTCCTTCATCACCTGGCCCACGAAGAAGCCCAGGAGCTGCGTCTTGCCGGCCTTGTAGCGCGCGACCTCGTCGGCCGTGCGCGCGAGGACGGCGTCGACGGCGGCCTCGGTGGGGCCGAGGTCGGAGAGCTGCCGCAGCCCCTTGGCGTCGGCGATGGCGTCGGGCGCCTGGCCGCTCTTGACCATCTCGAGCAGGACTTCCTTGGAGGCGGCCCCCGAGAGCGCGCCCTCGTCCACGAGCGCCAGCAGCTTCGCGATCGCCTCGGGCGTGGCCTTCTGCTCCGCGAGCGTGAGGCCGGCGTCGCGCAGGGCCGCCTGCAGCTCGTTGGCGAAGCGCTTCGCGAGCTTCCCGGCGTCGGGGTACTGGGCGGACGTCCGATCGAACAGGTCCGCGAGCGCGCGCTCGTCCACGAGCACCTGCGCCTCGGCGGTCCCCACGCCCAGCGAGCGGTAGCGGGCCAGGCGGGCGGCGGGCAGCTCGGGCAGCTCGCGGCGCACGCGGTCGACCCACGGCTTCGAGACGTGCAGCGGCGGCAGGTCCGGCTCGGGGAAGTAGCGGTAGTCGTTCGCCTCTTCCTTGCTGCGCATCGACTTCGTCTCACCCTTCGCGACGTCGAAGGTGCGCGTTTCCTGCAGCACGCGCCCACCGCCCTCGAGCACGCCCACCTGCCGCTTGATCTCGTACTCGATGGCCTGGCGAAGGAAGCGGAAGCTGTTCATGTTCTTGAGCTCGGCGCGGGTGCCGAGCTCCGTCGCGCCGGCGCGGCGCACGCTCACGTTGGCGTCGCAGCGCAGCGAGCCTTCATCCAGGTTCCCGTCGTTGATGCCCAGGTACATGAGCACCGCGCGCAGCGTCTTGAGGTAGTCCGAGGCCTCCTGGGCGGAGCCGATGTCGGGCTCGCTCACGATCTCGAGGAGCGGCACCCCGGCGCGGTTCAGGTCGACGAGCGAGACGCCGTCGCTGCCGTGGATGTTCTTGCCCGCGTCCTCTTCCATGTGGATGCGCCGGATGCGCACGGTCTTGCCGGAGGGCAGGGTGAGCCGCCCGTGCTCGCAGATGGGGAGGTCGTACTGCGAGATCTGATAGCCCTTCGGCAGGTCGGGGTAGAAGTAGTTCTTGCGCGACCAGACGGACGTGTCGCGCACCTCGCAGCCGAGCGCGAGGCCGGCCCGGATCGCGAACTCCACGACCTGGCGGTTCAGGACGGGCAGCACGCCCGGCAGGCCCAGGCAGACGGGGCAGGTGTGGTGGTTCGGCAGCGCGCCGAAGGCCGTCGAGCAGCCGCAGAAGATCTTGGTGTGGGTGAGGAGCTGGGCGTGCACCTCGAGCCCGAGCACCGGCTCCCAGGTCTCGGTGCCTTCGCGGGGGATCTGTCTCTGGGCGGTTGAGGGCATGGGCTAGAGCGGGGGCCGCTTCGCGTGGACCTTCAACGATCGCTCGAGGGCGCTGCCCGCGGCGAACAGGGTCTCCTCGTCGAAGGGCCGGCCGAGGAGCTGCAGGCCGATGGGGAGGCCGCCGGCGGTGAAGCCGCAAGGCACCGAGAGGCCGGGCAGCCCCGCCAGGTTGCACGAGATGGTGAAGATGTCGGCGAGGTACATCTGCAGCGGGTCGTCGCTCTTCTCGCCCAGGCCGAACGCCGGCACCGGCGAGGTGGGGCAGACGATGGCGTCGACATTCGCGAAGGCCGCGTCGAAGTCGCGCCGGATGAGCGTGCGGACCCGCTGGGCCTTCAGGTAATACGCGTCGTAGTAGCCCGCGGAGAGCACGTAGGTGCCGAGCATGATGCGCCGCTTGACCTCGGGGCCGAACCCCTCGGCCCGGGTGCGCAGGTAGAGGTCGCGGAGCCCCTGCGCGCCGGGGGCGCGGAAGCCGTACTTCACGCCGTCGTAGCGGGCGAGGTTCGACGAGGCCTCGGCGGTGGCGACGATGTAATAGGTGGCGACGGCGTGGCCGGTGTGGGGCAGCGAGATCTCGTGGAGGGTGGCTCCGAGCGATCGCAGGGCCTCGATGCCGTCGCGCACCGAGCGCTCGACCTCGCGGTCCATGCCGGCGACGAAGTATTCCTTGGGCACGCCGAGCTTGAGCCCCTTCACGCCGCGCTCGCAGGCCTTCCGGTAGTCCGGCACGGGCAGGTCCGCGCTCGTCGAATCGAGCGGGTCGTGGCCGGCGATGGCGAACAGCAGGAGCGCGCAGTCCTCGGCCGTGCGCGCCATGGGGCCCACCTGATCGAGCGACGAGGCGAAGGCCACGACGCCGTACCGGGAGACGCGGCCGTAGGTGGGCTTGAGGCCGGCGATGCCGGAGAGCGAGGCCGGCTGGCGGATCGAGCCGCCCGTGTCGGTGCCGAGCGTGCCGAAGACCTCGCGGGCCGCGACGGCCGCGGCGCTGCCGCCCGAGGACCCGCCGGGGACGCGCGAGAGGTCCCAGGGATTTCTGACCTTCTCGAACGGCGTGTTCTCGTTCGAGGAGCCCATCGCGAACTCGTCCATCGCGAGCTTGCCGGTGAGGACCGCGCCGGCCTGCTTGAGGCGCGCCACGGCCGTGCCGTCGTAGGGCGGTATGAACCCCGCGAGGATGCGCGAGCCGGCGGTGGTCTCGACCCCTTCGGTGACGAAGAGGTCCTTCAGGGCCAGCGGGACTCCGTCGAGCGGCGAGAGCGGCCGGCCCTTCGTCAGGCGGGCATCGGCGGCCGCCGCCGCGGCGAGCGCGCCCTTCTCGTCGACGCGCAGGAAGGCATGGATCTTGGGGTCGATGGCGGCGGTGCGCGCGAGGGAGGCCCGCGTGGCTTCCGTGGCGGACAGCTCCCGGCGGGCCAGCTTCGCCGAGAGCTCGGCGAGCGTCAGGTCGCAGATGTCGGCGGCGGCCATGCCCGGTCACTCCAGGATCTTCGGGACCGAGAAGGCGGTGCCGACGGAGGCGGGCGCGTTCGCGACGGCGCGCTCGGCCGGGAGCGAGGGTTGCACCACGTCCTCGCGGAAGACCGCCCGGGCGCTGACGGCCGAGGTGGGCTCGACGCCCTCGGTGTCCAGCTCCTTCAGCTTCTCGACGTAGCTCAGGATCTGGGAGAGCTCGCCGGCCAGGCGCGCCTCCTCCTCCTCGGACAGGGCGAGGTGGGCGAGCGCGGCGATGCGGCGGACCTCGGCTCGATCGATCACGGCTCACTCGCCTTGCAGGTTCTCGATCTGGGCCTTGGCGGCGGGCGCGTCGGGGCCGTCGGGGGTCAGCTGGAGGTAGCGCTTGTAGTAGAGCACCGCCGTCTTCTTGTCGCCCTTGTAGCGGTAGGCCTCGGCGAGGCCCATGACGGCCTCCGTGAACTCGGGGCTCTTCTTCAAGGCGGACTGGAACGACGCGATGGCGCGCGGCCACTGCTCCATGTTGCTGTAGGCGATACCCTTGCCGGAGTCGGGCTCGGGAGAGCTCGGGTTCACCTGCGCGGCCTGATCGAACATCGCGAGGGCCTCGCTCGGGTGGTTGTCGAGGAGCCGGTGGCCCTTCGAGAGATACCAGTTGAAGTCGTGCCCCGGCGGCGCGGCGTCCTCGGCCTTGGCGGGCGGCTTGGCGGCGGCCTTGGCCTCGGCGGGTGCATGGGACGGGGTCGCCGCTACGACCTTGGCGGGCGGCGCGGGCGCCGGAGCCGCCGGCTTCGAGGTGGGGGGAGCCGGGGCGGGTGCCGGGGCCTTGGGCGGCTCGGCGTGCGCCACCGCGGGCCCCGAAGGTCCCGTGGGTGCGGCGGGAGGCGCGGCGGGACCGGAGGCGGCGACCGCGCCGGGCGCCGCGGGCGTCTGCAGCTGCGGGCGGACGACGAAGTAGTAGACGCCGCCGCCAGCGGCCGCGACGAGCAGGAGCACCAGGAAGACGAGCGGCGCCCGGCTCGGCCGCACGTGGCGCAGCTCATCGGCGTCGAGGTCGTCGCCGACGGCGGAGATGGAGGGCGAGGCGGCCCAAGCGGGCTCGGAGGCCTGGGCGGCCGGCTTGAAGGCCTGGGGAGTGCCTTCCCACGAGGCGGAGCCCGCTGCCTGGGGCTGGGGGGGCGGCGCTTCGAACGCGGGCGCCGGAGAGATGAGGGTCGGCGCCGTGGTGTGGGCGGCGGGCGCGGCGGGGGCGACGGCGGCCCGCTGCGCTTGCTCGGCGGCCTCGACGACCTCGAAGAAGCTCGCGAGCTCCGGCATGCTGCCGAGCTTGCGCCAGGCATCGCCGGAGAGCGAGACCTCGTCGTCGCGGGCGACGCGCCGCTCGACGATCCACCGTTGCAGCTCGGGCAAATCCTTGAGCGCGTAGGTCTGGCCGTCGCGGCGCACCTTCCATTCGCGCGGGCGATCGAGCGCGATGGGCGCGGCGGCGGCGACCGGCTTGCGGACCTTGAAGACGTTGCCGCACGCGGTGCACTTCACCGCGACGCCGGTCTCCGTGAGGTGGGCCTCGTCGAACTCGTACTCGGTCTGACAGCGATCGCAGCGGACGTCCATCGAAGGCGCGAAGATAGGGGAAGGGCGATGCCGAGGCAAGCCGTGTTGCCGCTCCGCGGGCAGGCGCGGCCGCGTCACGCCGGGTGTGGCCGCTGCCCTGGCAGTGCGTCCGTTCTGCTAGCATGGTGGGGTGCCTCCGGCCGAGCCCCCGAACCGCGGCAGGCTGCATTCCCCCGAGCGGCTGCTGGCGGCGCGGCTGCTCGCGGACGCGCCCGAGCGCGAGGCGTCGATCGCCGGCTTCATCTTCTGGCTGGCGCTGGCCGGCGCGGCGGCGGGCCTCTCGCTCTGGCCGGCGCTGGGCGCCCGGCAGTCGCTGGGCATCGGCGGCGGGCTCGGCGTGCTCGCGCTGTACTACGGCGGGCTGCGCCGCGCGCTGCGGGCGGGCTGGTACCGGCCGTGGATCCGCTGGCTGAACATCGCCATCGAGACCTCGGCCCCGGCCGGCCTCTACCTCCTCGACCTGCACTACCACGGACCCGAGTTCGCGTTGACCGCGCCGCCGCTCGCGATCTGGGCCACGATGATCCTCCTCTCCGCGCTGCGCTGCAGCCGGCGGCTCGCCATCTGGGCGGGCACCCTGGCCGCCGTCGAGTGCGCCTTCCTCTATTTCGTCCTCACGCGCCCGGGGCTGCCCGCGGGCGCCATCGCGACGTTCTCGCCGCCCTTCATCCTCGTGCGCGTCGGCCTGCTCTTCGCCTCCGGCTTCCTGACCGCCATCATCGCAGGGGACCTGGTCCGGACGGCCGAGGCGGCGATCGTGGCGATCCGCGAGCGCGACGTGATGGGCAAGTACGTGCTGCAGGAAAGGCTCGGCGAGGGCGGGATGGCCGAGGTCTACCGCGCGATCTACAGCCCGGAGGGCGGCTTCGAGAAGCAGGTGGCGGTCAAGCGCATCCACTCGTTCGTGGCCGCGGACCCCGAGTTCCTCGCGCTGTTTCGCCGCGAGGCGAAGATCGGATCCCTGCTGGCCCACCCGAACGTGGTGCAGTTCCTCGACTTCGGCCGCTACCAGGGCAACTACTTCATCGCCATGGAGTTCGTCGAGGGGCTGAGCCTGGAGGCGGGCCTCCGCGTCGCGGGCCGCCTGCCGCTCTCCGCGGTCGCCTACCTGTGCGCGGAGCTCGCCGAGGCGCTCGACTACCTGCACCGCCGCTGCAGCATCGGGGGCAAGTCGCTGGGGCTGGTCCACCGCGACATCAACCCGCCCAACATCCTGATCTCGCGCGACGGCGACGTGAAGCTCGCCGACTTCGGCATCGCCCGCGCGGTCCGCGGCTCGCACCTCACCGAGATCGGCACGGTGCGCGGCAAGATCCGCTACATGGCGCCGGAGGTGCTGGAGGGCAAGCCGTTCAACCAGCGCGCCGACCTGTTCTCCCTGGGCGTCATGCTCTACCTCGCCATCACCGGCGTCCTCGCCACGGAGGGCAGCGACCGCGAGCAGATCGTTCGGCGCATCGTGGAGAACGACTTCCTGCCGCCGTCGGTCCTTCGCAGCGAGGTGCCGCGAGATCTCGACGCGCTCGTGGTGGGCTTGCTGGCGCGCGACCCGGGGCGGCGGACGCCGGACGCGCGGACGCTGGTGCAGCAGGCCCTGGCGCTGGGCGGCGTCGCGGCTCCCTGGCCCGACGGCAAGAGCGAGCTGCTCCGCTGGGTGGAGCGCGCGGGTGCCGGACCGACCGAAGCCACCGAGCCCGCGATGACCTCGCCGACCTTCGCCGCGCGGCCCACGCCCCGCGGCAAGGGCCCTGCACCGCTGCCGAAAAATTGACCCCAGGCGTGCGCGCCGTACCTTGGGGGAACGCGGCTTTCGTGGCCGCGAGGAGGCTCGATGCGCCGGCGCGGAAATCGGAAGCTCAAGAAGGGGGCGAAGCCCACCGAGCCGAAGGCCCGTGGCGGCCGGCTGGAGACCGGGCGGCACCTCGGCGGCATCGTCCTCGCGGGCGCGGCCTTGCTCATCCTGCTCGCGCTCGGATCCTTCGGCAGGCTGGCCGGGAACCTCGCCGGCCCGTTCGGCCAGCGCATCGCGCGCGGTCTGCTGGGCGCGGCCGGGCTCGGCGCGTTCCTCGCGCCCGCCGCGCTGCTCGTGGCGGCCTCTCAGCTGCTCGAGGTCGTCCGCTGGACCTGGCGCGCGCTCGCGCGGGCGCTCGAGCTCGCGGGCGCCGCGGTCTCGCTGCTGCTCCTCGCCGCCCTCGTGTTCCCGGAGGTCCGCCTGCTCGGGGCGCCGCTGCTCGGCGCCGCCGGCTTGTCGCTGGCCGCGCCGCTCGTCGGCAACCTCGCGACCGCCGGAGCGGCCCTGGCCGTGGGGGCGCTCGGCTGGGCCTGCCTGAGCCTCGCGACCGATCACGCCACCAGCCGGGCGGCGGGCGTGGCCCTCCGCTTCTGCGGCCGCGGGCTCGAGCGGGGCTGGAGGTTCGCGGCGTCGCTGGTCGCGGCCGCGTGGCACGAGCACCTCGAGTCCTGGGCGCAGTGGAAGCGGGGCGAGGACGAGGACGCGATCGACCCGGAGATCCTCGACGAGGCCGTGGCCGAGGAGGTCGCCAAGCGCTCCGAGGTGCTCGCGCGCAAGCGCGGCGGGCTGTCGGATCCTCCGTGGGCCAGCGAGGCCGACGTCGAGATCGAGGCCGAGAGCCGGCCCGAGCCGCAGATCGCCGATCGCGCCCGGCCGCGCCAGAGCCAGCCCGAGGTGCTCACGATCGGAGAGGACGGGCGCATCCGCGACGCCAAGCAGAAGCCCGCCGCCGCGCCCATCGCGCTGGGCCCCGAGATGGAGGTCGGCGCCGCCGAGGGCAGGAAGCCGCCGCCTCCTCCCCCGGAAGCGCTGGTCGCCGACGCGCCCGCGCCGGAGGCCCCGCCTGCCGAGGCCGTCGCCCCGGCGATCGTCGAGCCGACGGCGCTCGTCGCGCCGAAGCGCAAGAAGCGGGAGAAGGGCAGCGCCTTCCGCCTGCAGAAGACGGGGAGCGGCTTCACGCTGCCGACGCTCGATCTGCTCGAGCTGCCGCCCGACATCCGCGCCGAGATCGACCGCGACGCGCTGACGGAGACCGCCCACAAGCTGACCGCCAAGCTCGCCGACTTCGGCATCAAGGGCAGGGTCGCCACCATCCGGCCGGGGCCGGTGATCACGATGTACGAGTTCGAGCCCGCGCCCGGCATCCGCGTCTCGAAGATCCAGTCGCTGTCCGACGACCTCGCCATGGCCATGGAGGCGTTGCAGGTCCGCATCGTGGCGCCCATCCCGGGCAAGAGCGTGGTGGGCATCGAAGTGCCGAACCGCAAGCGAGCGAAGGTGCACCTGCGCGAGATCCTCGAGGAGGACGCGTTCCAGAAGATGACGTCGCCGCTCACGCTCGCCTTCGGCAAGGACACCGAGGGGGCGCCGTACCTGGGCGACCTGTCGCGCATGCCGCACCTGCTCGTCGCCGGCACCACCGGGTCGGGCAAGAGCGTGTCGATGAACTCGATGATCATGAGCCTGCTCTTCAAGGCGTCGCCCGAGGACGTGCGCATGATCATGATCGACCCCAAGATGGTCGAGCTCTCGATGTACGAGGGCATCCCCCACCTCCTGCTGCCGGTCGTGCAGGACGCGCAGAAGGCGCCGCTCGCGCTGCGCTGGGCGGTGGAGGAGATGGAGCGCCGCTACCACCTCATCGGCCGACTCAAGGTCAAGGACCTCAAGGCCTACAACGAGAAGGTGGCCCGCCTGAAGGCCGGCGAGAAGCTCGAGGACGAGGGGCCCAAGGAGCCGCCGAAGAAGGTCGTGGTGGTGGACGTGGGCAACGGCGAGACCGAGGAGGAGGCGCTGGCGCGCCTCGAGGAGCAGGGCGCGCCGCCGAGCGTGCCGGAGATGCCGGGCGAGGGCGCCTCGGTGAAGGCCGACGAGCTCGAGAAGCTGCCCTACATCGTGATCATCATCGACGAGCTCGCGGACCTCATGATGGTCGCCAGCCGCGACGTGGAGCAGTGCATCGCGCGGCTCGCCGCCAAGGCGCGCGCCGCGGGCATCCACCTCGTGA
>DATJNL010000335.1:0-4661 GCA_035508175.1 Myxococcales bacterium
TGCTCGTCTGCCTCGCCGCCGGCGCGCCACCGCCTGAGACCCAGCGCCTGGTCCGTGCCGCGGTGGCGGTGGAGCTGGTGCACGGCGCGACCCTCGTCCACGACGACGTGCTGGACGGCTCGGCCCTGCGCCGCGGTCGTCCCACCGTAGTGGCGACCGGAGGCCGCGGCGCGGCGACCGCCACCGGTGATCTGCTGTTCTCGCGAGCATTCGCGGAGCTCGCCGCCGGCGGCTCGATCGACGCCGTCCGCGTGCTGGCCCGCGCGAGCAGGCAGCTCGCGCTCGGGGAGCTGGCCCAGCGCGGGGACGCGTTCCGCGCCGAGGTGAGCACGGCGCGCTACCTCGACCGTTGCCGGCTCAAGACCGCGGTCCTGTTCCGCGCCGCCTGCGAGCTGGGCGCGATCGAGGGGGAGCCAGATCCTCGTGTGCTCGGCGCCTTCGGTGAGCGGATCGGCCTGGCCTTCCAGATCCTCGACGACGTCCTCGACGTGTCCGGGCCGCCCGAGCGCACGGGCAAGCCCCGGGGGGCCGACCTGCTCGACGGCACGGTCACCCTGCCCCTGATCCTCGCCCGCGACCGCGATCCCGAGCTGGTCGCGCTCGACCTGCATTCGGTGCGGACGGCGGCCGATGCGGCTGCGGTGTGCGATCGGATCGTGGCCACCGGCGCGCTGGATCTCGCGCGCGGTCGCGCCCAGGGCCTGATCGCCGCCGCCAAGCTCGCCCTGCCCGCGCTGGCTAGCCGTCAGCGCGAGGCGCTCGAGCTCGCCGCCGACGTGATGGTGCAGCGGTACGCCTGATGGGCCGCGCGCAGCGCGGCCCCAAAACCCTAGAAGTCCTCGGGCAGGATCTGGTCGGCGTGCAGGGCGGTCACGAACCGATCGATCTGATCGGCCATGTTCGCCTGCGTGAGGCGCTGGAGGTCACGCAGCATGTCGGCCAGGCCCTCGTCGAGCCGGTCTTCCAGGTCGCGCACCTGGTCGGCCGTGTAGAGGCCCTCGGTGTACCAGTCGCAGTTGGGGCAGTTGAGAACCAGGTTCCATGAGTCCTCTGGAGCCTCCGACCAGTCGATCGGCTGCACGAGCTCGGAGTTGCAGTCCGGGCACACGTGCAGACCGCGCGTGGCGTGGCTGTTCTCGCCGAAGCGGACCACTTCGATGCTGCGCCCACTGGGGAGCACAATGCGGCGGACTGAAGGTTGTTCTTGCTCGGGGTTCATGGTGCCTCCGAGCCCTTAATCGGCCCGAGCGGAGGGCAACTTGAGGAGGTTTTCCGCCGCTGGCCAAGAGGGGGTAGAGCGCGCCCTTGCACTACGTGTAACCTTCGAAAAACCCCATCTGGAGGCGTTCGGAAATGTTCATCAAGAGTCCGTCCACCGATCTGATCATCGTCCTGGTGATCGTGCTGCTGATCTTCGGGCCCAAGCGTCTGCCCGGCCTCGGGCGCCAGCTTGGTCAGGGGATGCGCGAGTTCAAGGATGGGATCACCGGAAATTCCAAGGACGACGAGGCCGAGTCCCGGCCCGAGCTGACCGCGGCGAGCAGCGGAGCGAGCCAGCCGGCCGCGACCGCGCCGGCCGAGCGGCAGTCGGCCGAGGTCGGCTCCCAGCCCCGCGCCTAGCGGCGGGAGGGCTGCAAATCTGAAGGCGGCGCCGTGGCGAAGGTCCTGCGGCCGATTGGCCACGAAGAACGGCTGAGCATCGTCGACCACCTCGACGAGCTGCGTTCGCGGCTGGTGATCTGCCTGTGCGTGCTCCTGGTCGCCTTCGGTTTCTGCTTCTGGCAGAACCGCCCCCTGCTCGACCTGCTCAACCGCGCGCTGCCGCATAACTCCAGCGTGACTACCCAGCAGGGGCTGGGATCCGTGGCCTCGCAATCGGCCGTCCAGCGGGACGCCGACCTGGCGCAGGCCTCCGCCGACCGGTCGGTCGCTGCCTCCCCCGGGGTGTCGGCCCAGGCCCGACAGTTGGAGCTCCAGGCGGCCACCAGCATGACCCGGCTGGCCCGGGAGCTGCCCAAGACCGCCTCGGCCCAGGAGAAGCCGATCACGATCGGCGTCGGCGAGCCGTTCATGACCACGATCACGGTGGCCGGCTACTTCGCGCTGCTGTTCTCGCTGCCGATCATCATCTACGAGGCCTACGCGTTCGTGATACCGGCCTTAAATCCCCGAGAACGCCGCGTTGCCACGCCGATCATGCTGGTCGCGCCGGCGCTGTTCCTGTCCGGAGCGGCGTTCGCCTTCCTGGTCGTGATGCCGCCCGCGGTCCACTTCCTCCAGGGCTACAACCACCAGCAGTTCGACGTGCTCGTGCAGGCCAAGTCCTACTACACGTTCGAGATCCTGACCATGCTCGCGATCGGCGCGGCCTTCCAGTTGCCGCTTGGCCTGCTCGGTCTGCACCGCATCGGCGTAATAGACGGTCGCACACTTACGAAAAACTGGCGCTACGCTACGGTAATCATCGCCCTGATTGCCGCGGCGATGCCGGGAGCGGATCCAGTCACTACCGGACTAGAAGCTCTCCCCCTCGTCATCCTCTTCCTGGCCAGTATCGTCATGCTCAAGATCGCCGACCGCCGCAAGGCTGCGCGCGAAGCCGCCGAGATGCAGTCCTCGCTCGGCGAGGGCCTCGACGTCACCTCCTAGTCCATGCTTTTCGACATCCGAAGCCGGGGAAGACGGCGGACGGTCCAGGCCGTCTACCTGGGTCTCGCGATTCTGCTCGGCGGTGGCCTCGTGCTGTTCGGAGTCGGCGCCGGCAACGGCCTGGGCGGCCTGCTCAACGCCTTCAACGGATCGGGCTCGAGCTCCGGCCAGAGCTCGGCGGTGAGCGCCACCGAGAAGAGCGCGATCAAGGCCACCCAGGTCAGCCCCAACGACGCCTCGGCCTGGGCCAACCTGATCCAGGCACGCTGGAGTAACGCCACCTCCAACGGCGCCGACTACAACTCGAGCACCAGCCAGTTCACCTCCACCGGCAAGACCGAGCTCACGAACCTGACCGACGACTGGCAGCGCTATCAAGCGCTCGTCAAGCAACCCGATCCCAACGTCTCCATCCTCGCCGCCCGCGCCTACGAGTACCTGGGCAAATACGCCGAGGCCGCCACCGCCTGGCAGGCGATCACGGCCGCCGAACCGACTGAGGCGACCGCCTTCGAATGTCTCGCCGCCAACGCCTACGCCGCCGGCAACACGCGCATCGGAGACCTCGCCTCGAACAAGGCGCTGAGCCTCGTTCCCAGCGTCCAGCGCACGCTGCTCAAGAGCAAGATCGCCGAGGCCAAGACCGATCCCTCGGTCGCCGAGTCCTGCTGATCGATCGCCGGCCTCCCCCACCCTCGGCCCCCCCTTCAGCCGCGCCTCCCCGAGCCCCGACCGCGGGGTAACATCGCCGCCAAGGGCCGTTAGCTCAACTGGTAGAGCAGGGGACTCTTAATCCCAAGGTTGGAGGTTCGAGTCCTCCACGGCCCACTCGAAAAGCCCCACACGCCCACGGGCAAGCGAAGGTCGGGATCGACCAGGTCGAGGTCATCGAAAGCAGCCTTGGCGTCCGGCAGCTGCGGCTCGTGCCGGCCTGGGCAAAGCTGCATCGGGAGGAGCTCCTCGAGAACAGGCGCGGGGCTCGGGCGGCTAGCGATGGATGAGTCCCGCCAGTACGTGGGGCGCGATGTAGACCTCCCATGTGGCTGTGAGGATGAGCGTCGGTACCGCCAAGGAGACCGTGACGATCGTCGCGGCTAATAGCTGGTCCCATTCACCGCGCCGGCTGGCGACGATCCATGCGGCGAGCGGGAGGAACAGGGCGAGCAACTCCGGCAGCGCATGCGGCAGCAGGCCGATGAGCAGAAGCGCCGATGATACGTGGAGTGCAGAGGCGTCCAGACGGGTGGCCAGCCCGAGCCGGTATGCCTGCAGGCTCAGCGAGAACGCGGTTGCGCAGACCACGAACGTGATGGCGATGGGTTGGCCCCGCTCGTGGATCGCGCGCCTCCATCCGGTCTGATACTTGGCTTGCAAGGGCAGCGAGCTGCCGGCGATGAAGCCGGCCACGCACGCCATCGCGTGCAGGGCCAGCACGAGGAGGTTGTCTCTGAGGATCTCGATGACGTCACGTGCGTCTCCGACGGCAAACGGAGGCTGGTCGGGGACGAACCAGCCGGCGGGCCTCGGTGCGATCAGCGCGATCACGAGCACCGCGGTAAGGAGCAAACCAGCGGCCACCAGGGCGCCGAGCAACCATCTCCCCAATACCGGCCATGGGCGACTCCGCCACGCGCTCAGCGTCGTCTTGGTGCGACGCACACCGTGCGTTAGTGCGTAGGCCGCGTGATCCATCCCAGCAGTGATCGGCGTTCTTGCTCGATCGATTGAGCGTCCCAGCGGCTCAGCCCCGATATGTCGGAGAACTCATCGCCGGTACCGCGTGGTATGGGCTCCCGAGGCTAACCACCAGAGCGACGGCTGGGCCGGCGAGTCTCACAACGAGGTGCAACGGTCCGGTTGCGTTTCTGCGCAACTGGCTATCCACTTCCGTCCCCCGCGGGTCGTAGGTTTGGGGCGTGAGCGATCAGCCCGCTGCTGGCGTGGACTATCCGCGTAACTGGCACGAGTTGCTGCTCTGGTTCGGTGACGATGCGGCGTGTCTTCGCTACTTG
>DATJNL010000336.1:0-15524 GCA_035508175.1 Myxococcales bacterium
GTTCGAGGGGAAGTACGCGAGCCCATTGGAGAAGCCCTGCGCCACCGGTGAGACGTTGTAGTAGACCGAGCCGCTCGGCCAGGGAGCGCAGGGTGGCGAATCGGCGTCGGAGCTCCCCACGACTCCCCAGACCTCCTGCGCGAGATCGCTGCCGTAGGTCACGAGCGGGGCCCCCACGCACACGTCGGCGACTTCCTGCAGGTCGAAGGCCCAGCTGTCGGTGTAGTCCCACTCCAGCGTGTAGCCGGACGCGCCGGTGCTCTCGTTGAAGGACGGGTCGGTGGCCGCCTCGATGAACTCGTGCGAGGTGCTGTACTCGAGGTCCTGCTGCGTGGTGAGGCCGGGATCGAAGTTCGCGCAGGTCGGGATCACGGCGTAGACCCACACGGTGCCGTTCCCGTCCGTGAAGGAGCTGTGGTAGCCGCCGAACTCGGTGCAGCTCGTCCCCGTGGTGCCTGCCGAGATGGTCACGTCCTGCGGGTAATAGATCATGTAGATGGTCGAGGGGCTCGTTCCCGACGGGTGCGGCAAGCTCCCGGCGTCGCTGACGTAGTTCCAGATGAACGACTGGATGTCGCTGTCTTGCACCGTCGTCGATGACGGTCCCGAGGCCGCGAGCTGCACGTCGATGTGGCTCCCGGTGCCGATGCCGTAGGGGGCCCCCACGGTCTGCAGCCAGGGAGAGGTGACCAGCCAGTCGGCATAGCTGCCCACCGGGTAGCTGCTCTCGTAGCCGGCGTAGCTGAGCGTCACGAGCTGCGGCGCGGTGAGCGGTGACACGCCGTTCGCTTCCATCGGGGGAAACGACTGGTGGGCCGCCGGCGTGAAGCCGCCGGTGCCACTGGTGTTGCCGCCCGTCGTGCCGCCGGTGTTGCCGCCGGTGGGCTCGCACACGCCGAAGGTGGAGGCGAGCCCGGTGAACGTCGTGCAGGTCTGCCCGGAGGCGCAGGCGCCGCCGGCCCCCACGGTGCAGACCAGCTGGCAGACGCCGGGCGTGCCGTCGCAGAAGGAGCCCGGCGCGCACAGCTCGCTGGCCGGGGGCGCCGTGCTCTGCGGACTGAGGTTGTCCAGGTTGCAGCTCCCGCCCAGCGGGATGCTGCCGCCCTTGATGCACACGCTCGCGGTCTGACCCGTGCCGGCCGCGATCTCGACGCAGGTGCCGTCGTCGCTGGTGACGTCGGTGCAGAGCTGGGTGGCGGCGCAGCTGGTGTTCGGGACGCAGTAGCCGCTGGTGCAGATGTCGTAGGGGCCCGTGCAGTCGCCCGCGGACGCGCAGCTCTCCAGGCACAAGGAGCCGTTGCTGCCGTTGGCGACGCAGCCCATCGGGCAGGCGCAGCTGGCCGCGTCCGTGCAGCTGCCGTACTCGTTGAACGGCGTGACCGTGTTCGAGCAGCCCGGCGCACCGGTGCTCGTGCCGCTTTGGGTGGACCCGGTCGAGCTGCCGCCGCCGCCCGTGCCGCTGCCGTTGATCCCGCCCGAGCCGTTGATGCCGCCGGAGCCCTGGCCCCCGCCCGACGACGCCCCGTTGATCGACTGCGTGCCGCCCGAGGTCGACGTGGCGCTCGCGCTCCCGCCGGTGGTGTCGCCCGCGGAGGCGTTGCCGCCTCCCTCGAACGTGCAGCGCCCGGTGACGCAGGCGAAGCCGTCGCAGCAGTCCGTCGCCAGCTCACAGGGCTGGGCGTCGGTGCCGCAGGTCCCCGGTCCCGCGTCCTCCGTGGTGGCGGTGATGCACGCCGAGAGGACCGCCGCGAGGGTGGTGGTCAGTCCGAGGGCCAACGTCCGCGAGCGCATGCAGGCAACCTCCCGAGCCCCCGAGAAGCTCATGTTCACTGGTCGAAGTCAACGCGACCCGGGGTCTGCCTGCCGGTGGTGGCGAGGCGCCCGCCGGACGTTCACATGCGCTCGTCGATGGCGCGGTTGCTCATCTCGTCGGCCGCGGCGTTGCGCTCGCGGGGGATGTGGTGCAGCTCGAACTTGCGGAAGCCCCGCAGGAGCCGGAGGGCCTCGTCGAAGAGGGGGCGCAGGCCCTCGTTGCGGACGCGGTACTGGCCGCCCAGCTGCCGGATCATCAGCTGGCTGTCGGCGAAGATCTCGACGTCCCGGGCGCCCAGCTCGGCGGCGCGGCGCAGCCCCAGCAGGAGCCCCTGGTACTCGGCGAAGTTGTTGGTGGCCTCGCCCAGGTAGCGGCCGAGGCGCGCGATCACCTGGCCGTCGGCGGACGCGACGATGGCGCCGGCGCCGGCCGGGCCTGGATTGCCGCGGGCCGCCCCGTCGGAGTAGATGCGCACGCGCTCGTGGCCGTCGACGCCGCTCCGGTGGGGGGGCGGCGCCTGGACCGGCGGGGCCGCCTCGGTCCGGACCCCATCCTTCCGCCCGGACGACGCGGCGGCCCGCCGGAGACAGGCCAGGATGGCGGCGCGCGTGAGCCCGGGGTGGCGCTCGAGCGTCTTCTCGAAGTCCTCGGCGCCGGCGATGGCCGCCAGGATCTCGGCGTCCGTCGACAAGGCGGCTCAGCCCGCGGGGGTCTCGGGCGGGGGATCCGGGACGTAGATGAGGCGGTGGCAGCTCGGGCAGCTCTCGATGGACGCCTGGCCGGAGCGAAGCTGGTTGTAGAGCTGCGGCGGCAGGCTCATGTGGCAGCCGCGGCAGCTGCCGTTGATCACCGGGACGAGCGCCAGACCGCGCTTCTTGCGGATGGTCTCGTAGCGGTTGAGCAGCGGCCGGTCGCAGCTCTGCATGGCCTGCTCGCGCTGCTTGTTCAGGACTCCGAGGCGCTCCTCGAGCGCGGCCATCTTCTTGCGAATCTCGGTGGCCTCGCCGCCGGCGGTCTCCTGCCGTCCGCGCAGCGACTGCTGCTTCTGCTCGGCGACGCGCTTGAGCTCCTCGGCGGCCTGCCGCAGCTCGACGATCTGGTGCTCCACGTTCTCGATCGTCTTGCGGGCGATGTCGATCTCGCGCGAGAGGGCGGAGTACTCGCGGGGGGTCCGCTGCTCGGAGAGGCGGCCCTCCCACTTCTTGATGGTGTCCTTCTCGGCCTGGAGCTGCTGCTCCAGGTCGCGGCGCTGCTTGTCGTTGTCGGTGACCTTGGTGTGCTCGACTTCCCACTCGCTGCGCGCCTGGTTGAGGTCGCGGTCCAGCTCGGCCAGCCGCTTCGGGTTCGCCTCTCCGGAGCGCGTGAGCTCGAGAATCTCGGCATCCACCTTCTGCAGCGCTTCCAGAGCCTTCAATTGCGGGGTCAACTCGTCCAGACCTCCTCGCGATGCGCCGCCGTCGGCCGACGGGTGGGCCCGCCTGGATTCGAACCAGGGACCAATCGGTTATGAGCCGACAGCTCTGACCGCTGAGCTACAGGCCCTCTGCAGGGAAGGAGCATCCGCGGGGCCACCTCTATCACAAAGAGGGGCACCCGCAACCCCTCAACTTTCGACGAAGCTCTTGAGGCGTTTGCTGCGGGAGGGGTGGCGGAGCTTGCGCAGCGCCTTGGCCTCGATCTGCCGGATGCGCTCGCGGGTGACCTCGAAGTCCTGGCCCACTTCCTCGAGCGTGTGATCGCTCTCCTCGCCGATGCCGAAGCGCATGCGCAGGACCTTCTCCTCGCGCGGCGTGAGCGTGGCCAGCACCTTGCGCGTCTGCTCGGCCAGGTTCATGTTGATGACGGCCTCGGCCGGCGAGACGATCGCCTTGTCCTCGATGAAGTCGCCGAGGTGGCTGTCCTCCTCCTCGCCGATGGGCGTCTCGAGCGAGATGGGCTCCTTGGCGATCTTGAGGACCTTGCGGACCTTGTCGAGCGGCAGCTCCATCTTCTCGGCGATCTCCTCGGGCGTGGGCTCGCGGCCGATCTCCTGCACCAGGTAGCGACTCGTGCGGATCAGCTTGTTGATGGTCTCGATCATGTGCACCGGGATGCGGATGGTGCGCGCCTGGTCGGCGATGGCGCGGGTGATGGCCTGGCGGATCCACCACGTCGCGTACGTCGAGAACTTGTAGCCGCGGCGGTACTCGAACTTGTCCACGGCCTTCATCAGGCCGATGTTGCCCTCCTGGATCAGGTCGAGGAACTGCAGGCCGCGGTTCGTGTACTTCTTGGCGATGCTCACCACGAGGCGCAGGTTGGCCTCGACCAGCTCGGCCTTGGCCTTCTCGGCCATGCGCTCGCCTTCGGTGATGGCGTCGTAGGTGGCGCGGAGCTGCTCGACGGGCAGCAGCGCTTCCTCCTCGACGCGCTTGATCTTGCGGTTGGCGTTCTTGAGGGTGCGGTCGATCTCCTGCACCTCGGCGAGGCCGATGCCCAGGCGGCGGGCGAGCTTCTTCTCGGCCGCGCCGTCCTCGCGCGAGCCGCGCAGGACGCGCCGCAGATCCTTGAGCGCGAGGCCCGAGCGCTGCTCGCAGTCCCGCATCTCCTGCTCGCTCTTCTCGACCCGGTGGATGAGGACCTTGAGCTTCTCGATGATGTTGTCGGTCTGCTTCTTGTTGAGGCGCATCGCCTCGAGGTGGCCGACCATCTGCTCCCGGTAGCCGCGGATCTCGTCCTTGAGGTCGCGCCGCTTGACGTCGGAGAGGCGCCGCTTGCCGCCGAGCAGCTCCTCGCAGTGCTCGACCTCCCGGTCGAGGCGCCGGATCTTCTCGATGAGCTTGATGATCTGCTCGGCCTGTCCGCCCTCGTTCGCGGCCACGGCGACCTCGGCCACCTCCTCGCCCTCCGCAGGGGTGGAGGAGGCGTTGTCGTCGGCGTCCTTCACGATCTCGCGGACGCGCAGCTTGCCCTTCTTGAGCCGCTCGCCGAGCTCGAGGATCTCCTTGATCGCGACCGAGGAGGACAGCACCGCGCGCAGGACGGCCTTCTCGCCCTCCTCGATGCGCTTCGCGATCTCGACCTCGCCCTCGCGCGTGAGCAGGGAGACGGAGCCCATCTTGCGGAGGTACATGCGGACGGGATCGCTGCCCTTCGCGTAGCCCGCGTCGAAGTCGTCGTCGCGCTCCTCCTCGGCCTCGGCCTCCTTCTCGGCGGCCTCGGGCTCCGGCGGCTTGGTCTCGGGGAGCTTGACCTTGGTGGCGTCGTCGACGATCTCGATGTCGTTCTCGCCGAACATCGACATGACGTCGTCGATCTGGTCGGACGACACGATGTCGGTCGGCAGCGCGTCGTTGACCTCGTCGTAGGTCAGGAAGCCCTTCTCGCGGCCGCGATCGAGCAGCGCCTTGACCTCGACGCGGTTCGCGGCGCGGCCGGGGGTCTCGGTGCCCTCGGCGGCCTCGGCCGCGGTGCCGACGTCCCCCTCGACGTCCACGTCGACGACCGCCAGGTCGGCCTCGGGGTCGGCTTCCAGGGCGATCTCCTCGAAGTCGGGCTCCCGCTCCTCGCCGCCGGCGACGACCTCGGCTCCCTCCTCTTCGCCGTGCTCGGCGTCGGCCTCGACGGCGGCGCCGCCCTTGGCCTTGACCGCGCCCTTGAGGGCGGCCTTCCGGGCCGCCTTCTTGGCGGCTGCTCGGGTGGGGGCGGGTGCCTTCTTGGCGGGCTTCTGCTGGGGCTTCGCGCTGGCCATCGACTTCTCTCCTTAACGGCCGGGGGACGGCTGTTGCAAGCCTTTGGAATTCGCCGGCTTCACTGGGTTGGAGCCTCGCCCGACCGCGCCGCGGCGCGCCTGGGCGAGAGCCTGCTTCTGTTCGGTCAAGGTCATGTGCTCGTCGAGGAGTGGCTGCAGCGCCGCGGGATCGCGCCCGCTGCGCCGCTGCGCGGCGATCTCCTTGGCCAGCGCGGCGAGCTGCCGCTGGATCTGATCTTCCTCTCGCTTGGCCAGCCGCTGCCGGTACACGCCGCACTTCTGCGCGAACTCCTCGCGGCGCGCGGCCTCGGGCTCGGCCAGCACCCGGCGCATGACCTGCCGCACGCTGGCGGACAGGCGCGCGTCGAGCCCCTCGAGGATCTCGTCGGCCGTGCGGGGCTGTCCGTCGAGCGTGGCCTGGATCTGCTCCGCCGCGACGGCGCGCAGGCCCGCGTGGGCCAGCTCCTCCAGGGTCGAGGCGACGGGCAGGCGGGCGAGGTCGGGCTCGACCAGGAGGTGGGCGACGAGGAAGATCTCCTCCAGCGGGTCGCCCGGCGGCTTCTGGGGGACCGGCCGGGAGGTCCGCTTCTCGGCGGGACCGGCCTCCGGGCGCTGCGCGGTCTGGCCCGGGGCGGGGGGCGCCGCCCGGAGCGGGGCGTCGCCGAGCCGGGCGCGCAGGTCGCGCTCGTCGACGCCCAGGCCGCGCGAGAGCGCCTGCACGAAGAGCGAGCGCTCCAGCCCTTCCGGCACCTGCGCCAGGATCGGCTGCAGCTGGGCGAGGGCCGCGAGCTTCTGCTCGAAGGTCGCGGACGCGCCTTGGGGGAGGGCGCTGGCGATCAGGTGCTCGGTCATCGGCAGGGCCTTGTCCACCTGCGCCCGGAAAGCTTCCGCCCCCACCGCCAGCACGTGCTCGTCCGGGTCGACGCCGGCCGGCAGGACCACCACCCGGGCGGGCATCCCCATGGCGAGCAGGGGGCCGGCCGCCCGCGCCACCCCCCGGCGCCCCGCCTCGTCGCCGTCGAGGACCAGCACCAGCTCCCGGGCCTCGAAGCGCCGCAGCAGCTTGACCTGCTCGGCGGTCAGCGAGGCCGAGCAGAGCGCGACCGCGTTGGCGATCCCCTGCTGGTGCAGGGCGATGGCGTCGAAGTAGCCCTCGACGAGCAGCGCCTGCCCGCTCTTGCGGATCCCCTCGCGCGCGGCGTCGACGCCGAAGAGCAGCTCGCCCTTCTTGTAGATGGGCGACTCGCGCGAGTTGATGAACTTGCGGTCGTCCTGCCCCTCGAGGACGCGGCCGCCGAAGGCGACGGTCTGCCCCTCGGGGCTGCGAATCGGGATCATCACGCGTCCGCGAAAGAAGTCGTAGGCCTCGCGCCCGCCCTGCTTCTGGCTCAAGAGACCGGCGCGCAGGGCGAGCTCCGACATCCCTTCCCGAACGCACGCCGCCGAGAGTTCGTTCCAGGCGTTGGGCGCGTAGCCGAGGCCGAAGGCCCGGGCGGTGTCCTCCCCGATGCCGCGCTTCGCGAGGTGCTCGCGGGCGAGCTTCCCGGCGCGCGCGTCCCAGAGGCGCCCCGCGTAGAAGCGGGCGGCCATGTCGTGGACCCGGCGGAGCTCGAGCTTCTCGCGCAGGAACCGGTCGTCGGCGCTGGCCTCCAGCCGCACGCCCGCCTGGCTCGCCAGGGATCGAGCCGCCTCGACGAAGCCCACGCCGCCCTGGCGCATCGCGAAGGCGATGGCGTCGCCGCCGGCGCCGCAGCCGAAGCACTTGAAGCGGCGCCGCTCGGGGGAGACATGGAACGAAGGCGTCCGCTCGCCGTGAAACGGGCAGAGGCCCTTGAAGCTGCGGCCGGCCCGCTTGAGCTCCACGGAGCGCGCGATCAGCGCCACGATGTCGGTGCGTTCGAGGATCTCGCGAACCTTTTCTTCAGGAATCAGCATTTCGAGCGGGGCGGCCGGCCAGCAGACGGCCGGCGTACCCCCCGCGGCTCAAGCCGAGCCCGACAGCCGCGCCTTCACCAGCTCGCTCAGGGTCTTGCCCTCGGCGCGGCCCGCGGCCTTGACCTTGAGGACCTTCATGACCTGCCCCATGTCCTTCGGCCCCTTCGCTCCCGTCTCGGCGATGGCTTCGTCGACGAGCTTGCCGAGCTCCGCTTCGCCGAGCTGCGTGGGCAGGAAGGCCTGCAGGATGACGATCTCCGCCTCCTCCTTCGCGGCTGCGTCCGGGCGCCCCCCGGCCCGGTACTGCTCGACGGAATCGCGGCGCTGCTTGATGAGCGAGCCGACCACGGCCATGACGCCGGCGTCGTCGAGGGGCTGCCCCAGCTCGATCTCGCGGTACTTCACCGCCGACTTGAGCATGCGGCAGGTCTCGAGCTTGAGCGGATCCCCGCCCGACGCCATGGCCTTCATGGCGCCCCTGAGCTCGTCTTCGACCCGCTGGCGTAGGCTCATCGCAGCGCCGCCTTCGAGCTACATGATCACCTTGCGCATCTTCTTCAGCGCGCGCTTCTTCGCGGCCAGCGCCTTCTTCTTGCGCTTGACCGACGGCTTCTCGTAGTGCTCGCGCTTGCGGACCTCCGAGAGGATCCCCGCCTTCTCGCAGGACTTCTTGAAGCGCTTCATCGCATTCTCGAACGACTCGCCTTCCTTGACGCGGACGCCGGACATTCACTCTCCTGGTTAGAAAGGAAGCTGCCAATCTTACTGGGCTGATTCGGCTTGTCAACCGCTTCGGCGGTCAAAATGGGGGGCCGCGGAAGCTGTACCACGGGGGCTCTCCCGGTGGTATGAAATCGAGGAGGAGGTGTGAATGGCTGACGCAGCAGAGTTCCAGTGGACGACATACGCCTTGGTCCTGGGGATCGCCGCCGTGGGCTACGTCGGATACGCCATCTTCCCCGCCTTCGTCGACAACATGGACGCCTCGCAGCAGATCCACGCCGTCGTCAACGATGGCTGGCGGCGCATCGGCAAGGACGAGATCCAGAAGCGCGTGCTCGAGAAGCTCTCGACCATCGGCTCGCACGTGGAGACGCCGGCGGGCGGCGCGGCCACCGTCGTCCGCGGCCTCCCGGTCACCGACGACGACGTGATCGTGACCTGCACCGACCAGGACCAGGACTGCTCCGACCAGTCGGGCGACGTGACCGTGAGCGTGCACTACGCGAGGCACATGCCGCTCCCGTGGCTCAAGGGCAAGTTCATCACGCTCCACTTCAGCCCGAGCGCGAACGCCAGCCTCGCTCCGGTCAATTGGAACTGAAGCCGCGCCACCTGCTGGGCATCGAGGGGCTGGAGGCAGGCGAGATCCTGCACCTGCTCGACCGCGCCGCCGCCTTCAAGGCGGGGCACGGGCACGGCTCGCTGCGGGGCCTGGTCGTCGTCAACCTCTTCTTCGAGGCCTCGACGCGCACGCGCGTCTCCTTCGAGATCGCGGCGCGGCGGCTCGGGGCCGACCCCGTCAACTGGACGGCCGCCGGCTCGAGCGTGAGCAAGGGCGAGACGCTCTTCGACACGGTCCGGAACATCGACGCCATGCGGCCCGCCGCCGTGGTCATCCGGCACGCGGCGGCCGGGGCGGCCCTCGCGGTGTCGCGGCGGGTGCGCTGCTCCGTGGTCAACGCGGGCGACGGCGCGCACGAGCACCCCTCGCAGGCGCTCCTCGACGCCTTCACGTTGCGCGCGGCGCTGGGCTCGCTGGAGCGCAAGGTCGTCGCCATCGTGGGCGACATCGCGCACAGCCGCGTGGCCCGGTCGAACGCCTTCTGCCTCGGCACGCTCGGGGCCACGGTGCGCCTCTGCGGGCCGCCGTCGCTCCTGCCGCCGGGCCTCGAGCGCCTCGGCCCGCGCGTCGAGGTCCACCCGCGGCTGGAGAGCGCGCTCGAGGGCGCGGACGCCGTGATGATGCTGCGCATCCAGCTGGAGCGGCAGGCCGGCGGACACGACCCCCGCCTGCCCTCGCGGCGCGAGTACGCCCGGCTCTACGGCCTCGGCCCGCGCGCGGCCGCCACGCTGAAGCCGGCGGCGCTGGTGCTGCACCCCGGCCCCATCAACCGGGGCGTCGAGCTGGCCTCGGCCGTCGCCGACGGCCCGCGGAGCGTCATCCTCGACCAGGTCGAGAACGGCGTGTTCGTGCGAATGGCCATCCTGCACGAGCTGTTGCACGAGCGGCGCGCCGAGGGGGCCGCGTGAGCCAGCGGGTCATCGTCCGCGGCGGCACGGTCGTCGACCCCGCGCAGGGGCTCGAGGCGGTCCGCACCGTCGTCATCGAAGGCGGCACGGTGCGGGAGCTCGTGGAGGGCCCCGGCCCGGCCCCGCGCCCCGGCAGCGACGACGAGCTCGTGGACGCCGCGGGCCGCTGGGTGCTGCCGGGCTTCATCGATCTGCACTGCCACCTGCGCGAGCCCGGCGACGAAGGCAAGGAGACGATCGAGACCGGGGGCCGCGCCGCGGCGGCCGGCGGCTTCACCGCGGTCGTGGCCATGCCGAACACGCGGCCGCCCATCGACAGCGGGCCGCTGGTGGACTGGGTGGCCGCGCGCGCCCGCGCCACCTCGCCGGTGCGCGTCTACCCGAGCGGCGCCGTCAGCGCGGGCCAGGCCGGCGAGGCGCTGGCGGAGCTCTCGGCCATGCGCGAGGCCGGGGCGGTCGCCTTCACCGACGACGGCCACCCCATCGCGAGCGCCGCGCTGATGCGCCGCGCGCTCGAGTGGGCGCGCTTGCTGGACGTGCCCGTGATGGCCCACGAGGAGGACCCGACGCTCGGGGCGGGGACCGGCGTCAACGAGGGGCCCACGGCGACGCGCCTGGGCCTGCGCGGCACCCCTCCCCAGGCGGAGGAGGTCATGGTGGTGCGCGACCTCGCCCTCTGCGAGCTCACCGGCGGCCGGCTCCACCTCGGCCACCTCTCGGCCGCCGGCAGCGTGCGCGCGCTGCGCGCCGCCAAGGCGCGGGGCCTGCCGGTCACCGCCGAGGTCACGCCGCACCACCTGGCCCTCACCGACGACGCGCTCGCCGGCTACGACCCGGACGCCAAGATGTCGCCGCCCCTGCGCAGCCGGGCCGACGTCGACGCCATCCGCGAGGGGCTCCGCGACGGCACCCTCGACGCCATCGCCACCGACCACGCGCCCCACGGGCCGACCGACAAGGACGTGGAGCTCGAGGCGGCCGCGAACGGCGTCGTGGGCCTGGAGACGGCCTTCGCGGTGGCGCACCGCCTCGCGCTCGACGGCGCCCTGCCGCGCCGGCGCCTGGTGGAGCTGTTCACGCACGGGCCCGCGCGCGCCTACGCCTTGCCCGGCGGCACGCTGCGGCCCGGCGTCGCCGCGGACCTCACGCTCTTCGACCCGGCCGCGATCTGGACCGTGGATCCCGCGTCGTTCCTCTCCAAAGGGCGCCACACGCCGTTCAAGGGCCACGAGCTCCGCGGGCGCGTCGAGCTCACCCTCGTCGCCGGCCGCGTCGTTTACCGCTTGGCGGATCCGCGGCCGCCGAAGTAAGTAGACGCACCCCCGATGCCGACGAGACGCGCGGTACTGGCCTTGGCCGACGGTCGCACCTTCGAGGGCGAGGCCTTCGGCGCGGCCGTGGACGTGGTGGGCGAGGTGGTCTTCAACACCTCGCACGCGGGCTACCAGGAGATCCTCACGGATCCCTCCTACGTCGGCCAGATCGTCACCATGACCTGCCCCGAGATGGGCAACGTCGGCGCGAACCCCGACGACGAGGAGTCGGCGCGGCCGCACGCCGTGGGGATGGTCGTCAAGCGCTGCGCGCAGGCGCCCTCGAGCTGGCGCGCGCGCGAGACGCTCGGCGCGTATCTCTCGCGCCAGGGCCTGCCGGGCATCGCCGGCCTCGACACGCGCGGGCTCACGCGCCACCTGCGGGACCACGGCGCGCAGATGGGAGCGCTCGGCACGAGCGGCGCGAGCGCCGCCGCGCTGGTGGACCTCGCGAAGCGCGCTCCGGGCATGGTGGGCCAGGACCTCGCGAGCCGCATCTCCTGCAAGGAGCCCTACGAATGGACCGAGGGAACTCCGGACGTCCTCGGCGAGAGGGCAGGCGAGAGCGCCCCCGGGCCCGGCCAGAGCCCCATCCAGCCGACGGGGACGAAGCCAGGGGACCTCGTCCAGAACCCTCTCCCCCAGCGGGGGAGAGGGCAGGGTGAGGGGGCCGGGAAGCCGAAGCACGTCGTCGCCTTCGACTTCGGCCTCAAGCGCTCCATGCTGCGCCTGCTCGTCGACGAGGGCTGCCGCCTCACCGTGGTGCCGGCCTGGACGAAGGCCGCCGAGGTGCTCGCCCTCGCGCCCGACGGCATCTTTCTCACGAACGGCCCCGGCGATCCCGACGCCGTCCCCGGCGTGCGCGAGACCGTGGCCGAGTTGCTCGGCAAGCGCCCCGTCTTCGGCATCTGCCTCGGCCACCAGATCCTGGCCCTCGCCCTGGGCGGGAAGACCTACAAGCTCAAGTTCGGGCACCGCGGCGCCAACCAGCCGGTGAAGGAGCTGGCGACCGGCAAGGTGGACATCACCTGCCAGAACCACGGCTTCGCGGTGGACGGCGCCTCCCTCGCGGGCCGCGCCGAGATCACCCACGTGAACCTGAACGACGGCACGGTGGAGGGCCTGCGCGCCCGCGACCTGCCCGCCTTCAGCGTGCAGTACCACCCCGAAGCCTCGCCGGGCCCGCACGACGCCCGCAAGCTCTTCGGCGAGTTCCTCCGGATGATGCGCTAGATGTACCAAGCCCATCTCGACAAGGTGGTGGCCTGGGCCACCGCCGACCGCTTCAAGGACGACGTCGCCGCCGCGCGCCGGGAGTTCGCCGCCGCCACCGGGGGCGACGTGTTCGAGGACGACCGCTCCATGGAGAGCCGCCTCGCCGCCTTCGTCGACTGGTACGTCCTCGACCGCAAGCGCGGCGCCTCCACGCCCGCGGAAGCGTTCGTCGCCGAGGAGGGCGAGCGCATCCACCCCTCGGAGCTCCCCATCTACCGCGCGTTCACCGAGACGGTGCGCGGCCTCTTCGAGCTCAAGAAGCCGCCCAAGAACGAGCGGCTGCGCGTGCGGGAGCTCATCGGCGAGAAGGACTACGAGGTCTTCGAGCGGCGCGTCCTCGCCGGCCTCGCGAAGGGCGACGTCTTCGAGGCGCGCCTCATCCCCTTCAAGGGCGACCTCTTCTTCTCGAGCGCCTTCTGCTACCACCCGCGCCCCGCGAAGAAGCCCATCCTCTCCGAGCTGAAACGGCGGCGGAAGGCCGGCGCCATCGAGCCCGGGGCGTTCCTGAACACGCTGCTCGCCATGGAGCTCAAGTTCGAGCGCTACCGCAACGTGGCGGTCGAGGCGATCTACTCCTTCCACGCCCCCTGAGCGGGGCGGCCACGTGACATCTTCGTCACGCGAGCGCCCGGGGGGCTTCCCAACCGAGCGGGTGTGCGATAGAAGGCGCGCGCACTTTTGGAACCACTCCCGCGGAATCAGCCGCGGCAGCGTTTTTTTTCGAGAGGGAAGACCGATGAAGAAGCATCTTCTGGCCTGCGTGGCGCTGTCCGCGTTCGCGGTGGCCTGCAGCGGCGGCAATGGCGGCACCACGGGCGGCAACGGGGGCAGCACCGGCGGCGGCAACAGCGGCGGCACCTCCAGCGGCGGCAGCACCGGCGGCGCGACCGCCGATTGCGAGGGCTTCGGCCTCGACGCGGGCGGCACCCAGCTCTTCGCCGACACCTACGCCTTCGGCTTCGTCCTCAAGAGCGACAACTGCCAGGCCACGATCACCGGCTGGAAGGACGGCCAGTCGACCAATCTCACGGGCATCTTCGACGAGGACCTGGATGGAAACAACGATGGCCAGCCCACGGCGGGCCTGGCGGCGCCCTATGCCATCTTCCTCACCGACTGCGACGACGTCGGTCTGGGCGCCGGAAGCATCGATGGCGACGGCGGCATGAACTTCGCCCCGCCGGCCGCGGACGCGGGAGCCGTCTCGGTGGCCTCGATCGTCGGCGGCAGCAGCCCGTCCACCACCGCGGGAGCGTACTCCTTCTGGGGCGTGGTCACCGCCGTCAACGCCTGGTACTACAGCACGACCGATTCCGAGTGGAAGGGCGGCACGGTCTACGTGCAAGACATCCCGACCTCGGGCACCCCCGCACCCAACAGCGGCGTCAGCATCTACGTCGAGGGCTGCACCTCCAAGGGCTGCACCGACAGCGTGCTCAGCAACAGCTCCCCGACGGCTCCGCAGCGCGGCGACGTGGTGCTCTTCTCCGGCATGACCTGGAGCCCGTACAACGGCTACTTCAGCGGGTTCAGCGGCTACTCGAACTCGCAGCACCAGTTCAGCGCGGCCAAGGGCCTCTGGAACATGTCGATCCTCGGTACGGCGCCGCTGCCGACCCCGGTGCAGCTGACGCCGGCCCAGGCCGCGTACAACACCACCAATGCGACCGCCCTCGGCTATCAGGGCATGCGCGCGACCGTGACGGGCGGACCGTTCACGGTCGAAGGCGACGCCGCCAGCAACGACTGTCCCAACCTGCTCGAGTACGCGGGCGGCTAGACGGCGCCGCTGCAGCGGCAACGAAGCCCGGCGCTCCCCGCGAGCGCCGGGCTCTCGAGTTCCTGGAGGATCGCCATGAAGACGCTCCCGCTGCTCCCCGCCGTCGCGTTCGCCCTCGCCGCGTGCAGCAGCGGCGGCCCCGGCGGCACCACCAGCGGCGTCTGCCGCAGCGCCAACCAGAGCTGCCAGAGCCAGGGCGACTGCTGCGTCGGCTACAGCTGCCTCAGCGACCTCTGCGTCTACACGAACGCGGACAACGGCGGCAACGGCGGGAATGACAACGGGGGCAGCAGCACCGGCGCCGGCATCGGCGGCAGCACGGGCGGCAACCACGGCAACTCTACCGGCGGCTGCCTCATCTGCGGCGGCAGCTCCACCGCGGGTGGCTCCACCGGCGGCTTCACCAACGGCGGCTCGAGCTCCGGCGGCGGCAGCAGCACCGGCGCGCCCCCGACGACCTACTGCGACGGCCTCGGCACCTCCGACGGGTCGGGCGACACCGTGTACCTGCAGTACTACGACTTCACCACCGAGCTCACCACCGAGGGTTGCGCCGCCACCATCGCCGCCTGGGCCGACGGCACCGCGCTCTCGGCCGTGGGCGGCATCTACGCGATCGACTCCGACGACAACGACGCCGCGACGCCCGCGCCGGCGCTCTACCTCGGCACCTGCTCCGACGTGGCGCTCCCCGGCTCGCCGAGCCCGGCGCTCGCCTACACCGCGCCCGCGAGCGGCTTCACCACCGTGGCCCAGGCCGTGAGCAGCGAGGTCGGCACCGGCTTCTGGGGCGTCGTGACCGCGGTGAAGCCCTGGGTGGCGGGCAGCAAGAGCGGCCTGCTCTTCGTGCAGGACCCCGTGGCCTCCGGCGGCACGCCCGCGCCCGGCTCGGGCATCGAGGTCTACCTGGCCGAGGGCGGCACGGCCGCGGTCGACGTGGCCTACGGCACGGTCCCCAGCCTGGGCAGCGTGGTGACGATCACCAATGCCACGTGGAGCCCTTACAAGGGCGCGAACCAGCTCTCGGCGTCCGCCACCACGGTCGTCTCGGTGATCGGCACCTCGCCCCTGCCGCCGGCCGTGGCGCTCTCGGCCGCGCAGGTGAGCGCCACCTCCACCGTGTCGCCGGCCACCTACGAGGACATGCGCGTCACCGTGACCGGCGCGTCGTTCACCGCGCAGGGCACGTCCGCTTCCGGCGACTGCCCGGCCGACGTGAGCGACACCGTCACCTCGGGCTGAGCGGAAGAACGCCCCGGGCCGTGCGGCAAATCGCCCCAGCCGCCGGCGCCGCCCTCCGTGATGTCGGGCGCTTCGGCGCGGCACGGCCGATGCTCTCTCTCGCAGCAGGCAGTTCCACCCTGGAGGTCGCCATGATCCGCAAGCTCGTCGCCGCATCCCTCTTGATCCTCGCCGTTCCCGCCC
>DATJNL010000337.1:0-18775 GCA_035508175.1 Myxococcales bacterium
CGTGGGCCCGGTGACGCGGGTGACGATCGATGGACAGCCCGGCTCGGTCTCGGACCTGCGGGAGGGAATGGAAGTGCGCGCGAGCTACACGGAGGATCGCGCCACGGTGATCGCCGACCGGGTGGACGCCCGGAGCGCAGCGCCTCACTGACCCTGCGGGCCCGTCACCGAATCCGGGGAGTCCGGGAAGAACTCCGTCCCCGGGTCCTCGTCGACGTCGCCGGCCGAGTCCACCACGGCGTCGTCCAGCTCCGCCACGACCGTCGCAGCGGCGCTCCCGACCGAGTGGACCGGCGCTCGACGGTGCGGCAGCGCGACCACGGCCGCGACGACGGCCAGCCCCGCGAGCCCGCCGAGCGCACGCAGGCGCCGCGCGCGACGGTGCAGCCGATCCACCCGCGCGAGCACGCGATCGGCGAAGTCCGCCGGCAACAGCTCGTCTCGTTCAGCGTTCATCGCGGTCACCTCTCTTCCCTGCGAGCACCCGCTTGAGCTGCTCGCGGGCGCGGAACAACCTCGACTTGAAGGCAGGAACCGACACCGCCTGCAGCCGCGCCATCTCTTCGTAGCTGTGCCGCCCGTCGAGCGACAGGGCGATCAGCTCCCGCTGCGGCGCCGGCATCTCCTGGAGCGCCAGCGCCAGCGCCGGTGCCCCGTCGCCCGTCCCTCGCGCGTCGCTCGCGGCGATGCCTTCGTGCTCTTCCCCGAGCGCCACGAACAAGCGCCGCTGCCACCGCCGGCGCCTCATCCAGTCGCGGCACGCGTTGCGCGCAATCTGGAAGAGCCAGCCTTCGAAAGCCTCTTCGAGCTTCAGCCGGGGCAGCCCCCGGACCATCTTCACGAAGACCAGCTGGCAGAGATCCTCGACCTCTCCCCGGTCGCCGACCTGCGCCAGCACGAAGCGCGCGACGGGGGCCTGCCAGGCCACGATCAACTCGCGGAGCGCGCGCCGATCGCCGGCGCGCGCTCGCGAGATCAGGTCGGCCTGGACCGGCTCGTCCATGGCGCCCGGTTACGGCATCGGCGGTGGCGGCTCGCCCTCGCCGCCCTCGGGAGGTTCGGCCCCTTCGGGAGCGCCCATGACGTCGCGCATCTGCTGGTGCAGGGCCTCCATCTTCTGGTGCATCGCCGCCACGCGCGAGAGCTGATCGGAGGTCAGCATCCCGCGGATCTGGAGCGCCGCCTTGAGCCGGAGCTGCTGCACCTGCCCCTGGATGGCGTTGATCTGCTGCTGCAGCGGCGTCAGATCGCCGAGCGTGACGCTGCCGGTGCCCGCCAGCTTGTCGGCGATCTGCTCGTGCAGCTGGTGCATCTGCTGCACGAGGGGGCGAATCTGCTCGTGCGTGCTCCGCATCAGATCGTGCACCTGGTTGCGCTGATCGGGCGTGAGGTTCGCGGCCTTGAGCAGGAGCCGCAGCCCCGGCATCCCGCCGCCCATCTTCCCGTGCATCCCGCCCATCATCTGCGCCTGCGCGCCCGCGGCCGGCAGCGCCAGCAGCGCGAGCGTCGCCGCTCCCGCCAGAATCCTCGTGATCTTCATGGTTTTGCTCCTTTCAGGGTGGCCGTCAGGCCGCCATGGGTTTCAAGGAGACAGACGCACGACGGCCCGAAAGTTTCCATGCGGCTCAACGGCTCCAGGCCCAATCGCGCACCTCGGGCATGTCCTCGCCGTGCTCGCGCACGTACAGCCGGTGCTGCACCAGCTTCTCGCGCAGCTTCTCCTTCGCGTGCGCCGCGCGCTCCTGGAGCTTCGGCACGCGATCGATGACGTCGCGGGCGAGGTCGAAGCGGTCGATCTGGTTCAGCACGGCCATGTCGAACGGCGTCGTCGTGGTGCCCTCCTCCTTGTAACCGCGCACGTGCAGGTTGTCGTGATTGGGGCGCCGGTAGGTGAGGCGGTGGATGAGCCACGGATAGCCGTGGTACGCGAAGACGATCGGCCTGCCCGTGGTGAAGAGCGTGGCGTAGTCGGCCTCCGAGAGGCCGTGCGGGTGCTCGCTCGGGGGCTGCAGCTTCATGAGGTCGACGACGTTCACGACGCGAATCTTGAGGTCCGGGATCTCGCGCCGCAGCCAGTCGACGGCCGCCAGCGTCTCCAGCGTGGGCACGTCGCCGCAGCAGGCCATCACGACGTCCGGCTCGCCGCCCTCGTCGTTGCTCGCGAACGCCCAGATGCCGATCCCTTCCGTGCAGTGGACGATGGCGTCCTCCATCGACAGGAACTGCGGCGCCGGCTGCTTCCCCGCCACGATCACGTTCACGTAGTGCTTCGAGCGCAGGCAGTGGTCGGCGACCGAGAGCAGGCAGTTCGCGTCCGGCGGGAAGTACACGCGCACCACCTCGGCCTTCTTGTTGACGACGTGGTCGATGAAGCCCGGATCCTGGTGCGAGAAGCCGTTGTGGTCCTGCCGCCAGACGTGCGAGGTCAGCAGGTAGTTGAGCGAGGCGATGGGCCGCCGCCAGGGGATGCCGCGGGTCACCTTGAGCCACTTGGCGTGCTGGTTGAACATCGAATCGACGATGTGGATGAACGCCTCGTAGCACGAGAAGAGGCCGTGGCGGCCGGTGAGCAGGTAGCCCTCGAGCCAGCCCTGGCAGGTGTGCTCGCTCAGGATCTCCATCACGCGGCCGTCGCGCGCGAGGTGCTCGTCGTCCCAGGGGAGCGTCTCGGCCTCCCAGGCCCGCCCCGTCGCCTCGAACACCGCGTCGAGGCGGTTCGAGCTGGTCTCGTCGGGGCCGACGAGGCGGAAGTTCCGCGCCTCGGCGTTGCGCTCGAGCACGTCGCGCAGGAAGCCGCCGAGCACGCGCGTCGCCTCGGCCTGCGAGGCCCCGGGCTTCGGGACCGGCACGGCGTACTGGCGGAAGTCCGGCAGCCTCAGATCCTTGAGCAGCAGGCCGCCGTTCGCGTGCGGATTCGCGCTCATGCGGCGTTCGCCGGCCGGCGCGATCGCCGCGAGCTCGGGGCGCAGCCGCCCCTGCCCGTCGAAGAGCTCCTCGGGCCGATAGCCCTTCATCCAGCGCTCGAGGAGCGCGAGGTGCGCCGGGTTCTCGCGCACCGCGGGGATCGGGACCTGGTGCGCCCGCCACGAGCCCTCGACGCGCTTGCCGTCGACCTCCTTGGGCCCCGTCCAGCCCTTGGGCGAGCGCAGGACGATCATCGGCCAGCGCGCCCGCTGCGGCAGGCCCTTGCCGCGCGCCTCGGTCTGGATGCGCCGGATGTCGGCCCAGGCCTCCTCGAGGGCCGCCGCCATGGCGCGGTGCATCGGCGCGGGCTCGTCGCCGGCCACCACGATCGGCCGCCAGCCGCAGCCGGAGAGGAAGCTCCCGAGCTCTTCCTCCGGGATGCGTGCGAGCACCGTGGGGTTCGCGATCTTGTAGCCGTTCAGGTGCAGGATCGGCAGCACCGCGCCGTCCCCGCGCGGATCCAGGAATTTGTTGCCGTGCCAGCTCGTGGCGAGGGGACCGGTCTCGGCCTCGCCGTCGCCCACCACGCAGGCCACGAGCAGCCCCGGGTTGTCGAAGGCGGCGCCGAACGCGTGAGAGAGCGAGTACCCCAGCTCGCCCCCCTCGTGGATCGAGCCGGGCGTCTCGGGCGCGGCGTGGCTGGGGATGCCGCCCGGAAAGGAGAACTGCCGGAACAGGCGGCACATGCCGGCCTCGTCCTGGGACACGTCCGGGTAGACCTCGCTGTACGTCCCCTCGAGCCAGGCGTTGGCGACGACGCCGGGGCCGCCGTGGCCGGGGCCGCACACGAAGATCGCGTCGAGGTCGTGCGCGCGAATGAGGCGGTTCAGGTGTGCGTACAGAAAGTTCAGCCCCGGCGTGGTCCCCCAGTGGCCCAAGAGGCGCGGCTTGATGTGCGCGGGCGCGAGCGGCTCGCGCAGCAGCGGGTTCGCGAGCAGGTAGATCTGCCCGACCGAGAGGTAGTTGGCCGCCCGCCAGTAGGCGTCGAGGCGGCGGAGGTCTTCGTCGGCAAGTGCGTAGGCCATGGCTGGGCAGTCTGCGTCGCCGGGCTTCCCCCGGCAAGCAACAGATCCACTGGCGACGCCCTGGCAGTCCGCTTAGGATGCCCGTCCAACCTGGAGGCTTCCATGCGGCTGTTCTACGTTCCCGGCGCCTGCTCGCTCTCGCCCCACATCGCCGTGCGCGAGCTCGGCTTGCCCGTGCAGCTCGAGCGCGTCGACCGGCAGACCAAGAAGTCCACTCCCTCCGGCCTCGACTACAAGGCCTTGAACCCGAAAGGCTACGTGCCCGGCCTGCAGCTCGACGACGGGCAGATGCTCACCGAGGGTGTGGCCATCGTGCAGTACCTGGCCGACCAGGCCCCCGAGAAGCGGCTGGCGCCCGCGGCCGGCACGCTCGAGCGCTACCGGCTTCAGGAATGGCTCAACTTCATCGCCACCGAGCTGCACAAGGGCGTGAGCCCGCTGTTCAACCCGAAGCTCCCGGACGACCTGCGCAAGACCTTCAAGGATCGCGTGCTCGACCGGCTCGGCCTGGTGGAGAAGACGCTCGAGAAGCAGCCTTTCTTGATGGGCCAGCAGTTCACCGTCGCCGACTGCTACCTCTATGTCATCCTCAGCTGGTCGCCCCGGGTGGGCCTCGACCTCACCGCCTTCCCGAGCATCAAGGCCTACTTCGACCGGCTCACCGAGCGTCCCTCGGTGAAGGCCGCGCTCCAGGAGGAGCGGGCTGCCGCGTAGGCACAGCTCCGGTGCCGCGCCGGAAACGCCTGCACTCACGCCTACATACACCCACCCTGGCTCGGCGAAGGGGGGCTCGCCCCCCTTGCGTTCTGTCGGCTCGTCGGCATACTCGGCGCCCGTCTTTCACCTCCGAGGTTCCGCCATGAAGCCGAACGCCCTCCCCCGCGTCCTGGTCCCCGCCGCCCTGGCCTTCCTCGGCGCCTCGTGCTTTCAAGCCACGGGCAACGGCGGCACGTCCACCGGAGGGACGGCCGGCACGGAGACGACCGGCGGCACCAGCGGAGGCACCAGCGGGAGCAGCAGCGGCGGCGGGACCACCGGCGGGAGCAGCAGCGGCGGCGGCAGCTCGACCGGCGGCACGCTGGGCGTCGGAAGCGCCTGCACCGAGACCATCGGCCTGGGCGGCATCACCGACCCGTGCGCCGCGGTCGGCCTCGTCTGCCAGACGGGGGGCACCTCCCTGAGCGGCACCTGCCAGGAGCCGGGCACGGGCCAGAAGTGCACCCCCGACGCCGGCTGCCAGAGCGGAAACGTCTGCACGGGCACCGGCCACGGCGCGACCTGCACGCAGATGTGCAACCAGACCTCCGACTGCTCTTCGGTCTCGTCCGTCTGCTCCACCGACGCCGGCCTCTGCGGCACGGACGGCTGCACCGACATTGGCGGCAGCTGCAACGTCGAGGGCCAGGGCGACGGGACCTGCCTCAACGTGGGTGGCAATGGCAGCGGGGTCTGCTTCCAGAACGGGACCGCGACGACCTATTCGGCCTGCAGCGGCACCCGCCAGGGCTCGAGCAGCTCGACGCTGTGCCAAGCCGGCGACTTCTGCGTCAGCTATTCCGGCGTGGGGCTGTGCTACGCGGTCTGCCAGACGGGCACCGGTCATGGAGGCGGACCCTCGGACGCCGGCGTCGCGGGCGATGGGGGTAGCGATGCCGGTGCCCCCACCGGTTGCGCGACAGGCGAAAGCTGTTTGCCGCTGGGCATGCTGGCCGCGCTGGCCGGCGGAGGCCTCGGGCCGACACCCAACGTTTGCGCCGTGACCAACTGCGGGCAGAGCAACGCCTGCCCGAGCGGTCAGACCTGCTACACCCTCCCCGTCTCGGTCAACGGCGTCTCGTCGGTCTGCTTCCCGTAGCGACGAGATCCGCGGTCAAGGTCGCTTCCACCGCTTCAACCAAGGAGACACCCGTGCCTCTGCGTGCCCTCGCCCTTGCGTTCGCCGTCGCCGCGCCCTCGCAGCCCGCGCCGAACGACACCCCGGTACAGCTCGGGGTGACCCTGCGGCTCACCCACCGCGCCCAGCTCGATGCGTTGCGGCAGGCCCAGCAGGATCCGAAGTCGCCCGAGTACCGCCACTTCCTCACGCCGCAGGAGTTCGGCGAGCGCTTCGGCCAGCCCGAGGCCGTCTACCAGCAGGCCGTGCGCTGGCTGTCGGCCGCGGGGCTCGACGTGCAGACCGCCCCCAACCGGTCGTTCCTGACCGCCAAAGGCACGGCCGGCCAGGTCGAGGCCTTGCTCGGCATCCAGCTCGTGCGGGTCGAGGGCAAGCCCGCCGCCGTGCACGTGCCGGTGGGCACGCCGCGGCTGCCCCCGGCGCTCGCCCCCGTGGTGCTCGACATCTCGGGGCTCGACACGCGCATCCGCTTCCACCACCACCTCAACGACACCTACGGCTACCAGGACATGGGCCCGCAGGACCTGCGGCGCTTCTACGGCATCCAGCCGCTGCTCGACCGCGGCTTCATGGGCCAGGGGCAGAAGCTCGTCGTCCTGTCCACCGCCGAGAGCGACGGCAACGGGCCGAGCATTCCGGCGATCCAGTACTACTACTCGAACGTCTCCGACGCGACGGCGCAGCTCGTGGTGCACCAGGTGACGCCGGGGACCAACGACGTCGATCCCACGCCCGGCGGCGGCGTCGAGTTCGAGCTGGACATGGAGATGCAATCGGTGGCCTCGCCGGGCGCGGACAGCATCACCCTCGAGGTGTCGCCGGCCAGCACCGTCTTCACGGTCGGGGCGGAGGACATCGTCAACAACCTGCCCGACACCACCGCGACGAGCGTGTCCCTGGGCCTCTGCGAGGAGGCCGAGCAGCAGGAAGACCCGACCGAGATGGCGGCCATGGAGCAGGCCGTGGCCCAGGGATTGGCCGAGGGGCAGACCTGGTCGGCCGCCTCCGGCGACAACGGCTCCGACGACTGCCAGGACAGCGGGAACCCCGTGGGGCAGTCGGTGGACTTTCCGGCGACGCTCCCTGAAGAGGTCGCGATGGGCGGATCGGAGCTGAACCCGACCCCCTGGGACGCCGATGGCGCCTTGACGCAGTATTTCCAGGAGACGGTCTGGAACGACGGCGCCAACGGCGGCGCCGGCGGCGGCGGCATCAGCACGATCTATCCGACCCCGAGCTACCAGGAGCTGATCGGCCGCGCGCCGGACGGTGGCCGCGTGGTTCCCGATCTGTCGCTCATCGCCGGCCTGCCGGGCGTTGCCATCGACGACGGGGTGCCGGGCCCCCTGGAGCCGGTCGAAGGCACCAGCGTGGCCTCGCCCCTCTCCGCCGGCATCTTCGCCCTCATCGCGAGCCGCATCGGCTGCAGGCTCGGCGACGTCCACCCCGCGCTCTACGCGCTGGGCGCCGCCCAGACGGCCGACGCGGGCGCCGGCGTCTACCACGACATCGTGACGGGCAACAACGACCTCGACGGCGTGCCCGGCTACAACGCGGGTCCCGGGTTCGATCCGGCGTCGGGTTGGGGCTCCCTGAACGTCACGGCGCTGGCCGACGCCTGGCCGAGCTGCTTCATCGCCGACGGCGGCGTCGACGCCGGGGTGGCCTACACGAGCTTCGACGGCGGGCCTGCCTACACCCAGTGCGGCGCCATCGGCTGCGCGACCGCCGGCTGCACCACGCTCCCCGAAGGTCCGTCCACCTGTGAAGCCAACTGCCCGCAAGACGACGCCGGGAGCTGCGGCAGCGGCCAGGTCTGCGGCGTGACCGGTCAGACCGTCTACGCGGTCGACGGCGGCACGGGCTCGTGCGTTCCCGGCTGCCTCACCAACGCCGACTGTGCCTCCCAGGCCGGGACGGTCTGTTCGACCTGCCAGGAGATCTGCGTGCCTGCGGGCAACCCCAGCTCCGCCATCGGCGACGGCTGTGCCGCGGACACCGACTGCCCCTCCGGCGACTTTTGTGAGACCGGCCGCCGGTTCGACGGCGGTTACTGCAGCGCCTACTGCATCCCGCCCTCGGTGGGACCCTCTTCGCCGGCGTGCAGCTGCCCCGCCGGCAGTCCGTGCGAGGTCATCAGCACGGCGGACGAGGGCTACGGGCAGTGCATCGAGGCATGCGACACGCCGGGCCAGCCCTGCGCCGCGCGCCCGGGCTACCTGTGCCAGCCGCTCTCGGATGGCAACCCGGGGGCGTGCCTGCCGGCCTGTCGGGTCTCCAGCTTCAGTGGAGACAGCTGCGCGCTCCTCGACGGTACCGGCTACACCTGCGACACGACGACGGGCTACTGCCTGTCCCCGGTGACTGGCACCAGCGGCGGCACCACCGGCGCCGGCACGACGGGCGGCGCAGGCACCACCTCCGGCGGGACCACCGGCGGCCAAGGCACGACGGGTGGCAGCAGCACGGGCGGCACGACCGGCGCGCCGGCCGGCACCACGGGCGGCGCAGGCGCCAGCGGCGGTAGCACGCCGGACGCGGGCACCGGGGCCGGCAAGTCGGGCTGCGGCTGCGGCGCGACCGGCTCGGCGGGCGAGGGCCTCTGGCTTCTCGCGGGCCTTGCGGCGCTCGCACTGCGCCGGCGCCGGTTCGCGTAGGCGCCGCACGGGCGGGTTGCGGCAGCACGAGCGTCGCCGACTGCGACGACGTCTCGGGCGTGCGTCGTCGTTTCGCACCGTCGATCTCGTCGCTTTCGACGAGGGGCTCGTCACTTTCGACGAATTCGAGCCCAAGTACCCGCAATCGTTCGGGCACGCCCGGAGCGTCGGTCCCTCCGCAGGAAAACGCCGTTCGTCCGCGGAGAGATGGCCTTCGTCCGCGGAGAGATGGCCTTCGTCCGCGGAGAGATGGCCTTCGTCCGCGGAGAGATGGCATTCGTCCGCGGAGAGATGGCATTCGCCCCGGGAGAGATGGCATTCGTCCGCGGAGAGATGGCATTCGTCCGCGGAGAGATGGCATTCGTCCGTGGAGAGATGGCATTCGCCCCGGGAGAGATGGCATTTGTCCGCGGAGAGATGCCATTCGCCCCGGGAGAGATGGCATTCGTCCGTGGAAAGATGCCATTTGTCCGCGGACGGATGGCATTCGTCCCGGGAGAGATGCCATTCGCCCGCGGAGAGAGGGCGTTCGCCCGCGGAAGGAAGCCATCTCTCCGGGCGCGGATGCCCGCTCAGGGCGTGAGCGGGTCGTTCGGGCCCAGCGGCGCGATGCGCAGGTTCGCGTACGCGGCGCCTGCCTCCCAGCCGGTGAAGCAGAAGCGGTCGTGGCCCTCGCCGTGGAGCGGCTCGGGGTCGTCCCAGGCCAGGAAGGGGCGGCCGTCCATGAACCAGGCCAGGTGGCCGCCGCGCTTGAAGATCGTCCAGTGGTAGCTGCGCCCCGGCTCGGCGTGCACGTCGGTGCGGCGGGGCACGCTCGGGTCGTACTGCCAGGCGTGCTCGCGCTCCTTCACGAGCGTCGAGAGCCGGTTGTGCCAGCCGCCGAAGATGAAGATGTAGCCGGTGTCGGTGTACTGGAGGTCGCGCCGCACGGCGTCGTCGGACTCGAAGCTCTTGCCGTCGCCGTCGAGCTCCACCTTCACGTCGCCGTCCGGGCTCATGGGCGTGACGTCCAGGTCGACCCGCACGTCGTCGGGGAGGCGCCGCTCCAGCCAGAGGGGGTGGTTGTGGGCGTTCGCGAAGACCAGCTTGCCGTGCTCGAGGCGGTAGTGGCCGCCGGTGTCGACGTAGTCGGAGCCGAGCGCGTCGCGCCCGAAGGAATCGGTGAAGGGCCGGTCGATGCGGGGCGGACCGCACGCCGCGAGCAGCGCGAGGGCCGCGCCGGTGGGGAGGAGCCGCATCCCGGGGAGCTTACCCCCGCGCCGCGCGCGTGCCCACCTTCTCGGTCGCGTTCGCGCGCCTTTCGCGCTACATTGCGCGTCCCCCATGAAGGTCCTCTTCCTCGGTGACATCGTCGGCAAGCCCGGCCGCCGCGCCGTGCGCGAGCTGATGCCGCGCGTGGTGGGCCGGCACCAGGTCGACCTGACCGTGGCGAACTGCGAGAACGCGGCCGGCGGCGCCGGCATCACGCCCGAGGCCGCCGAGGAGCTGCTCGCCTGCCAGATCCAGGTGCTCACCTCCGGCAACCATATCTGGGACAAGAAGGACATCGTCCCCTACCTCGAGCAGAACCGCGGGCCGCTCCTGCGGCCGGCGAACTACCCCGCCGGCTCCCCCGGCAAGGGCGCCATGGTGGTGGAGACGCCCGACGGCCGCAAGCTCGGCGTCCTCAACGTCGAAGGGCGCGTCTTCATGAAGACGCTCGACGACCCGTTTCGCCGGGCCGACGAGGAGCTGGCGAAGCTCTCGGCGGTCACGAAGTGCATCCTCGTGGACATGCACTGCGAGGCCACGAGTGAGAAGAACGCCATGGGCGTGCACCTCGACGGGCGCGTCTCCGCGGTCGTGGGCAGCCACACGCACGTGCAGACGGCGGACGAGCGCATCCTGCCGGGCGGCACGGCGTACATCACGGACGTGGGCATGTGCGGGCCGCTCGATTCCATCATCGGCGTGAAGAAGGAGCTGGCGCTGCAGCGCTTCCTCACCCAGCGCCCCATGCCGTTCGAGACCGCGCGCAACCTGACCTACCTGCAGGGCGCCGTCGTCACCATCGACGACGCCACCGGCAAGGGCGTCGCCATCGAGCGCATCCGCGAGCGGCTGCCCGACTAGCGCATGGACGCGAAGGCACAGCTGGAGCTCCTCACCGCGCAGGCCGTGGACCTGCACGTGCGCGAGGAGCTGCTCGCGAAGCTGCAGCGCGGCAAGCCGCTGCGCGTGAAGCTGGGGCTCGACCCGACCTCGCCGGACATCCACCTGGGCCACACGGTCGTCCTGCAGCAGATGCGGCGCTTCCAGGAGCTGGGCCACGTGGGCGTGCTGGTGGTCGGCGACTTCACGTCCCTGATCGGCGACCCCACCGGCCGCAACGCCACGCGCCCGCCGCTGTCGCCCGAGACCATCGCCGCGAACGCCGCGACGTACCAGGAGCAGGCGTTCAAGGTGCTGGACCGCACCCGCACCGAGGTCCGGTTCAACAGCGAATGGCTGGGCAAGATGAGCACCGCCGAGGTCATCAAGCTCGCCGCGAGCTACACGCTGGCGCGCATGCTCGAGCGCGACGACTTCAAGCGGCGCTGGCACGAGGACCGGCCCATCTCGATGCACGAGCTGCTCTACCCCCTCTTCCAGGCGCAGGATTCGGTGGCCCTGAACGCCGACGTGGAGCTCGGTGGCACCGACCAGCTCTTCAACCTGCTCGTCGGTCGAACGCTGATGCGCGAGCGGGGGCTGGATCCGCAGATCGTGCTCACCACGCCCATCCTGGAGGGGCTCGACGCGAAGCTCGTCGAGGGCAAGCTCGTGGGCGAGAAGATGTCGAAGTCGCTCGGCAACTACGTGGGTGTCACCGAGGCGCCGGCGCAGATGTTCGGCAAGCTCATGTCGATCTCGGACGACCTCATGTGGCGCTACTACGCGCTGCTCTCGCGCAAGACCTTGCCCGAGATCGCCCAGCTCGAGGGCGCGGTGCGCGACGGCAAGGCGCACCCCAAGCAGGCCAAGGTGGCGCTCGCGCAGGAGCTGGTGGCTCGCTTTCACGGCGACGCCGCCGGGCGGGAGGCCGCCGCGGAGTTCGAGCGCGTGTTCGCGAAGGGCGCGATCCCGGAGGACGTCCCGAGCTTCGAGGTCGCGGGGCCTTCGATCGGGCTCGTGGCGGCGCTCGTCGCGGCCAAGCTCTGCGCCTCCAACAGCGAGGCGCGGCGCAAGATCAAGGAGAAGGCCGTCGACGTGGACGAGCAGCGCTGCGAGGACGAGAAGGCGGCCCTCGCCGCAGGGAAGCACCTGCTCCGCCTGGGCCGCCGCTACGCCTACCTGGTCGTGGGCGGCCGGTAGCCCGTCGCCGCGAGGTAGATCTCCCGCGAGCCCTCGCGCGTCGCCTCGGGCCGGATCCGCCGGATCTTCTCGAACGCGGGCTGCAGCTCCCGCGTCACGAACGGGTCGAGGTCCGGGCCCATGAACACCTTCGCGAGGAAGGTCCCGCCTCCCTTCAGGAGCGCGCGGGCCACCGACAGCGCCGCCCCGACGAGCTCCAGCGAGCGCGCGCAGTCGGTGTCGGCGACGCCGGTGGTCTTGGGGGCCATGTCGGAGGTGACCAGGTCGAACCCGTGCGGGGCGAGCCCGCGCAGCTCCGCGAGCACCGCCGGCTGCCGCACGTCGCCGACGAGGGTCTTCACGGCCAGGCCGAGCGGGGCGATGGGCACCAGGTCGACGCCCACCACGAGGCCGCGCGGACCGGCGAGGCGCGCGAGCACCTGCAACCAGCCGCCGGGCGCCGCGCCCAGCTCGAGCAGGGCCCCACCGGCGAGGCCGCGCGTGCCGATCTTCTCGAGGATCTCGGGCAGCTTGAAGGCCGAGCGGGCGCGCAGCCCGGCCTCCTTGGCCTTGCGGTAGAAGCGGTCCTTGGGCTGGTAGCGGGCCATGGTGTTGCGGGTCGGGGCGAAGGCGCCTAGCATACCGTGGCGAACCAATGGCGAGCCATTCCCGCGCTTGGGCCCTCTGGGTCTACCTCGGCATCAGCGTCGTGTGCGCGGCGGGGGCGGTTGCCGCCACCTGGCGCATCCACACGCTCGAGACCTCGGCGCGCTGGATCGAGGGGCAGCTCAAGGACCAGGCCACGGCGTACGCCAACACGCTGCAGGGGCGCTACGTCGACGACGAGATGGAGGGCTTCCGCGAGCGGCGCGAGCTGCTCGGGTCCTCGGCCACGTGGTTCCAGGTCCGCATCGGCTGCCTGATGCTGTGGGTGCTCGCGACGTTCGCCTTCTACATCCAGCGCGCCATCGCGAGCCTCTCCGAAGAGCTGACCGAGCCCGTCCGCTAGACGGCTCCCACCGAAGGCCAGACCGCGAGCTGCGGCAGGCGCAGGCGGCCGTCCGGCACGCGCCGCGTCTCGCGGGGGCGCACGCCGCGCTCCTTCACGGCGCGCTTCCAGGCCGAGAAGGAGCCGCCGGCCCGCCAGGCGTCCATGGCCGCGAGGCCCGCTTCGGGGCCGCCCTGCGCGAGCTGGTACTCCACCCAGGCCCAGCGGGCCGAGGTGGCGCGGACCTCGACCTTGCCGCGCAGCGCTCGCCGGAGCCGCGCGAGGCGGCCTTCGATCGAAGCGATGGGCTCGAACGGGGCGCCGTCCATCGGCGTGTTGCGCTTGGCCACGAACGGCGCGATGCCGAAGACCACCGGGATGATTCGCGACAGCTCCCGGCCGAAGCGCGCCAGCTCGTCGACGTCGGCGTCGGTCTCCCCCGGGATCCCCAGCATCAGGTAGAGCTTCAGGTGGGCGAGGCCCGCCTCGCGGACGAGCTCGGCCACCCGCACGAGCTGCGTTTCGGTGGTCTTGCGGTCGAGCGCGCGGCGCAATCGCTCCGACGCGCCGTCGGCGGCGGTGGTGATCGAGCGCGCGCCCGCGCGGGCGAGCAGCGCGACGATCTCGCGGTCGAGGCGATCGGCGCGCAGGCTCGAGACCGACGCCTGCCGGCCGCCGCCCACCAGGGTCTCCAGCAGCTCCGGGAGGCGGGGGTGATCGGTGACCGCGGCGCCCACGAGCCCCACGCGCCTCGCCGGGTCGGGGACGAGCTCCAGCACGCGCTCCGGGGCCACCGTGCGCATGCCGCCGTTGGTGCTGCGGCGCATCACGCAGTAGGTGCAGCCGCGCGAGCAGCCGCGCTCGGGCTCGATGAGGAACATCGAGCGCAGCTCGGTGTCGGGCGTGACGATCTGCGAGCGCGCCGGGAGCCGGTCGTCGGCCGCCCGCGCGATGTCGCCGAGCGGGCCGCGGCCCGGCACGTGGAAGCCGGGGCGTCCCGCCAGGCGATCGAGGAGCGCCGCGCGCGGCAGCCCTTCCAGCGCGAGGTCCAGCAGCTCGTGGATCAGCTCCTCGGCCTCCCCCAGCACCAGCACGTCGACGAAGGGCGCGAGCGGCAGCGGGTTCGAGAAGGTCAGCGGGCCGCCGGCCACGACCAGGGGGTGCCGCGCGTCGCGCTCCGAGGCCAGCACGGGCAGTCCCGCGAGGTCGAGCAGCTCGCACACCGACGCCACCTCGAGCTCGTAGCTGACCGAGAGCGCCAGCACGGGCAGCTCCGCGACCGGGCGGCGCCCCTCGTAGGTGAACAGCGGCGCGCCCGACCGGCGCCAGGCGCCGACGTCGTCCGGCAGGAAGGCCCGCTCCGCCGAGCAGCGCGGGTGGGCGTGGATCTCGCGGTAGATGGTCTGGAACCCGAGCGAGCTCATCGCCACCCGGTAGGGGCTCGGGTAGCAGAGCGCGACCGGCAGCTCGGCCTGGGCAAAGAGCGTCCCTGACTCGCGCCCGAGCCGCTCGTCGACCAGGGATGTCAGAGACCAGCGATCCGCCATGGGGCACCGGGGTTTAGACCGGCCCCGTGGGGCGGGTCAAACTACCCGGCCGTGGGCGCAAAGCTCGCGAGGTAGCGCGCGAGGAACGCGCGCGTGCGCAGCTCGACCTGCCGCACCCGCTCGCGCGAAACGCCGAAGCGCTTGCCGAGCTCCTCGAGAGTCTTCGGGCTCTCCTGCTTGAGCCGCTCGTTCACGATGTCCCAGCCGAGGTCGCCCAGCCGCTTGCGCAGCCGGCCGAGCGCGGCGTTCACGTCCTCGTCCCGCTCCTTGGCGAGCGCGGTCTGCTCGGGTCCCGGCAGGTCGCTCTCGAGCAGGTCGAGGTGGCTCACGTCGCCCTCCTCGTCCAGCGAGGCGTCGAGGGACAGGTCCCGCTGGTAGACGCGGCCTTCGGAATCCCCGCCGCGCACCGAGCTGCGGATGTCGCGCAGGTACTTCTGGATGTAGGCGCGGATCCACCAGATCGCGTACGTGGAGAAACGCGTCCCCTTGTGGGGGTCGAAGTGCTCGACGGCCTTCAAGAGGCCGATGTTGCCCTCCTGGATGAGGTCGTCCAGACGGGCGCCCCGCCCGAGATATTTGCGCGAGACCGACACCACGAACGGCAGATTGTGCCGGACCAGCAGCTCGCGGGCGCTCTCCTCACCCTTCTTGACGCGGAGCGCCAATTCGTGCTCGGCCTCGCGGGTGAGGGGCGGGAAGCCCTTCAGGCCGTCGAGGTACTTCGATACTGTCTCGAATTCACTAGGGGTTCTCACGACCGCGCCTCCGGTTCCTCGACGTCCGACCGCTTGCACACTCGCTTTCGTTCCATAAGCTAATTAATGGACCTACTTTGTCAAGTATTCCCGGCAACGCGACCGCCTGCATGTTAGGACGTCTGTTCACGAGGCTCATTCAACCGCCGTGCCTGCCGGAAGCTTCCCGGCGGCCCAAGCGGGGTAGGAGCCCCGTCAGGGTGCCGGAATCGCGGCGCGGCGCTTCGTTGCCTCTACGCGCGCCACCTGGGCCCGGATCTCGTCCAGCCGGGCGTCCCAGCTCTCGGCCGCCACGGTTGCGGAACGCGCCGCGCTCGGCCCCGCGCCGTCGTGCAGCGCCGCCTCGATCTCCTGGACGAAGGCGTCCGGGGTCCGGGCGATGCGGCACAGCCCGAGCGCCTCGACCTCCGGCACCGCGGTCGAGACCACCGGCAACCCTGCGGCCAGGTACTCCCGCACCTTGAGCGGGTTCGCGGCGAGCGTCAGCGCATTGATGCGGAACGGCAAGAGCGCCACGTCGAAGCCCTTGGCGAACGACGGCAGGGAGGCGTAGGGCCGGCGGCCCAGGAGGTGCACGTTCGGCAGGCGCCGGAGCGCCGAGACGTCGCCGGTGGCGGCGCCCAGCAGGACCAGCGAGCCAGTCGGAAAGCGACCGGCGACGTGCGCCAGCAGATCCATGTCGACCCAATCCGCGAGCAGGCCGAAGAAGCCGAGGACGGGCTTCGGCAGCTGGGCGACCTCGGCGGCGACGGTCGTCGCCGGATCGAGCGCCTTGACGAAGTGCGCGTGATCGACCCCGTGCCGCACGAGGACCGTCTCGGGGTTGTGGACGAGGCGCTCCCTCAGCAGCTTCTCGGCGGACACGATGACGAGATCGGCGCGCCGGCACAGGTCGGCCTCGAGCTCGCCGATGGCCTGCGCGGGCGCGCCGGTGAACGCCGAGAAGTCGTCGACGCAGTGGTAGAGCACGAGGCTCTCGCCCAGGTGCCCGGCCACCGGCGCCGCCCCCGGCAGGAAGGTCCAGGAGATGGGCCAGCCGAAACCGAGCCAGGCCATGGCGGCGCGCACCTGCACCCGCAGCAGGTCGCGGTTGACCCGGCGGGCCGCCGGGCCGAAGAGCGGCAGGCAGAGCGGCGAGAGCTCGAACAGGTTCGGCTCGACCTCGCGCACGCCCTTCGCCCAGGCCGTCGCCTTGGCCAGCAGGCGGCGGAGATCCCGCGCGGAGGCTCTCGGGACCCGGTTCCCGACGGAGTCGACCCAGAGCACGCGGTTGTCGCGTGCCAGGCCGCGCATCAGGTGGGTCTTGGAGAGGGGGTCCCCGTTCCAGTCGTTCGAGAAGCAGACGACGTCGCGGCCGCGGAGCGCTCCGCCGCCACGTTTCGGATCGAGCTCGGCTTCGGCCATTGCGTCCTCCAGCTCCGGTCGCGGATGAACCGCTCGTGCCACAGGTCGTAGACGAGCAGCGCCCACAGCGCCTCGCCGTGATCGCGGCGGCCGCTGCGGTGCTCGTCGAGCAAGCCCTTGAGCGCCTTCGGCTCGGCGTCCGCGAAGTTCGACCGCCGTGAGAGCAGCCGATCGCGCGCGAGGCCGTGCAGCGGCCCCCGGAGCCACGGCGAGAACGGCACCGGAAAGCCGCGCTTCTTGCGCTCGAGCACGACCCTCGGGAGCTTGCCGGCGAAGGCGCGGCGCAACAGCCACTTGCCGGTGAGCCCCCGCAGCTTCCACGAATCGGGCAGCGCGGCGGCGAGCTCGACGAGCCGGTGATCGAGGAAGGGCACGCGCAGCTCGAGCGAGCTGGCCATGGTCATCTTGTCGGCCTTCACGAGCAGGTCGTCGGGGAGCCAGGCCTTGAGATCCGCGTAGAGCAGCCGCGACAGCGGGCTGTGGCCGGCGCTGGCGGCCCAGATGGCCTGCCACTCCGCTTCGGCGTCCGCGCTCACGCGGTCGTGCCCGAAGAGACGACGTCGCAGCGAAGGGTCGAGGGCCACCGAGACGCCCCGGTAGCGCGCTTCCAGCGGCAGGCTCGCCCACCGGAGGTAGCGGGAGACCTTCCCGGGGCCCAGGACGCGCGCCAGCAGCGCCAGCGCCGCAGACGCAGGCCGGCCGAGCTGCTGCGCCCGCTCCAGCGCGAGCATGCGCCAGTAGATGGGGTAGCCCGCGAGCAGCTCGTCCGAGCCCTCGCCCGACAGCACGACCGTGACGTCCGCCCTCGCGGCCTCGGCGAGGTGGAACAGCGGAACACAGGCCGAATCGCCGACGGGCTCGTCGAGGTGCCAGACGAGGCGAGGGAGGAACGCCTCGAAGGCCTGCGGGGTGACCAGCACCTCCCGGTGCTCGGTCCCCAGCGCCTGCGCGACGAGGCGCGCGTAGCCGAGCTCACCGCCCTCCCCTTCGCCGGGGAAGCCCACGGCATAGCTCCGCAGCGGCGCGGCACCGCGGGCGCGGCTCATCGCCCAGGCGACGGCGGAGGAGTCGATGCCGCCGGAGAGAAAGACGCCGACCGGGACCTCGCCCATCAGACGCCGCTCCACGGCGTCGGAGAAGAGATCGAGGAGCTCGTGCGCCGCTTCGTCCGGGTGCGTGGGAGCCGCCGCGACGGGCGCGACGTCCCACCAGCGCTCGACCCGTACGCGCCCGTCCGCGAACACGAGCCGCTGTCCCGGCTGGAGCCGGTGCACGCCCTGGAACGCCGTCTTCGGGCCTGGCACGTAGCGGTGCTCCAGGAAAGCGAGCCTGGCATCGGGATCGGCCTCGCAGGGCACGTCAGGCTGGCAGAAGAGGGCCTTGGCCTCGGAGGCGAAGACCAGATCGTCGCCGGCGAGGCAGTAGTACAGCGGCTTGATCCCGAGGCGGTCCCGCGCCAGCAGCAGCGTCTCCTGGCGCCGGTCCCACAGGGCAAACGCGAACATGCCCAGGAGGCGAGGGAGCACGTCACGGCCCCAGGCCTCGTACCCGTGGACGATCACCTCGGTGTCCGACGACGTGCGGAACACGTGGCCGAGGGCGACGAGCTCCTCGCGCAGCGCGACGTGGTTGTAGATCTCGCCGTTGTAGACGAGCCAGACGCTGCCGTCCTCGTTTTGCATGGGCTGCACGCCCGACTTGCGATCGACGATGGCGAGGCGCCGGTGGCAGAGGCCCACCCGTCCGTCCAGCCAGCTGCCTTCGCCGTCGGGACCGCGGTGGACCATCAGCCGCGACATGGCGGCGAGCGCCCGCGCATCGACGAGGTGGTCGCGGTCCCGGTTCACCCTGCCTGCGATGCCGCACATGGACCAGGCGCCTCCTTGCTCGAGCTCACGAAATCTGGCGGGCCGGCGCGAGCCTGGGCGACGGGGCCAGCAGAGCGGTGTAGAGCTGCAGGAGACGATGGTGCGCGGAGGGCAGCGGGCGCGGTCGCCTGGGCGGTGGGTCCTCGAGGGCCCCCAGCGTGGCCGCGGCAAGCGCGCCGGCGTCCGGCGCCACGATGCGTGTGCCGGCCGGGCGGGGGACCACCGAGGTCGCGACGACGGCCGCGCCGGCCGCGAGCGCCTCGCGCACCGAGATCGCATCCCCGTCCGCGAGAGTCGGCCGCAAGAACACGTCCGTGGCCGCCAGGAGGGCCAGGACCTCCCCATGGGCGATCTCGCCCAG
>DATJNL010000338.1:0-10608 GCA_035508175.1 Myxococcales bacterium
ATGTCGGGCTTGTGCGCGCGCACCGCCTCGATGAGCTGTGCGGGTGGCACCTTGATGCCCAGGTTGACGACCTCGAAGCCGTTGTTGGCGAGGATGATCTCCACGAGGTTCTTGCCGATGTCGTGGACGTCGCCCTTGACCGTCGCGAGCAGCACCTTGCCGCGCGAGGCGCTCTGCGCCTTGTCCATGAAGGGCTCGAGGTAGCGCACCGCCGCCTTCATCGACTCGGCGCTCTGCAGGACCTCCGCGACGATCAGCTCGTTCTTGGCGAAGAGGCGCCCCACCTCGTCCATGCCCGCCATGAGCGGCCCGTTGATGACGTCGAGCGGCCGGTGGTCCTTCAGCGCCTCGGCGAGGTCCTGCTCGAGCCCGTCGCGCGTGCCCTCCACGATGTAGCGCGCGAGGCGCTCGTCCAGCGAGAGGCTCTCCTTCGGCTTGGCCGCGGCCTTCCGCTCGCGGAAATAGGCGGCGAAGGATGCCACCGGATCGGCGCCCCGGTTCCAGAGCAGATCCTCGGAGAGCCGCCGCTCCTCCTCGGGAATGGATGGATAGCGGGGCAGCTTCTCGGCGTTGACGAGCGCGAGGTCGAGGCCGGCCTGGGTGCAGTGGTACAGGAACACCGCGTTCAGCACCTCGCGGCCGGCGGGCGGGAGGCCGAACGACACGTTCGAGATGCCGAGCACCGTGTGGGTGCCGGGGAACGACTGCTTGAGCAGCCGGACTCCCTCGATGGTCTCGACGGCCGAGCCCACGTACTGCTTGTCGCCGGTGGCACAGGGGAAGACGAGCGGGTCCCAGTAGATGTCCTCCGGCGGCACGCCGTACTTGCCGGTGAGCAGCCGGTACGAGCGCTCGGCCACCTCGCGCTTGCGGTCGCGCAGGATCGCCATGCCCTGCACCGGGTCGTCGTCGATGCAGCCCACCACGAGCGCGGCGCCGAACTCGCGGGCCAGCGGCACCACCTTCTCGAAGCGCTCCTCGCCGTCCTCGAGGTTCACGCTGTTGATGATGGCCTTGCCCTGGCAGTAGGTGAGCGCCTCGGCGAGGACGCGGGCGTCGGTCGAGTCGATCATCAGGGGGACCTTCACCTTGGCCACGACCGAGACCAGGAAGCGGCGCATGTCGGCCGCCTCGTCGCGATCGGGGTTGGCGAGGCACACGTCGATGACCTGCGCGCCGCCCTTGATCTGGGCGCGCGCGACCTCGCTCGCCTCGTCGAACTTTTCGGCGCAGATCAGCTCCTTGAACTTGCGGCTGCCGATGACGTTCGTCCGCTCCCCGACGACGACCGGGCGGCTGTCGTCCGAGAGCTCCAGGTATTCGATGCCGGAGAGGCAGGCGCGGCGGGTCGTCGGCGGGACGCGCGGCGAGAGCGTCCGCGCCACCTCGGCGATCGCGCGGATGTGCGCGGGCGTCGTGCCGCAGCAGCCGCCGACGAGGTTCAGCCAGCCGGCCTGCCCGAAGCGCGCGATCGCACGCGCGAGCATCTGCGGGGTCTCGAGGTAGCGGCCCGACTCGTCGGGCAGGCCCGCGTTGGGCACGCAAGCGACCCGCGTGCGGGCGAGGCCGGCGAGGGCCCGCAGGTGATCGGTCATGAACTCCGGACCCGTGGCGCAGTTGAGCCCCAGGTAGAGCAGATCGACGTGCTCCAGCGAGGCGATCAGCGCCTCCACCGGCTGGCCGGCGAGCATGGTGCCCATCGGCTCGATCGTGCCGGACACGGCCACCGGCAGCGGCTCCGCCACCTCGCGGTTCAGCCGTGCGATGGCGAGCAGGCCGGCCTTGACGTTGCGCGTGTCCTGGCAGGTCTCGAGGAGGAAGTAGTCGGCGCCGCCCTCGTGGAGCCCCTGCGCCTGGACGTAGTAATGCTCGCGCAGATCCTCGAAGGTCACGCCGCCGGTCACGGAGATCGCGCGCGTCGTCGGCCCCATCGAGCCCGCCACGAAGCGGGGGCGTTCCGGCGTCGAGAAGCGATCGGCGACCTCGCGGGCGAGCCGGGCGGCGGCGCGGTTGAGCTCGAGGGCCTTCGACGCGAGGCCGTACTCGCCGAGCACGAGCGGCGTGCCGCCGAACGTGTCCGTCTCGGCGATGTCGGCGCCCGCGGCGAAGTAGGCGTCGTGGATCGAAGCGATCGCGTCGGGCTTGCTCTCGACCAGGACCTCGTTGCAGCCCTCGAGATCGGGTCCGCCGAAGTCGGCCGCCGTCAGGCCGAGCGCCTGGACGGCGGTGCCCATGGCCCCATCGAGCACCAGCACGCGCTGGGCGAGCGCCTTCTTCAGCGCCTCGATGCGGTGCACCCGGGTCATGCCCCGTTATGTTCACGGGCGACGCGCAGCGTCAACCGGCCCCCTCGGCTAGGGCAACGGGGCGCAGAGGCTGAAGTAGTAGCCGTCCTGGTAGATCTGGTAGCTCTCGATGAGGAGACCGAAGATCGTCGAGTTGCTCGAATCGAAGCTGTAGGTGTTGTTGTCCGTCTTGATCTTGGCGCCACCGGGCCCGATGTAGAATCCGGCGATGAAGATCAGGCCGATGAGCCAGAACATGAGCGAGTACTCGACCATGGCCTGGCCGCGCTGGCCACGGCGGGATCTCTGGGTCGAACGGTTGCGCATCGGATCACCTCTCGAGGGGTCACTCTACCAGCTCCCGGGACCTGCCGGGCATCCGTCAACTGGACAGGGACTCGGGCGAATCGGGCCAGACCCGCGGCGCGAGCACAACCCACGAAGAACACAACAGAATTGGGAGCAGGAAGCCGGCCGTTCCGTAACCCTCCACCCTTCCCAGGACCGCGGCGCGGGCCAAGCCAAGACCCAGCAACGCACCCGTGGCGGCTCGCCCGAGGTTGGTTCCTAGCTTGGGATGCCGCAGGGAACGGGCCCAATCCCAGAGCGCCGGTAGGATCAAGGCCAGCTCGACCGGAAGGTCCCAGCGGCTCGAAGGCACCGGCTTCGCGGTCAGGACGCCGATGCCGGCGACGAGCGTCGGCCAGAGACCGCTGCAGCGGGCGCAGACGTGCAACGGACCGAGGCGGAAGCAGCGCGCCAGGCCCGCGCCGTCGTGGTGGGAGAGCAGGAACGACCAGCGCACGGCTCAGCCTGCCCCTCGCGCGTCGTGCTCGGCGGCGAAGCAAGCCGCTCTGCTCGCGCCCAGCGGGACGAGCTCCGGCTCCTCGATCGCGCACCGCTCGAAGGCCAGCGGGCAGCGGGACCGGAAGGGACAGCCTCGGGGGGGCTCGAACGGCGACGGGGGCGGCGCCTCCGGCAAGGGCTCGGGCTCAGTGGCCTCGTGCAGCGAAGGCTGCGAGGCCAGCAGCAGCCGGGTGTACGGGTGCCGCGGGCGGGCGAACAGCTCGGTCGTCCCGGCCTCCTCGACGATCCTGCCGAAGTAGAAGACCGCCACGCGGTCGGCCAGGAACCGCACGAGCCTCAGGTCGTGCGAGATGAACACGTAGCCGAGGCCGCGCCGGCGCTGCAGCTCGACGAGCAGGTTCAGGACCTGGGACTGCACGGAGACGTCGAGGGCGGAGACCGGTTCGTCGAGGATCAGCAGCTCGGGATCGACGGCCAGGGCGCGCGCGAGCCCCACGCGCTGGCGCTGCCCTCCGGACAGCGCCTGGGATCTGCGGTGCTGCAGCTCCGGGGCCAGGCCAACCTGCTCGAGCAGCGCAGCGATGCGGGCCGTTACGGCCGCCGGCTCGGCCAGCCCGTGAATGGCCAGCGCCTCGGCGATCTGCTCGCCCGCGGTCATGCGGGGATCGAGCGCGCCGAGCGAGTCCTGGAAGACGAGCTGGACGCGACGCCGCAGGGGGCGCAGCGCCGCTTGCCCCAGCGCCGTGACCTCGCGGTCGCCCCAGTGAATGCGTCCCGCCGCTGGATCGATCAGCCGCAGGGCCGCCCGAGCGAACGAGGACTTTCCACAGCCGCTCTCGCCGACCACGGCGAGGGTCTCGCCCGGCCATACGGACACGTCCACGCCTCTCAGCGCGTGCAGGCGCCGCCGGCCGCCGACGCGGTGCGAGACGTGCAAGCCCTCCACGCGAAGGCTCGGAGCAGGCCTCATGCGGCCCGCGCCAGCGGAAAGTGGCAGGCCACGCCGCGCTCGCCAGCGGCCGTCCAGCCGGGCGTGACCTCGGCACAGCGAGCGGCCGCGAAGCCGCAGCGCTCCCGGAACAGGCAGCCCCGCTCCGAGAAACGCGCGACCGAGGGGACGCCGCCCTGGATGACGGGCAGAGCCCCCCGGGCCGTCTGCCCCTGCAGCGCCTCTTCCACCCGCAGCAAGGCCGCCGTGTACGGATGCGCCGGCGCGTCGAAGAGCTGCGCTGTCGGCCCCTGCTCCACGATGCGCCCGGCGTACATGACCGCCACGGCGTCGCACGTCCGGCCGATGGCACCGAGATCGTGGCTCACGAGGATCAGCGCCATGCCGCGGCGGCGCTCGCCGGCGAGCAGGGCCAGCACCTGTGCCTGGACCGTGGCGTCGAGGGCGGTGGTGGGCTCGTCGGCCACGAGGAGCGAGGGATCCCCTGCGAGCGCGGCCGCCAGCACGACGCGTTGTCTCAGGCCTCCCGAGAGCTCGTGCGGATAGGCGTCGACCCGGCGCGCGGGATCGGGCACTCCGACACGGCGCAGCAGCTCCACGGCGGCCGCTCGGGCTTCGGGCCGGGAAACCTTCCGATGGGCCCGGATCGCGTCGGCGAGCTGGGCCCCCACGGTGAGCACGGGGCTCAGTGCCGCCGAAGGGTCCTGCAGGACGAGCGCCAGCTCGCGCCCCCGCAGGCGGCGCAAGCGCTCGGCGGGCGCCCCCAGCAGCTCCTCGCCTCGCCAATGAATCGAACCGCTGACGGCGGCGCCGTCGGAGAGAAGCTGCAGGAGCGCGAGGGCCGTCAAGCTCTTGCCGCTGCCGCTCTCGCCCACGATACCCAGGGACCTGCCGGCCTCCAGGATGAAGCGGACGTCCCGGACGACCGGAAGCTCCGCCGCCCCTCGCCGCAGCACGACGCTGAGGCCCCGCACGTCGAGAAGAGGCGGACCCACCGTCTACCGCTTCTGCAGTTCCTCGATGAGCTCGGCTTCGGACAGCAGCCCGCGCCGGATCATGAGGCGGATCAAGGCGGAGACCAGCTCCCCCGGCTTGATGATCTGCGGCGGCTCACCGCCCGTCGCCACCCGCGCCTCGAGGCTGTCGAGGATCTGCAGCTCGCTCTCGGTGAAAGCGCCGGCGTCGAGGGCGGCGGGAAGGGGCGCTGGCATCGCCTGGGGTTCGGTCGGGATCTGTTTCGGAGCCTCTTTCGGCACCTCGAACCGCGGCGGCGGCCGTGCCTCGATCGGAGGCTCGGGTGGCGGGGACGGCACCGTGGCCGGAGACTCGATCGGGGGCTCGGCCGCCTCGATCGGCAAGTCCGGAGGAGCTTCGGGCTCCGCCAGGGCGGCCGCGGCCGCAGACATGACCATCGAGCCGGGATCGATCGTGGCAGGCACCTCGGCCGGGGACGCGAATGCCGAGGAATCGATCGCGGCGGGCACGTCGGCAGATACCGCGAACGCCGAGGGATCGATCGCGGCAGGCACCTCGGCGGCGACCGCGAACGCCGAAGCCTCGGGCACAGCGGCGACGGCCTCGGGCTCCTGCGGCGGCTGGAGCGCTGCGGGAGCGGCCGCGGTGGCGTCGAACTCGAAGCTGGCCTCGAAACCCGCCATGTCGAACGCCGGCTCGCCCGACAGCTCGCCACCGGGCATGGGCTCGGCGACCGCGGTCATGACCAGCGACTCCGCAGGCGGCGGAGGCGTGAGCTCGATGGACACGTCGACCGCCGGACCTGCCGCGGAGACGTCCAGCGGAGGCGCATCGAAGCCCGCGGCCGCGAGCGCATCCTCCGCAGGCAGAGCCTCGGGGGAGGGGTCGACCACGACCGCGCGGGCCGCCGGTTCGACCAGCTCGGGCGGAATGGCATCCGCCGGGACGAGCGTCACGACGGGCTGGGTCTCCGTCGGGATGGCCGGTCGCGCCATCGCTGGCGGAGCTGGCCGAGGCGGCCGTGCGGGCGCAGGCGGCGGGGGCGTGGGACGGCCACCACCGGGTCGCGTCGGCGTGTCGAAGATGCCGGCCAGGTACGGGCTGTCGAAGGCAGAGCCGCCGATCTGCAAGGGCGGCGGCGGAGCCTCGACGGCTGGCGGGGGCGCCGGCGCCGCGGCAGCTGCCTCTGCCCCGAGCACCGGGCTCGAGAAATCGAAGGTCGCCTCGCTGACGGGAGCGGACGGGCTCATCCCATCGAAATATTGCGCCAGTGGGTCGGCGCCCGGGGCCGCCTCGACCGGGAGATCGACTTCCTCGCCCGTGATCGGCTCGAGCTCGACCATCTCCTCCTCCGCTTCGGGCGCTGCGGCCGCCGCCTGCGGGGCGGCCACCGCGGCGGGCGTGGCCGCATTGCCAGGGAGCACGATGCTGTTGTCGCCGTAGTAGAAGCGCTTGATCGCCGCCTCGATGTCGCTTTCGGGGGCGACGACGATCCGGATGCGCTTGCCGGTGTGAAAGCGAATGTCCTCGACGGCGGCCAGGTTCGTCGGGTCGGCGACGGCCACCGTGAGCTCTCCTCCTCCGCGCCCATCCTTGAAGGCGACCGGAAAGATCCAGTACCGCTCGGCCACCGTCTGCGGCACGAGCGGCAGCAGGGCGCGGTCGATGTCGGCCGAGATGCGCTGGCACTCGAGCCCCAGCTGCTTCGCGAGCGTCGCGGCCAGCGTGCCCTCGTCGATGAAGCGCAGCTCCAAGAGGATGCGGCCGAGACGCCCACCCCACTGCCGCTGGTGGCCCAGCGCGCTGCGGAGCTGAAGCTCGTCGATGACCCCCGCTTGCAGGAGAAGCTGTCCGAGCTGCTGGTGGCCCGCTCCGATCGGGCTCAACGGCGAATCCTCGCGAGGTACTCGTCGCGGCTGAAGACGCCGCGCTCGATCAGGAGCTCCACCATGGCGCGCAGCGCGGCGACTTCCTTGCGCTGGCCGTCTTCCAGCCGGAGCAGGATTCCGCGCACGCTGTCCTCCGAGGCTCCCGGCGGAGGCGGTGGGATGGAGGGAGCTCGCGCTGGCGCAGGCGCCGGCGGCTTGGGCGGCGGCTCGGCCACCGGCGGCGGCATGCCGGCCTCGGCACGGAGCTGATCGACGCTCTTGATGAGCGTCCGGCCCTGGGCGTCGACCATCTTGAAGCTCTCGCTGCCGCCCTCGTCCAGCGACGCCTCGGCGGTGCCGTAGGCCCGGCTGAGCAGCCGCGTCAATGCGGCGGGCCCGATCAGGCGCGGCGACAGCTTGCAACCCGTCACCTTCCGCAGCTCGTCCAGTTGCGACAGGTTCTGCGGCTCGGCCATGGCCACGACCATCACCTTGCCGCCCTCGGCGAGCGCGAGCGGCACCGATCGCAGCGACCGGGCCACTTCGTAGCCGACCTTTCGCACCGCGCGCTCGTCCTGGCTCTCGAGGAGCTGCGCGTCCACCTTGGGCACGCCGAGCTGGCGCGAGAGCGCGAGCACCAGCGTCTCTTCGGCCAGGTACTCCATGCGGACGAGGATCTCGCCCAGCAGGCCCCCCCAGCGTTGCTGCTCACCGAGGGCAGCCTGCAGCTGTTTCTCGGTGACGGCCTCCGCCTTCACCAGGATCTCGCCGAGCCGCATGGGCATGCGTTCCAATCACTCTAAGCTGGCGAGCCGAAAGGGTGCAATAGCGCGCGGCCTCGAGGATGCGCCGCGCGCGCGCGAGGGCTATGCTCCAAGTCCATGAGCTTCTGCCTCCTTTTGGCCTTGGCTGGCCTGGCCCAGGCGCCGCCGCCGCACCGCGGCACGCTCGCCCGGACCGCCGAGGGCTGGCTGGAGCTCGTCGCCTCACCCGGCCGGATCGCCCTCTACCCGCTGGACATGAAGCTCGCCCCGGCGATGCCGGAGGGAGCCCAGGCACTCCTCGTGGCGGGTCCCGACGAGATCCCCCTCACCCGCGCCGGGGATCACTGGCAGGTCGATCGTCCGGCCCCGTCGAGCGTCCTGGTGGCCGTGGTCCGCAAGCGTTCCGGCAGCGAGGCGGCACGCTTCGACGTCGTCCCCGGCGGCAGCACGATGTACCACGACCACCGGCCGTTTCACGGCGGTCAGGTCGGGATGGCTGGCGAGCGCCACCTCGAGCTGGCCCTCTCGCGCGGCCGGAGCGGCGCGGAGCTGCAACTCTACCTGACGGACGCGTACCGTCAGCCCATCTCCCTGACCGGCATCGGCGGAACGATCACCGTGAGGCAAGGCGGCCACGCCGCTTCCCTGGCGCTGGTCGACGGCGGAGATTGCCTGATCGCGAAGGTGCCGCCGCCGCACGGCACGCTCGATGTGCACGTGGCGCTGCACTACCCGACGGCGCCGCAGGACGTCGAGATGGATTTCCTGGTGGCGCCGGGCCAGGCCGAGGCGCAGGCGGGCCGCCCGGTGCTGATCCACGTCACCTCCGGCGGCTTCTCGCCGGACCGGATCGAGGCCCACGCGGGGGAGGCGCTGACGCTGCGCTTTCTGCGGACGACCGATCAAACCTGCGCCACGAGCGTCCGCTTTCCGGCGGAAGGCATCGACCGGGCCTTGCCGCTCGATCGCCCCGTGGAGGTCGCGCTCGTCCCCACGCGGGGCGAGGTCGACTTCGCCTGCGGCACCGGGATGTTCAGGGGGAGCATCGTCGCCCGCTAACCACGCCGCGCCAGCTCGTCCGCGAGCTTGCGGAACGCGTTGCGCCAGAGCTCGGCCTCCCTCGGCGTCAGGGCCGCGCGCGCCCAGGTGCGGGTCAGCTCGCCGAGGATCTGGTCGGGGTTCTGAGGGTTCAGGAAGCCGGCCTGCGAGAGTGCCCGGCGGGCCTCCCCCGCGGCCGCGTCGACCTCGCGCTGCGTCGCGCAGGGCTCCTGGGGCAGGCTCTCGGCGGGCTCCGCCGCCCGGAGCGCGTAGGCCACGACCGCCGCCGACTGCGCCAGGTTCATGGAGGGCTGCGCGGGCTCGGTCGGAATGCGGCAGACCTCGTGGCAAGGCTCGATCTCCTCGTCGGAGAGCCCCCGCTTCTCCTCTCCGAAGACGATCGCCACCGGGCCGTTGCGAGCCCTGACGCGGGCGCCCAGCTCGGCGGGCGACAGGAGTGACCGGCGCGCCGGCTGCCGCGAGGTGGTCGCCGCACTGAACGTCGTCGGCGCCAGCGCCTCGGCCAGCGTGCGGTGGACGAAGAGCCCTTCCAGGACGTCTTCCGCTCCCACCGCCAGCTTGCGCGCGCGATCGAACGAATACGAGAGCGGGTCGACGAGGATCAGCCGCCCGAGGCCGAAGTTCTTGATGACCCGCGCCACCGCGCCCACGTTGTCGAGGCTGCGGGGCCGGTGGAGCACGAACGAGACCTGCGACAGGTCGCTCACCCTTCCTCCCATACACCGTTGAGGGCGTGGGGCAACTCGGCTATGAGGCAAAGCCATGATCACTCCGGCGAATCTGAAGTCCCAGCTCTCGCACACCCTTCGCGAAACCAGCCTCGGCGCGCTCGGCGAGCTCTACCGCGGCAAGGTGCGCGACAACTACCGGCTGGCCGACGGCAAGCGGATCGCGATGGTCGCGACCGATCGCCTGTCGGCCTTCGATCACGTGCTCACCACCCTTCCCTTCAAGGGCGAGATCCTGAGCCGCCTCGCGGTCTTCTGGTTCGACAAGACCAAGGACGTCTTCCCGAATCACCTGCTGGACGTCCCCGACCCCAACGTCCTGGTGTGCCGCGCGTGCCGCCCCCTCCCCGTGGAGGTCGTCATCCGTGGTCACCTCGCGGGCAGCCTGTGGCGCGACTACGAGGCCGGGCGCGCGGACGCGGCCTATGGAATCTCGCTGCCGCCCGGCCTGCGCCGCGATCAGCGCTTCGAGCAGGCGCTCCTCACGCCGTCCACCAAGGCGGAGAAAGGGCAGCACGACCTCCCGATCTCCGAGGCGGAGATCGTGGGCCGCGGGCTCGTGGCCAGGCCCGTCTGGGAGAAGGCCGCCGCCGCGGCGCGTGCCCTCTTCGCCCGCGGCCAGCAGTGGGCACACTCCCGCGGCCTCATCCTCGTCGACACGAAGTACGAGTTCGGCCTCGACGGCGACGAGCTCCTGCTCATCGACGAGATCCACACCCCGGACTCGAGCCGCTACTGGATCGCCGACGAGTACGATCGCCGCTTCGCCGCGGGAGAGGACCAGCGCATGCTGGACAAGGAGAACCTGCGCCAGTGGCTCATCCGCGAGCGCCACTTCTCGGGCCACGGACCGCTGCCCGACATCCCGGACGACGTCCGCGTGGATCTCGCCCAGAAGTACCTCGCGGCGTACGAGCGCATCACGGGCGCGGCGTTCGAGGGCGTGCCGGGCGAGGTCGCGCCGCGCATCGAGAGGAACCTGCGCGCGAAGGGCTACCTGCGCTAGAAGTAGTTTCAAAACCCCCAGCCGTAGCGAGAAAGCCGAGACCGAAGCGAGCCGGGCACCCGAGAAGTGAGCAGCGGAAACGTGCCCTCTGAGGCACGTTGAGCAGCGGAGCGACGAGGCTGCCCGGCGCAGCGAGAGTATCGGCTTTCGCAGTAGGCCGGGGGTTT
>DATJNL010000339.1:0-4982 GCA_035508175.1 Myxococcales bacterium
CGCCTGGGCCCGCAACGTGCCGCGCGAGCTGGGCTGGCGCGAGTTCGGCGAGGCGTACCTCGACCGGGGCGATCTCGACCGGGCGGCGCGCTTCCTGAACCGAGGCTTGACCTTCGTGCCCGAGGACCCGGGCACGCTCGCGGCCCTGGGCCGGCTGGCCGATCTGCGGCACGAGGACGATCTGGCGCTGTCCTTCTATGAGCGCAGCGTGCGCTCCGACCCGGGCGACGTTTCGGCGCTCTTCGAGCTGGGCCGGCACCACCTCCGGCGCGCCGCCCAGGCCGACGACCCGGCGCCCGAGCGCGCCGCCGCCCGGGGCTGCTTCGATTCGATGATCGCCGGCGCCGACGAGGAGGCCCCCGCGCGGGCCGAGGTGGGACGGGCGTACGCGCAGGAGAACCTGCTCCCCGAGGCCGTCCAGCAGCTGGACGGCGCGGTGGCGGCGGATCCCGACAACCCGCGCTGGCGCTACTACCGCGGCCTGGTCGAGCTGCAGCTCGGCCGCGCTCGCGACGCAGCCGCGGACCTCGCGGCGGTGCCTCCCGCCGACGACGATTTCGTGGACGCCCAGGCGAAGCGGGGCGAGGCGCTGCAGCGGGCCGGCGATCACCGCGAGGCCGTGGCCGCGCTCCTCGCTGCCCTGGCGCTGCGGCCCACCGCCGAGCCACTCTTCGTCTCGCTCGCGGAGGTCTACCGCGCGGGGGGCGAAGGGGCGGCCGCGACCGCGCTGCTCGAGCGGGTGCTCGACGAGCAGGGGCCGGGCACCGACGTGGTGGTCGCGCTGGCCGACGCCTACGCCACCGAGGGCCGGCGCAACCAGGCCATCGACCTGCTGCGGCGGACCCTGCGCGCGCGGCCGGGCGACGTGGAGCTGCTCTTCGCGCTGGGCAGCGAGCTCGCGCACGCGGGGCGGACGGACGACGCCCTGGCCGAGATGCGGCGCATCCTCGCGCTGGATCCACACAACGCCGCCGCGATGAACTTCGTGGGCTTCGAGCTGGCCGAGCGCGGCCAGAAGCTGGACGAGGCCGAGCGACTGGTGAAGGACGCGATGGCGCTCGAGCCCTCGAATGGCCTGTTCGCCGACTCGCTCGGCTGGGTCTACTTCAAGGAGGGTCGGCTGCGTCTGGCGGTGGCGACGCTGCGGCGGGCCTGCCAGGAGGCGCCGGACGAGCCGGTCATCCTCGAGCACCTCGGCGACGCCTACGTGCGCGAGGGCGAGGCGCGTGAGGCCGCCAAGGCGTACGGGCACGCGCTGGAGCTCACGCAGGCCCACCCCGATGCCGACGTGCGGGCGGCGCTGACGGCGAAGCTCGAGCTGCTCTCGGGGCGCACCGCGGCGGCGGGCGGTCGGTAACCGAGACGCCGCGTGGGCCGGTTCCGGGCGCTCTGCGCGATCAGCGCGTTGTCGATGGCGTGCACCGGCCCGCACGCGGCCGGATCCGGCAGCTCCGGCGGCGGAGCGGGAAGCACGGGTGGTGGTACGGCGGGCGTCGAACCGGTGGATGCCGGCGGCGCCGGTCCGTCGGACGCGGGCGATGGGGGCGACCTCGACGCAGGGCCTCCAGACGCCGGGACGGACGCCGGCGTGGACGCGGGCCGATACCCGATCCAGCACGTCATCGTGATCATGCAGGAGAACCGTTCGTTCGATTCGTACTTCGGGACCTTCCCCGGCGCGAACGGCATCCCGATGGACGACGCCGGAGTGCCCACGGTTTGCCTCCCCCTGCTGGACGGCGGGGCCTGGGACTTCGCGAACTGTCTGCGCCCGTTTCACGACACGATGAACTACAACGCCGGCGGGCCGCACGGCGGCGCGGATGCCATCGCCGTCGTCAACGGCGGCGCGATGAACGGCTTCCTGGTGGACATCGCGCAGGTGGGCGACGGTATCGGCGACTGCGAGGGGCAGACCAATCCGGCCGCCTGCCAGGGAGCGATCTCGGCCGGCGTGCGGGCCCACGACGCGATCGGCTACCACACCGAGCAGGAGATCCCGAACTACTGGGCGTGGGCTCGCGCCTACGTGCTGCAAGACATGATGTTCCAGCCCAACGCGGACTGGAGCTTCTCCGCGCACCTGTTCCTGGTCTCGCTCTGGTCGGCGCTCTGCACGTCGATCGATCCCTTCAGCTGCGTGAACAACGGCGGTTACGAGCTGGTCGAGGATCTGCCGCCCGGCATCGGCGAGGCGCCGAAGCCGGACGTGTTCGCCTGGACCGACCTGACCTGGCTCCTCCACCAGGCGGGCGTCTCCTGGAAGTTCTACCTGGGCCAGGGAAACGAGCCCGACTGCGACGACGGCGAGATGACCTGCGTGCCCACGCCGCTGGTGGGCACGACCGTGTCGATCTGGAACCCGCTTCCCGGGTTCGTGACCGTGGCCGAGGACGGTGAGCTCGGCAACGTCGTCCAGGGGGTGGACGAGTTCCTGCTCGACGCCAGGGACGGCACGCTGCCCGCGGTGTCCTGGGTCGTGCCCGCGAACCAGGTGAGCGAGCACCCGCCGGACGGGGTGGGCGAGGGCCAGGCCTACGTGACGACGCTGGTGAACGCGGTGATGCAGGGACCCGAGTGGGGGCAGACGGCGATCTTCCTGGCGTGGGACGACTGGGGCGGCTTCTACGATCACGTGCCGCCGCCGATCGTGGACGAGAACGGCTACGGCCTGCGCGTGCCGGCGCTGGTGATCTCGCCGTGGGTGAAGGCGGGCTACGTGGACCACCAGGTCCTGAGCTTCGACGCCTACGCGAAGTTCGTGGAGGACATCTTCTTGAACGGGCAGCGGCTGGATCCCTCGAACGACGGCCGGCCAGATCCGCGCCCCACCGTGCGCGAGAACGTGCGGCTGCTCGGCGACCTCCGCAACGACTTCGACTTCGAGCAGGCCCCGCTGCCGGCGCTGGTGCTCCCGCCGGGGACCTCGCGGGCGGTGGGGTACGCGCCGTACGCGGACGCGGGCGTGGACGGCGGCTGAGCGTTCCCGACCCCCGATTCAGCAATCCCAGCCCCTCTCTTCGCCGGCGCACGATCTGCGCTGGCGCGCACGCCGTGCGCGCAGATTTCGTGGGGACGTTCGCAAGTCCTTGCTGCGACACGAGATTGGCCCTTGGCCGCCTCCTTGCAATTTGCGTTTGGCGAGCGCGGAAAACACCCAAACCCAGCTCGACAAGGAGAAACTCACATGCGCACCACGCACCTCATCTTCGCCGGCCTGGCCCTCGCGCTCTTCGGCGCTACCGCCAGGGCAGACGGCACTCCCGTTCCCGATCCCTATTCCGACGTCGACTTCAACGTCCTCAAGGCCGACAAGTACAGCCTCGACATCGGAGCCATGGCACAGGCCCTCGGGCTCGCCCAGTACGTCAACGAACCGATTCGCGCCGATGGCCGCATGTACCTCTTCCTCCCGCAGGCGCGGCTGCGCATGGACGGCAACTACGACCGCTATTCCTTCAACTTCCAGCTCGCCATGGGCGGCGCCGACCTCACCACCAGCTCCGGTGTGGCGATTGGCCTGCTCGACATGGCGGCGAACATCCCGCTCGATTCGAAGGCCACCACCTACCTGAAGGTCGGCCAGTTCCTGGTGCCGTACGGCCGGGAGCAGCTCACCGACCCGGGCTTCTCCGACTTCGCCGACGTCTCGATGAACAACATCGGCTTCGTCGTGGGTCGCGACGTCGGCCTCGCCATCGTGTCGCACCCCGGGCCCGTCAGCATCGTGGGCGGCGTGTTCACCGGCGGCGGTCGCGACGTACCCCCGGATCACTACCTCCCGCAGACGCTCGGCATCCCAGAGCTGGTACTGAGGGTCGGCGTCGGCAACATGGACGACAACCCGTTCTACCTGCGTGAGAGCCAGCCCATGAACGAGGGCACGAAGTACGAGATCTCCGTCAATGCCCTCTACACGCGGGACTCGACGCTCGGCCACTCCACCATCCTGAACGTGAAGCAGGTGGACAAGTCGATCGTCATCGACAGCGACTGGAACCCGTTCATCGCCGCGGGCGGCGTGGGCAACTTCAGCCAGGGCGACTACTACCAGGTCGGAGGCGACGCCGCGGTGCGGACGGCGCTCGGCAACGACTGGGCGTTCGAGGCGGAAGGCCAGCTCGACTTCGCCGGCTACTCCAACGGCTACGGCGACCTCAGCATCTGGGGGCTGCGCCTCCAGACGGCGGTCCTCCACGATCCGTTCGTGGTGGCCCTCAAGTACGACGTGCTCGGTCCCAGCATCGACTTCGCCTACACGGGGCAAACCATCACCGGCACGGCGCCCATCCACGAGATCGTGCCCAGCTTCACCTGGCGCGTGATGGGCGACCGCCTCAAGGCCATCGTGGACTTCCCCATCCTGATCAACACGCCGGTCTTCGAGGAGCCCGGGGTCGGCGACTACGTCGGGACGGAGCTGCAGGATCAGTCCACCGTCCTCGCCGCGAAGACGGGCGGCTCGGTCAGCCGCCAGAACGTGCCGCAGGCTCGCCTGATGCTCCAGGCGCAGTTCTAGGGAGAGCGGCCGTGGCCAACCCTCTCGCGGTGGCGCTGCTTCTGCTGGGCTCTGGGGCCTTCGTGCCCCAGGGCCCCGCGGCCGTCTCCGGCGCCGTGTCGGTCCAGGAGCAGTGCCTGGACGGGGGAATCTACGAGGTGCAAGGGTCCTTCGGGCTGGACCCCCGCATCTCGGGCCAGATGGTCTGGAGCGTGCTCAGCGACTACGACCATCTGGGTCACTTCATCTCGAGCCTACGGGAGAGCGAGGTGAAGCGCCGCCTCGGCCACGAGGTGCTGCTGGAGCAGGACGGAGCCGGCAAGGGGCTGCTCGCGCTCGAGCCCTTCCGCGTGCTGCTGCACGTGCACGAGGAGCCCGAGACGGAGATCGACTTCCACGACATCCTCCACCGGGACTTCGATCTGTACGAAGGCTCATGGAGCCTGCGCGCGCGGCCGGGTGGCTGGGCCGTCGTCTATCGGCT
>DATJNL010000340.1:0-17056 GCA_035508175.1 Myxococcales bacterium
CTCCTCCGAGGTCGAGGCGGAGATCAAGGCGGACGCGGATCAGGCCCGCCAGGTCGGCGCCGGCGGCACCCCCAACTTCTTCATCGATGGCGTCAACGTCGTCGGCGCCCAGCCCTTCGATCGCTTCAAGCAGGTCATCGACGACGAGATCGCCAATTCGGGGAAGAACAAGAACATGCCCCACCACGCGCTCATCAAGCGCGGGTAGACGCTCCGCAAAGGGCAAGACGAGAAGGGCTCCGGCGACGACGCCGGGGCCCTTTTTCTTTACAGAGCTTTACCCGCGGGAAAGAGCGGGTTGACGCGCGCCCCTTAGGCTCCGGATCGAACGCGGAGGATTCGCCTCTGCACGCACACAGGAGCAAGACATGAAGAATGCTTGGGTGACGGGCCTGAAGCTCTCGGCGCTGGCGCTCGCGTTGTCGGGTGCGGTGGTGGGCCTGGCCGGGTTTGGATGGGGCCACTTCGGCTGCCACGGACAGAAGTTCATGAAGCGAATCGTCGACGCGCACGTCGAGGAGGCCGAGGACAAGCTGCAAGCGACCGCGGACCAGCGGCAGAAGATCTCGGGGATGGAAGACAAGCTGATCGCCGATCTCAAGGCGCTGCGCCAGGCGCACCGCGCTTCGTTCGCGAAGCTCGCCGACCAGTTCGGTCAGGATCAGCTCGACGCGACCGTCCTCGATCAGGCCTTCGCCGCGCAGCGCCAGTCGATGGAGCAGATCCACCAGGACCTCCGGCAGACCGTCCTCGATCTGCACGACTTGCTGACGCCGGCACAGCGCCAGCAGCTCGCGACGATGGTGCAGGACCGGTTGCAGGCCAGCGATTGCGGGGAATGACCCGGCTCGGAGCCGGCGCAGGCGAGAGCCCCGCCGGCTCCAAAGACGGCATGGGAGCTGCTCTCGCGGTAGAATCCGCGTCGATGCCCCCACAGGCCAGGGTTCTCCTCATCGACGACGATCAGAAGCTGGCCCGATTGCTCACGGAGTATCTCGGGGGACAAGGGTTCTCCGTGAGCCACGCCCCGGACGGCCCTCGCGGCCTGGCGATGGCGTCGACCGGCGGTTACGACGCAGTCCTGCTGGACTTGATGCTGCCGGGCATGGACGGCCTCACCGTCTGCCGGCGGCTGAGGGAGGCGGGCCAGTCACTCCCGGTCGTCATGCTGACGGCCCGCGGCGAGGAGGCCGATCGGGTGGTGGGCCTCGAGCTCGGCGCGGACGACTACGTCGCCAAGCCCTTCAGCCCCCGCGAGCTGCTGGCTCGCCTGCGGGCGGTGCTTCGGCGGGCGCACCCCGATCGCGAGGGCGAGGCTCGCCTCGAGCGAGGCGGCCTGGCGCTGGATCCGCGCACGCGGGAAGTGACGCTCGCCGGCGCACCCGTGCGGTTGACCAGCTACGAGTTCGAGCTCCTCCGACTCCTCATGCTGGAAGCGGGCCGCGTCCTGTCCCGGGAGCGCATCCTCGATCGCCTCAAGGGCGAGGAGTTCGAGAGCTTCGATCGCAGCATCGACGTCCACATCTCGAGGCTTCGCCAGAAGCTCGGTGACAGCCCCCGCGCGCCGAAGCTCATCAAGACCGTGCGGGGCGTCGGCTACCTGCTCGCGGCCGAAGGCGAGCCCTAGCGTGCATGGCCGCGCGCGCGGGCACCATTCGTCGCCGACGCTCTTCCGTCGCTTCTACGTCCACACGCTCCTCGTCGTGCTGCTCTGTACGGGCATCGTCTTCGCCGGGACGAGCGCCACGCGCATGCGGGCCTTCCGCGAGGAGCTCGCCCGCGTGGGCGCAGGGGTCGGCAAGATCGGCGCGGCAGAGCTCGGGCCGGTGCTCGGCGACACGGCGAAGCGGCACGACGTGCTGGAGCGGCTTGCCGATCCGCTGGATGCCCGCCTCGCGATCTTCGGCGCCGACCAGCAAGCGCTCGATTCGGTGGGGGAGCCGCTGCCGACCCCCTCGGCCCAGGAATTCGCCGACGCCGCGCACAGCGGCTCCGCCGTCGGCTGGAAACGCCACCAGGGCCACTGGGTGCTGGTCCCCATCGAGCGGGACGGAGCCCTGGCCGGCTATCTGCAGGGCTCGCTTCGCTTCCGCCTCGAGCCGGCGAGCCTCTGGCGCGCCGCGGGATCGTTCGCGCTCCTGCTGGTGCTGGTCGCGCTGCTCATGGCCCCGGCCGCGCGCTCGGTGACCCGGCCGCTCGAGGAGCTCACCCGCTCGGCGCGCCGCTTCGGCGCAGGCGACTTCGCCCATCGCGCGGAGGTGCGGGGCCGCGACGAGATCGCGCGCCTCGCCTCGGCCATGAACGAGATGGCCGAGCGCCTCTCGGCGCTCCTGCACACGCAGCGCGAGCTGCTCGCCAACGTGAGTCACGAGCTGCGCTCGCCGCTCGCGCGCATCCAGGTCGCCCTCGAGCTCGCGCGTGGGCAGGAGAGGCCCGACGGCCCACTCGACGAGATCGCCCAGGACATCGCCGAGCTGTCGCGCCTCGTGGACGACGTGCTCGCGACGTCGCGCCTCGAGCTGCGGCCGGAATCGGTGCGGCCGGCACGGCTGTCCCTCCGCGACCTCCTCGGCCAGGCTCGACGGCGCGCGCTGGCGGGGGGCCTTGCCGCCGATCGCCTCTCCCTCGAGCTGGCCGACGACCTGCCCGACGTCACCGCCGACGGCGAGCTCTGCGCGCACGCCCTGGGGAACCTCCTGGACAATGCGCGCAAGCACACGCCGCCGGGCACCGCCGTCGCGCTGGGCGCGACACGCGAGGGCGAGCGCGTCCGCATCTTCGTGCGCGACCATGGGCCCGGCCTGCCCGCGGAAGAGCTGCCTCGTCTCTTCGAGCCATTCTACCGGCCGGACGCGTCCCGGACGCGCAGCACGGGCGGGGCCGGTCTGGGTCTGTCCCTCGTGCGCCGCATCGCCGAGCTCCACGGCGCCGAGCCCAGAGTGGAGTCCGCCCCCGGCCAGGGCAGCACCTTCAGCTTCACCCTGCCCATCGCGCCCGAGTCCGACGCGGCGGCATGAAGTTGGGCGACCGCGGCGGTTTCTGGTAGAAAGGAAGCCTCATGCGCTCCCTCTCGACCTGCGGGTTCGGCGCCCTCTGGCTCTCCCTCGCCGCCGCATCGTGTAGCCTGCCGTCGGACCTCGGAACGCCCTGCGGTCTGCTCGCGCCCGTCCCCGACGGCGGCGACGGGGGCGGCGCCTTGCTGGCGACCGACGGTGGAGGGGACGACGACTACCTGTATCTGGGGTCCGCGACCTGCGAGAACCTCGTCTGCGTCCGCCCCGCCGGCTCGACGCTGGACGGGGGCTACGGCATCTGCAGCAACCTCTGCACGCCCGATTCCCAGGGCGTTGCGTGCGGCCCCTCGCAGGATTGCGACACGGCCCACACGGGGCTCGTCTGCCGTTCCCTCACCATCGATCCGAACTTCGTCAAGGAGATCGAGGCCGAGGACGGCGGCGAGGCGCTGCTGGATCAATACCTGGGCGGTCCGAACGCCACCTACTGCGCGACGCCCTCCCCGGACGGGGGTTGCTGAGGGCGACCTTCAGCCCTGACTGAGCAGACGCAGGGCGTGCTCGCGCAGGGCGACGATGCAGTCCGCCGGGGGCAACTCCGGCGCCGCCCGCAGGTGAGTCAGGTAGCGATCCAGCTCGTCGTCACGGCCGGTCAGCTGATCGCAGAGCTCGAGCGCTTCTCCCACCACCTCGCGCGCGGCAGCCACCGAAGCAGGGAGCTGCGCCTCGGCTCGTTCCAGCGTCGCGGTGATCTCGGCCAGGCAGGCCCGGTCGTGGCTGCGGAGCAGATCCCGCTGGCTCACGATCGAGCACAGCAGCTCCAGAAAGCGGGTGAAACCCTCGACCGCTTTTCGTGTTTCGTCGGGAGGACAGCCGCGGGCCCCCAGCGAGGCAATCTGCTCACGGAAGCGGATGAACTCGCGCTTGTCAGGCGCCCGCAGCTCGAACCACGTCTGCGTCTTCGTCAGGCGATCGAGGAGATCCGTCAGCTTCTCGACCAGCGCAGGGATCTCGGGGCCCTTCGCGCCCTTCAGGCGCCCGTGGTGGCCGCGGATCCCGGCGGTCAGCTTCGCCAGCGTGCGCCGCAAGAGCAGCGCGTGCTCGACGTCCAGCTCGTACTCCGGAACCACCTCGGCTCGCGGTACCTCGGCGAAAACGTTGGCGACGTCGGTGACCATCTCACCGATGCCGAAGCGGAGCCGGCCGCGTGCGGATTGTAGATTGCCCAGCAGGTTCCAGCGATCGGCCACCGCCTGGGGCGTCCGGAGCTGCGCGCCGAGTCGGAGGACGTCGGCCCGGAAGCCCCCCGTCCGCTCGCGCAGGATCTCGATCGAGCGGGCCGCCCGCTCCGCCTCGCCGGCCACTCCGCCGGGCACCTTGTGGCCTGCGGGAAAACCGCTCTCGACCGCCTGCACCAGCGTGTTGATCTCGTTGACGGTCGCCATGAGCACGGGCGCGACCTCTTCGAAGAGCTGGAGGTCCGCCGCGGCTTCGGCCGACTTGCCTTCGTAGCGGATGAGCTCGAAGTTGCGCAGGTTCTTGATGGCGCCGGCCGCCGCATCGAAGACGCGTTCCAGGCTGTCGCGGAACGATTCGTCGTGGATCTCCGCGAGGATCTCGCGCAGCGCGAGGGGCAACTTCACCACGTCGGGCTTCGGGTCGGCGGCCATCCGGAACGCAGACTACCAGGAGCCGCCGATTCGAGGTAGAAGCCCGTCCATGAAAGCCGTCTTCTTTGCGGCCGTGTTGCTCGGATGCCAGCGCGTGGCCCTCTCCAGCCCGCCCGACGACCGGTCCGGCGAACCGAGCGGACCCCAGACCGGCCTCCCGGTCGGCGAGGTGGTGATCGTGTCCAGGGCCGGCTCGACGCCCCTGACCGTCGAGGTGGCCGCCGACGACCACAGCCGCGAAGTGGGCCTCATGTTCCGCAGGCAAGTCCCCTCCGGTTCCGGCATGCTCTTCGCCTTTCCGGCGAGCTCGGTTCATTCCTTCTGGATGAAGAACACCCTCGTCCCGCTCGACATGATCTTCGTCGGCGCAGATCTGCGCATCGCGGGAATCGTGGAGAACGCCGCGCCGCTCACCTTGATCTCGCGACGCGTCGCGGCACCCTCCCAGTACGTCCTCGAGGTGGCGGGTGGAACCGCCTTCGCACACGGCTGGCAGACGGGCGACAGGCTCGAGCTGCACGGGATCCCGCCCGCGCGGTGAAGGAATCAGCGCTCGAGCAGCTTCTTGTAGAGCACGGGCCCCAGGTGCTCGATCATCAGCTTCTCGACGACGGACTCCAGATCCCGCCGTTCGGCGTCGTCCGCGAACACGAAGCGAATGCCCATCCCGGGCTGCGGCCCCTCGGCGCGGATCCAGCTCACCTCGCCGAGCAAGCGGAAAGGGGCGGGCAGCCCCGGGCTCGAGATCTCGAAGCGGAAGGACGTCCCCACGGGCAGCGGGTGCTGCGTGCCGATGAACGTCCCGCCGCGGCTGATGTTCTTCGTGTAGTCGGCGAAGAAGCTGTTCAGCCGCTTGTAGTCGACCTTGAGCTCGATGGGGGCTCGCGGCGCCGAGCGCTTTTCGGGACCCTTGAACGACGCATCCACGCGCGCGCGAACCTCCTCGACCGAGTATAGCATGGAGCTTCCCGGCGCCCAGTTTTCGACTTCGCCATGAGCCCGCTCCGAGCCGCCGCCTCAGGTCGCCTCACTCGCGCGATACTCGTGCTGCTGGTTGCGGCGGGCTTCGCCGCCGGAGCGCTCCCCCTCCTGAGCGTTCCCGGCTACGAGCTGGCCGAGGCCTTCACGATCCTGGTCGCCGTGCTCGGCGGCGCCGCGGGGATCGCCGCCGTCCGCACGCCCGCAGGGCGGCAGTGGCCCTCGCGAGCCGCGCTCTCGGCAGGCCTGCTCACCGCATCGGGAGTCTGCGCGGGTGTGCTCGTCACGACGGCGATCGATCTGGCGGCCCGGCGCTGCAGCCCGCTGCCCGGCCTCCCCTTCGTGCTGCTCCTCCCCCTTCCGTCGGCTCTTCTGGCCTGCGCGCTCGGCAGCCTGTGCGGGGTGTTCTTCCGCCGAGCCTGGGCGGCGGGCCTCGCCTACCTCGCGATCCTCTTCGGCAACCTCGGCGTCTCGGTCTGGCCGCTCTACGCAGGGCCCCAAGCCTTCGCTTACAGTCACCTGCTGGGGTGGTTCCCCGGCCCACTGTACGACGAGCTTCTGGCGCCCCCGCCGGCGCTGTGGATCTTCCGTGGGCTGACGGTCGTGGCCTCCGCCGCGGTCATCGTGGCGCTCGCTTGTCTCGAAGCGCGACGGCCGCTGCGCCGGCTGGTGAGCCTCGTGGTCCTGGCCGCGGTCTTCGGGATTGGCGTCCTCGAAGAGCACCGCTTCGGCGCCGTCACCGGGGTCTCGGACATCGATCGAGCGCTGGGCGGCCTGCGCGTCACCGCGCACCTCGTTCTTCACTATCCCGCCGAGCTGCCTTTGCCGGAGGTGGACCGGCTGGAGCGGACGGCGGAGCTGGATGTGGAGGAAATCTCGACCGCTCTGAAGTTGCCCGCCGAGCCCCCGATCGACGTCTTCTTCTATCGGAACGCGGCAGAGAAGGGCCGCCTGACCGGCGCGTCGACCACGCACTTCACCAAGCCCTGGCTCCGGCAGATTCACACACACGCGGATCCGGAGGGGCGGGAGGTGCTTCGGCACGAGTTGGTCCACGCGCTGGCGGCGCCTCTCGGCCGGGCACCCTTCGGAGTCTGTGCCCGCTTCGGCGGGCTGGACGTGCAAGCGGGCATCGTCGAGGGACTCGCCATGGCCGTCGACTGGCCTGCCGACGAGCTGACGTTGCACCAGTGGAGCCGCGCCATGCGGGAGGCGAAGCTCGCGCCGGACATCCGCACGATCGTCGGCCCAGCCGGCTTCCTGTCGCAGGCGCAGGGACGCGCCTACACGCTGGCCGGCTCCTTCCTGCGGTGGCTCCTCGACCGCAGCGGCCCCGTGAGGCTCGCTCGCCTCTACCGCGACGGCGACTTCCTCGCCGCCTATGGCGAACCGCTCGATCGGCTCGCGACCGACTGGGAGCGTTACGTCGACGCCGTGCCGCTCGAAGCCGAAGCGCGTGGTGCGGCGCAGAATCGCTTCCGCCGAGGCTCGGTCTTTGCCCGCCCGTGCGCGCGCGAGATGGCCGAGCTCCGCGCGGCCGTTGCAAGCGCGGCCGGTCAACCCTCGCTCCAGGCACGAATCCTGGAACGTTGCAGCGCCATCGACCCCGGCGACCCCGCGATCCTAGAGGCGCTCTGGAACGCGCAGAGCGCGGCCGGTCTTCCCGCCGCCGCGGAGACCGTGCAGAAGCTGCTGGCTTCGCCCAACCTCGATCCCGTCATCGGGGCCCGCGTTCGCCTCGCCTGGGGCAACGACGCGCTGGCGCGTGGACAGGCACAGCTCGCGAACTTCAACTACCAGCAGGTCCTCTCGGCTCCCATCGATCAGCCGACGCACCGCGCGGTGCAGATCCTCGTCGCGTCGCTGTCGCTTCCGGCCGAGGCGTCGCGAGCGATCGCGGCGTACCTCGATCCGCGGGGCGACGCTGAGGCGACCTTCGCGGGCGTCCTGGACGTCTGGCAGGCTCACCCTACCTTCGCGCCCGCCGCCTACCTTGCGGGCCTCCGCCTCGGACAGGACGGGGAACTCGGCGTCGCCCTGGACTATCTGTCGCGAGCGCTGGCGCTCGGCAGCCTTTCGCCGGACGCCACCGCGGAAGCGCTGCGCCGGAGCGCCGGCTGGGACATCGACCTGGGTCGCTATGGCGATGCCGCCGTCCAGCTCGCGAAGCTGCAAGCCCTGGGGCGCCCACCCGCGGAAGACGTCCAGCGCCAGGATCTCGAACGCCGTCTGGCCTTCGAACGCCGGCACTATGGCGCGGGGATTCCCGGCCTCCGCTGAGAGAGTGTAAGCTGCCGGCTCGGAAGCCCCATGAAAGCCGTCGTCATCGAGCGCCACGGAGGCGGCGAGGTCCTCCAGCTCCGCGATCTTTCGCTCCCGGCGCTGCGGCCATCGCTCGTGCGCGTGCGGGTGAAGGCCGTGGCGCTCAACCACCTCGACCTCTGGGTGCGCGGGGGTCTGCCGGGCTTGAAGGTTGCCTTTCCCCACCGGCTCGGCAGCGACGTTGCTGGTGTGGTGGAGGAAGTGGGCAGCGACGTGCAAGGCGTGGAGGCGGGCAGTGCGATCGTCGTCAACCCTGGGCTCTCCTGCGGCCGCTGCCGCGAGTGCCTCTCGGGGCGCGACAACTTCTGCCGCGCGTACGCCATCCTCGGCGAACACGTGAGCGGCGGCTACGGCGAGCTTCTCGACGTCCCCGCGCAGAACCTCTGCCCGAAGCCCGCGAAGCTCTCCTTCGAGGAGGCCGCCTGCATCCCCCTCACTTTCTTGACCGCGTGGCAGATGCTGGTCGAGCGCGCCGCCCTTCGCCCAGGCGAGACGTTGCTGGTGCAGGCCGCGGGCAGCGGCGTCGGCGCGGCCGCCGTGCAGATCGGCAAGCTCCTGGGTGCCCGGGTGCTCGCGACCGCAGGCAGCGACGACAAGCTCGCGCGCGCCCGTTCCCTCGGAGCCGACGAGATCCTGAACTACGAGAAGGAGGACTTCGCCAAGGCCGCGCGGGCGCTCACGGGCAAGCGCGGAGTGGACGTGGTGTTCGAGCACGTCGGCGAGAAGACCTGGAGCGGCAGCCTCGTCGCGCTGGCGCCGGGTGGGCGTCTGGTCACGTGCGGCGCGACCACCGGTCACGACGCGCGCGTCGATCTGCGCCACCTGTTCGCGAAGCAGTACTCGCTCCTCGGATCGACGATGGGGAGCAAGGGCGCGCTGTTCGACATCCTCGCGCACGTCGACAGCGGGCGCCTCAGGCCGGTGCTCGATCGGGTCCTGCCCCTCGAGAAGGCCGCCGACGCGCATCACCTGCTCGAGGATCGCGCGCAGTTCGGGAAGATCGTGCTCGTCCCGTGAAGACCGGACGCCCCAGCCGGACCGCCGAGTGGGTGGCGCTGACCCGCGCTTACGCCACGCTCGACGCGCCCGAGGACAAGATCTGCGACGACCCCATCGCGCTCTCCTACCTGAACCCCCTCTTGCGCGCCTGGGTGCATGCGGCCCGCGTTCCGGCGGCCCACGCCATCGCCCAGCGGGTCTTGCGCCTCTCGCCCTTCACGGGCGGGGGCCTGTACGTGCCCGCGCGCGTGGCCTTCCTCGATCAGGCACTCTTGCGGCGTCTCGACCAGGGGCTCGATCAGCTGGTCCTGCTCGGCGCGGGTTTCGACAGCCGCGCCGAGCGGCTCGCCGGCGATCTCGGCGGCGTGACGGTCTTCGAGGTCGACTTCCCCTCGACCCAGGCGCGCAAGCTCGCGATGCGGCCGCCGGCGCCGGGCGTGCGCTACCTCGCCCTGGATCTGGCGGCCGAACCCTTCGGCCCCGCGCTGCGCAAGGCTGGCTTCGACCCGGCCAAGCGAAGCGCCTTCATCTGGGAGGGCGTGATCTACTACCTGTCGCGCGAGCATGGCGCGGGGGTGCTCGACGCCATCCGCGGCTTGCTGGCCCCCGGCGGCGGTCTGATGCTCGACTACCTGCTCGACGTCCCGGCCCTGCACGGCCCCCTGCTGGCGGCGGCCCTGGCGTTCCTGGGCGCGCTCGGAGAGCCCGTGCTGAACCGCTTCCGGCCCGACGAAGTCGTCCCGTTCTTCGCGCAGCACGGTTTCGAAGTCGTCGACCGCGCCGAGACCGCGGAGCTCGAGCGTCGCTACTTCCGCGGTCGCAACGCGGGCATCCAGCTGCCGCCGATCTACGGCTGCCTGGACCTCACGGCCCGGTGAGCCGATGCGGCCTCTCGTCGAGGCGTCGAGCGGCCGCACGTCGACCCTGCCCGTCACGGGCGCCTTGCTCGCCGGCGGGCTCGGCCTGCGCCTCGGCGGGACGCTCAAAGCCGAGCTCCGCTACCGGGGTGAGACGCTGCTCTCTCGCGGCCTGCGCTTTCTCGGCGGGCTGTGCAGCGAGGTCGTCCTGCTGCCGGGCCCGCACCGCTTCGACGTCGACGTGCGGCAGCTGCCCGACGCGCCGGACGGCCGCGGCGCACCGGGGGCACTCCTGGCCGCGCTCGAAGCGACCCGCCTTCCCTGGGTCTTCGCCCTCGGCGTGGACATGCCGGCGCCGCTCCTGGCCACGGCGCGTTCCCTGTTCGCCCGGATGGGGGATGCCGACGCCATCTGCTACGTGCGCGAGGGGCGGCTCGAGCCGCTCTACGCCTTCTATTCCTTCCGCTGCGGGCCGATCTTCCGGCGGCGGCTGGAACGGGGCGGCGCCTCCTTCGGCGAGCTCCTCTCGCTCGTCACGGCGAGGAGAATCCCGATCGCGGCAGGACGGACGACGCGCTACCTCGACAACGTGAACACGGAGGCCGAGGCAGCGCGGCTGGGAATCGACGTCAGCTTCGCTTCGAGGACGATCGCTGCAAGCGCTGCTCCCGCCGCTCCTGGGCGCGCCGGAAGGCCTCGTGCTCCTCGGGCGTCTCGAGCTGCAGCGGCGGCACCTCGCAGGGCCGCCCGGCGTCGTCGAGCGCCACGAAAGTGAGGTAGGCGTCGGTGCAGAGGGTGCGCTCGCCGGTCAGCGGGTTCTCGGCCATGACCCGCACGTAGATCTCCATCGAGGTGTGGAAGACGCCGGTGATGCGGGCCCCCAGCAGCGCCTGGTAGCCGATCTTGAGCGGCGCATGAAAGTGCAGATCGTCCATCGAGGCGGTGACCACGGGCCGCCGGGTGTGGCGGGCCGCGGCCATGCCCGCGCAGAGGTCGATCCACTGGACTATCCTGCCGCCGAAGGCGGTGCCCCGCGGGTTCGCGTCCTGCGGCAGCACGAGCTCGGCCATGTCGACCGCGCTGTCGCGCGCCGGCTTGGGAGGCAGGCTCATCGCGAGGCGCGTTTCGGCGTCGCGGAGGGCGCCGGCACGACCACCTTGTCGCCGCCCGTGGCAGCCGCGGAGGCCACCAGCGACTCGGCCATCTCCACCAGGAGCTCGGCCGTCGTCCCGTCGTCCGGGAAGGTGACGACGGCCGCGGTCGCGGTGACGCTGGCGATCTGCGGCCCGCCGGCGGTCGCCGTGAAGCGGCTCGTCCGCAACCCGGCCAGGAATCGCTCGGCGGCGTGGTGCGCGCCGGCCTGGGGCGTGGCGGGCAGCAGGACCAGGAAGGAATCCGCGCCCCAGCGCGCCGCCACGTCGGTCTCGCGGAAGCAGAGCGCGAGCCCGGCAAGCTCGCGGCTCGCGTTGGGATACCCCACGAGCAGCTTCGCGATCTGCTTGAGCACGCGATCGCCGCAGGCGTAGCCGTGCCGCTCGTTGACCTCGTCGAACGCGTCCATGTCGATGAGAACGAGCGAGAGAGGCTCGCGGTAGCGTTTGGCCCGCGCCAGCTCGCGGCGCAGGTGCCCCTCGGCGAACCGTCGATCGAACAGGCCGGTCAGCGCGTCGGTCATGCCGCTGCGGCCGGGGCCGCGCGCTTCGACGGCCGCGAACGCCGCCGCGACGGCGACACCGAACTGTCGCAGCGAAGCCGACAGCAGCTCGGCCAGCGGGCCGACCGCGCGTACGTCGGCGGCCCAGATGCCGCGCAGCGCACCCGGGGAGCCGAGCGGCTGCAGCACCGGGGCCCGGAAGCCGAGCTCCCCTTGCAGCGCCTGCCGGAGCGCGAGCGGATCTTCGCCACGCAGCGTGCGTTCCCACACCTCGTTCGCGAAGCCGGAGGACGCCTCGAAGCGGAACGCCGAGGCGACCTTCCGCTCGAGCCCCTCGCCCTCCTCGACGCGGAGGATGGCATCGCCCGGCTCACAGGAAAGCACGACCCCGGCGCCCCCCCCGAGCACCGCGCCCGCAGACGCCGCGAGTCTCAAGAGCTCTGGCACGCCCGCCGCGGTGAGCAGGGAGGCACCGAGCTGCGCGGCCTCGCGCATCGCCTCTCGCAGGCGTTCTTCGTCGGCGGCGGACAGGCTCCCCGGGCTCATGGTGCCGAGAGCATAGCCGGGCTCCGCGCTCCCGCCAAATAAGCGGGCAGGCGAGCGCTACGTCCCCGAAAAGCGGGGCGGGCGCTTTTCCAGGTACGCCGCGAGCCCCTCCCTGGCGTCGGCGCTCTCGAAGAGTTGCTGCTGCAGCTCGCGCTCGAGCGCCAGCCCCTGCTCGAGCCCCATCTCCAGGCCGGACTGGACGGCGCGCTTGATGTGCCCGACGGCCTTCGCCGCCTTGGCCGGGGGACAGAATTGCGCTGCCTGCTCCAGGGCGGCCTCGGCGAAGCCCTCGGACGGGAGGATCTGGCTCACGAGCCCGGCCGCGAGGCCCTCCTCGAACGAGAGGTTCTTCCCCTGCACCATCAGCTCGATGGCGCGGGCGCGCCCCACCAGCCGCGCGAGCCGCTGCGTGCCTCCGGTTCCGGGGAGCACGCCGAGCGCCACCTCCGGCAGACCAATCTTGCCGCCGCCCTTGCGCGCGATCCTCAGATCCGCCGCGAGGGCGATCTCGAGGCCCCCGCCCACCGTGTGCCCGTTGAGCGCGGCAATGACGAGCTTCGGGGTCTGCTCGAGACGCAGGAGCGTCTCGTTCGCATGCAGGCAGAAGTGGTACTTGAAGTGCGGCGTGACCTCCGTGAGCATCGCGATGTCGGCGCCGGCGCAGAAGAACTTGTCGCCCCTCCCGGTGAGCAAGAGCACGTGCACCTCGGGATCGAAGCGCGCCTTGAGGATCGCCTCGTCGAGCTGCCGCATCATCTCGTGGCTGTAGGTGTTGGCCGGCGCGTGATCGAGGGTGAGGATCGCGACGCCGCGCTGGACTTCGTAATGGACCAAGGTGGGATGAGCCATGGGCTGCTCCCTACCGCCGCCCCGGGCGCCGGTCAACGCCGGAGCGTCGCCGGCGCTGGACGGGTCCGGCCGGCGGGTGCTATTCCGCGCGCCGTGGCAGAAGTCGCCCCGACGGCTCCGGCGAAGGACGGACGGCTCCCGACGACGGTGGCGGACGAGCGCCGCCGCATCGTGCGACTCGGTGCGCCCAGCCCGAACCCTTTCCGCGACCTCTACCACGTCTGGCTCACCACCTCGTGGCCGAGCACCTTCGCCCTCGTGGTCATCCTCTACCTCGCCGCCAACGCCGGCTTCGCGCTCCTCTACCTCGCGATCGGCGGCGGCATCGAGGGCGCCCGTCCAGGCTCGTTCGAGGACGCCTTCTTCTTCAGCGTCCAGACGATGGCCACCATCGGCTACGGCAAGATGGTCCCGGTGAGCGCCGCCGCGAACGCGCTCGTCGCGGCCGAGGCCTTCATGGGACTGCTCGGCTTCTCGGTGACCACTGGCCTCGTCTTCGCGAAGCTCTCCCGACCCACCGCGCGCGTGCTCTTCAGCCGCGTCGCGGTCGTCACCGTACGCGACGGCAGCCCGTCGCTCATGTTCCGCATGGCCAACGAGCGGCAGAACCAGATCGTCGACGTGGGCCTGCGGGCCGTCCTCGCCCGCGCCGAGCGCACCGCCGAGGGCGAAGACGTGCGGCGCTTCCACGAGCTGCGCCTGGCGCGAAACTGGGCCACCTCCTTCTCGCTGACGTGGACCGCGATTCACCCCGTCACCGAAGACAGCCCGCTCTTCGGCGCGACCGCCGAGTCGCTCCACGCCCAGCGGGCGCAATTGATCGTGCTCATCACGGGGATCGACGAGACCTTCTCGCAGACCATCCATGCGCGGCACTCGTACCAGTGGGACGAGATCCTCTGGAACCGCCGCTTCGTCGACGTGATGAAGCAGCTCCCCGACAACCGCTTCCAGATCGACTATGGCCACTTCCACGACACGCAGGAGGCGTAGATGACGCTCGAGGCAGGACACGTCGCTCTCTGGCAGCGGAACCTGCGCACGTTCGACGAGGCCGGCGGCCTGGGACCGGACCCCGTCGCCGCGACCTACCCGCAGCGGCGTCAGGCCTGGGGGCTCTTCGCCAGGAACATCTCGGACGAGGAGTGCGAAGCCCTGCGGCCGTACCTCTTCGGCTACGGCAAGCTCCCGCGCCGGCCCGGAGACGCGGTTCCCCGCTTTCACGACTTCATCGACGGCGAGTGGCGCGCGCCGGCGAAGGGCGAGTACGCCCCGCTCAAGTCGCCCGCGGATTCCCGGGTGACCCTCTTCGAGGTCGCCGCCTCGACGGCCGACGACTGCGGCCGCGCGGTGGCCGCGGCCGACCGCGCCTGGAGGAGCCTCGCGTGGGCCGAGGAGGCGCTGGGCTACCGCAAGTGGGTCCTCGCCAACCTCTCGCGACTGCTGCACCACTTCGAGAGCGATTGCCTGCGTGAAATCCGCGAGCAGATCCCCAAGACGCACCTCGAGGCCCAGAAGGACTTCTGGGAAGCGAAGCGCGCCGTGGATCACCTGGGGGGCTCGGCCGAGACCGCGCTGCGCGGCGAGCTCGTTCCGCCCATGGTGCCGGGCCAGGTCTACTGGCGGGACGCCTGGCTCCCCGCCGGGCCCGCCGTGGTCATCACGCCGATGAACTTCATCTACGGCATTCCCGGCATCCAGATCGCGGGGGCGTACCTGTCCGGCTGCCCCTTCGTCTTCAAGGGTCATCCGTTCGCCGCCGCGACCAACACGACGCTCGCCAAGCTGCTCCTCGCCGCCGGCGCCGACCCCGCCGCCTTCCAGAAGGTCGAAGGGTTCGGAGGCGGGGTCGCCTCGCTGGCGACCGATCCGCGCATCAAGGTCGTTTCGGTGACGGGCTCCGCCGAGACCGCCCGCAAGATCCAGGAGGGCCGTGGCCTGAACCGCGTCCGCTTCGAGGGGGGCGGCTGCAACTGGGCCTTCGTCGACGACGGCTACGCGGACGGCGAGCTCGAGCGCATCGCCGCGCGCCTCACCTACGCGAAGTGCGGCTTCGGCAGCCACAAGTGCACCAGCCTGCACGGCGTGGCGGCCTCGCCCGCGACGCTCGAGAGGCTGTTGCCGAGGATCGCGGCCGAGATGGACCGCTGGAAGGCCGAGGACCCCCGCGACACCGCGGAAGAGAAGGTGCTCTCGCCGCTCATCGTGCACAAGGCGCAGACCTACCTCGACGTGATCGCCGGCGCGAAGAAGGCCGGCTGCCGGATCGTGCGCGAGGGCGGCCGTCCAGCCGGCGAGTGGGGGGCCCACAGCGAGGCCGTCCGGCCGGCGCTCATCGCGGGCGTGACGCCCGAGACCGTGATCCGCGTGAACTGGGACGGCCGCGGCGAGCGCGACTTCCACCTCGCCACCGACGAGCTGTTCATGCCCATCCTGGTCGCCATGGCGCTCCCGAGCTTCGAGGACTTCGTGCGCTTCTCGCTGTTCGTGAACCCGCACGACCTCGCGACGTCGATCTACACGCGCGACGACGCGAAGCTGCAGCGCGGCCGCCGCGCCCTCGGCGGCATGATCAAGGAGAACGACGGCACCGACAGCGCGCTCGAGTGGGAGGAGTTCGGGGCCTCCACGATCGGCGAGTCGGGCAACATGGGCGTGGGCGAGATCCAGGCCACGCTGTCGATCTTCTGCCGGCGGCAGAAGGGCCGGCACCTGACGTTCTAGATGGACGTCGCCATCGACTTCGAGGGGCGGCGCGTGTCGGCGGTGCGCGGCGAGCCGGTCGCGGTCGCGCTCCTGCGCGCCGGCACCTGGGTCCTCTCGCGCAGCATCAAGTACCACCGGCCGCGGGGCGCCTTCTGCTTCGCCGAATCCTGCGGCAACTGCCTCATGCGGATCGGCGGGCAGCCGGACCGCCTCGCCTGCGCCGTGCCGTGCGAGCCGGGCCTCGTGGTGCAGACGCAGAACGCGCTTCCATCCGCCTCTCACGACCTGCTCCGCGCGATCGACTGGGCCTTCCCGAGAGGACTCGACCACCACGAGATGTTCGCGGGCGTGCCGGTGGCCGAGACCGTGATGCAGGCGGTCGCCCGCAAGCTCGCGGGGCTCGGCGAGCTCCCCGACGCCGCCGCGCCTGCTGCCTCCAACCCGCCCGAGCGGCGCGTGGACGTCTGCGTCGTCGGGTACGGGAGGGCCGGCCGCGCCGCCGCGGCGGCGGTTCACGGCAGCGTGCTCGCGCTCGACGCCGACCCCTGGCTCGAGCCCCCACCCGGCGTGGAGGCCTGGCGCGGCGCCCGCGTGCTCGGCCTCTACCGCGACGGCGGGCCGCCGCTGGTCGCGGTGCGCCACCAAGGCGCCGTGCACCGCGTGCGCCCCCGCCGCGTCGTCCTCTGCACCGGCAGCCGCGACCAGAACGTGCTGTTCGGCGGCAACGACCTCCCAGGCATCTTGGGCGCCCGCGCGGTGCGGCGGCTGCTCGAGCGCCATGCCCTCCTGCCGGCGAAGCGCGCGCTCGTCGTGGGAAACGGGCCGGACGGCGCGCCCGCCTCCCGCGCGCTCATCGATGCCGGTGCGCAGGTCGCCTGGGCAGGCAAGGGGGAGGCGCCCGCCGGCGTCGAGGATCTCACCGGTCACCGCGTCGTCGAGGCCCGCGGCCGCGGGCGGGTGCGCGAGGCGATCCTCGAGGCCGCTGGCAAGCGCGTCCACTGGCGCGGCGGCCTGATCGCCATCGCCGCCCTGCGTCCGGCTGCCTTCGAGCTCGGCGTCCACGCGGGCGCGACGGTCGAGTGGCAGGGCGACCGCGGTTTCGCCCTGCGTGCCGGGCCCGACGGGGCGACCGAGGTGCCCTGGCTGCTCGCGGCAGGCTCTTGCACGAGCGCTGCGGTTGCCCCGGAGGAGCACGGGCGCCGCGCCGGCCTCGCTGCCTGAAGCTCTTCACCGCAGCGAAAGCAGCTTCCGGGATCTCCGCCACGACCCGGGAGGCCGAAACCCCAGAAAGACCAGGCGGTTCCGCGCAGATTGGAGACGGGAGGGCCACTTCGTGGGGTTGGAGCTGACTCACCGAGCGAGGGAACTGCCAATCGATGAGAGGGAACCGACTCACCATCGATTGGCATTGCCAATCGATCGATTGGAACTGACTCACCGAGGAAGGGAACATCCAATCGA
>DATJNL010000341.1:0-8788 GCA_035508175.1 Myxococcales bacterium
GAGAACGCCGTCCGCGCCCGCGGCCTTGGCACGGCGCGCCGACTCGACGGCCGCGGCCGTGTCGTTGCCCGGCCCGCCCGCGAGCACCGGCAGCCGCCCGTGCGACTGCTCGACGACCACGGCGATGACGCGCTGCCGCTCGTCGGCCGAGAGGGTCGTCGACTCTCCGGTGGTGCCGCAGGGCACGAGGCCGTCGGTCTTCGCGGCGACGTGGAGATCCACGAGGCGCCGGAGCACCGGCTCGTCGACCTTGCCCCGCTCGAACGGCGTGATCAGCGCGACCCAGCTGCCTCGGAAGCGAACGCCCATCGCGCAGCGATTCTAGGCAATCCCGCCGGCACCCGCAACGCAGTTGGCTTTCGTTCTGATCGGGGGCTTCGCCCCCGCGCCCCCGCTACGAGCTCGAGACGCGGTGCAACGGGACAGCGGCGGATGAACGAGGGACGGGGGGAGCCGCTTGCTCGGGGTCCGGACCCCCGTCCGTCCTCGCGCTCCCCACGCGCGGTACCGCGTTGTACCGTCACTCGTGCACCAACATGGGCGCGCTGCGGGCGCGGCGGGGGCCCCCCGGACCCCTGCGCGTCGGCCCCCCCTCCTCCCCATTTTCATTTACCTCTATCTCTCCCTCTACTTCTCTACCGCCTATGCACCTGATCTCGATCGCATCTCGATCAGCGCCGCAGGCAAGGTTTGAAGTTCATGGATCTGTGGGTTGAAGGGGGTTCGTAGAGTGGAGAGGTGGGACGGGTGAGGGGGCGGCCGGGACCGAGCGTCGAGGCCGATGCCACTCGCGACCCAGGGCCTATACGACGCGGGATCGAGACAGGCGAGGCCGAGCCGCGAGTGGACCGGCCGGCCCCGAACCCGCCTCGCCGCCCCGCGCTCAATCCCCCGCCCACCCGCGCCTCTGATCTCGAGAGCAGATACAGCAGCCGGGGCGCGGGGGCGGCAGCCCCCGGAGAGGATCATTTCCCGCTTGCTGCCAGCGCCTTCTGCACTTTCTCGGTGCCCATCCGCAGGGTCCGGCCGACCCGACCCGCCTCGAGCGGCGCACCGGCCAGGCAGCTCACGGCGCCCTGCAGGTCCGCGCTCGTACGCTCGAGGTCGGCGCCGGGCAGCAGGATGGGCCCGAGGGCCGCGACTTCGCGCCCCAGCTCCTGCGCGCGCGTCTCCAACAGTATGCACTCGGCCTCGCCCAGCTTCTGGGTCGCCGGGTCGCTGGAGGCCAGGTCGTCGGCGATCGTCTTCAGGCGCGGCGGATCGGCGGCCGTCGCCACCTCGCTCGCGGCGAGGCCCAGCATCGCGCGCAGCCGCACCGCGTCCCGCGTCGCCAGGTGGGTGCCGCAGCCTCCCAGGAGAATCGCCCAGCCGAGGGTCCATTTCATGCCTGCAGCTCCTTCGGGATGTCCTCACCGCGCCAGAGATCTTCCACCGACTCGCGCCGGCGCGCCAGAAAACAGTGGCGTCCGGACACCAGGATCTCGGGGGGCCTCGGGCGGGAGTTGTAGTTCGAGGCCATGCTGAAGCCATAGGCCCCCGCCGTCATCACCGCCCACAGCTCTCCGGGGTGGAGGTCGTCCACGAGCGCCCGCCGCACCAGGAAGTCGCCGCTCTCGCACACAGGGCCGACCACGTCGAGCCTCACCTTGCGCCGGGGCCGGCCCACCGGCACCAGCTCGTGCACCGCGCCGTAGAGCGCCGGGCGGATCAGATCGTTCATTCCGGCGTCGACCACGGCGAAGGCCCGGGCGCCCGAGCGCTTGCGGTACAGGACGCGCGTCACGAGCGCGCCCGCGTTGGCCGCGATGACCCGCCCCGGCTCGACGATCAGCGTGAGGCGCGGATCGCCGAGGGCGCGCCGCAGGGTCCGAGCCCACGCGGCCGGCGAAGGGGGGCGCTCTCCCACGTAGGGCACGCCGAGCCCGCCGCCGAGGTCCACGTGCTCGAGGCGGTGGCCATCACGCTCGAGGGCGGCGAGCAAGCGGCGCAGCCGGCCCACCGCCGCCGCGAATGGCCGCAGCGAGGTGAGCTGGGAGCCGAGGTGGCAATCGACTCCCACGACGCGCAGGCCGGGCAGCTTCGCGGCCTCACGGTAGAGCTGCCGCGCGCGCGCGAGCGGCACGCCGAACTTGCTCTCGCGCAGCGCGGTGGCGATGTAGGGGTGCGTGCGCGCGTCGACGTCCGGGTTGACGCGAATCGCCAGCGGCGCTGTCCGCCGCAGCCGCACGGCGGTGCGGGAGAGGAGCGCGATCTCCTCGTCGCTCTCGGCGTTGAAGCAGCGGATGCCGGCGCGCAGGGCGAGCTCCAGCTCGGCCTCTGTCTTCCCCACGCCGCTGAACACGATCCGTCGGGGATCGCCCCCCACCCGCAGCACCCGCCGCAGCTCGCCGCCCGAGACGACGTCGAAGCCGCTCCCCAGGGAGCGCAGCAGCGCCAGCACTGCCAGGTTGCTGCAGGCCTTCACCGAGTAGCAGACGAGATGCGGGCCGCCCGCCAGCGCGCGGCTCACCACGCGGTAGTGACGCTCGAGCGTGGCGCGGCTGTAGACGTAGAACGGCGTGCCCACCGCCTCCGCGAGCGCGGCGAGCGAGACGTCCTCGCAGCAGAGCGCTCCGCGCCGGCGCGCGAAGTGGCGCATCAGCGCGCCCCCGCCGGACACTCGAAGCAGCCGCCGTCGGGAAAGGGCGGCGCGCCCGCGTCGCCCGCGGCGAGGCGCTGGGTGAGGGGCGGGCGCGGCATCGCCTTGATCCCGCAGGCGACGAGTGCGGCGGCGACGGCGAGGGCGAACGCCCGCGCGCGCAAGCTAGAATTTCACCGCCAGCATCAAACGGATCGCCTGTGCAACGCTGGGGCCCACGAAGTTCGTGCTCACGCCCGAGCTGGTGTTCGTCGCGAGGGTGTTCTCGCCCAGCCCGCCGAACGGGATCAGGATGCCGTAGTCGAGCGAGGCCACGAAGCCGTCGTCGGTCTTGTAGTGGATCCCGCCGTCGAACTCGAGGCCGAGCGGCAGCTGGCCGCCGGGCGTGCTCACCGCGAACCAGGCCTGCGAGTAGATGGCCGCGAGCGACGCGTCGAGGCCGTCGGTGATCTGGTACTTGATCGTCGGCTTCGCGTACCAGGCGGACGTCACGCCGCCGAGGATCTCACGCCAGAGGATCATGTCGACGTGGTAGTCGCGGCTGAAGGTGAAGTCGTTGTAGTAGGCGTCGGGGCAGGTGGCGACGTTCGCCGTGCAAGTGAACTTCAGGCCGCCGATCGACCCGGGGGAGGTGGCGCTGCCACCCGGCGTCGGTTCGTAGCTGCCGCCGGCCGTGGTCTTGTTGCGGCTCGGGTCGTTGATGAGGCCCGGGGAGTTCGAGCCGCTGGCGGTGCCGCCCTCGAGCCCTACCGTGAGCGAGCCGTCGGAGAGGAAGTGGTACTCGCCCTGGGCCACGCCCGCCCACTGGTTCATGGTGATCTGGTGCTCGACGCTGTCGTCGGTGCTCCAGTTGGTGTCGAACGTGCCGTAGATGTAAAGCCCTTCTGCCTCGACGCGCAGCCGCTTCGTCTCGTAGCGGAACCACAGGTCCGGCGTGAAGATGCTGGCGTTGCGCGCGTCGATCATCCCGGCCGGGAGAGTGCTCGCTTGACCGTTCGCCGCCGCGGTTCCAGGGGAGCCGGAGCCGTTCGCCGGCACGAAGTTCTGCAGCACCGACGGGTTGTCGTCGTACCCGAGCAGCTCGTCCCCCTCGTTCCGGTACACGCCGTAGAAGCCGTAGTTGATCGACGCCGAACCCTCGTCCTGGTGCCGGTGCAGCTCCTCGTCCGTGTCCTTCTTCGCGAAGACCAGCGAGTACTCGTACGCCGACAGGTTGTGGTCGATCGCCACCGGCTGCCCGAGCTGATCGCCCGAGTAGGGGTTCGCGAGCGGCCCCGAGGCCACGAAGTCGACCATCGGGATCAGGTAGTGCCCCGCGATCTTGGCCACGAACATGATCCGGTCGACGGTGTTGCCGTAGTCGCAGTCGAGGCAGTTGCCGTCGTTCTGGAAGATGCCGAGGCCCCAGTGGCTCCCCATGCGGCCGAAGCGCAGCTGGCCCACCGGCGTCATCACCTCGGCCCAGATGCGCTTCGCCACGATGCTGTCCGCCAGCACGTTGCCCGCCGCCACCGGCGGGTTCTGGCTGTTCGAGAGGATCACCGATTGCGAGCCCGCCGCGCCTGCCGACAGGTCGCTCCAAGGCCCCGACGGCGTGCTCCCCAGCACCACGTTGTCCAGCACGTCGAACTGGCTCTTGAGCTTGATGTCCTCGCTCACGTTGAACGTGGGCTCCACGCGGAAGCGCATGTCCGACGAGAGGATCGTCTTCTCGTTGGGGTCCTGGTACGACTTGGGGAAGAGCCAGTAGCCGAGCTGGTCCGGCTGCGTCCACCCCAGCCACAGGTCGTCGTAGAGGTTCGGCCGCACGCGGAAGTAGCCGTTCAGCTCGAGGAACGAGAGCTTCGGCTTCTCCGCCGGCAGCTGCTCGAACTCCGAGGGGGCGCTCGCGCCCGCGGTGACCATGTCGGCGCGCATCTCGTCGCGCAGCTCGTCCTTCGCCTTCTTGATCTTGGCGTCGGTGTCCGCCTGCGCTTCCTGGAGGATCCGCGCGCGCAGCACGGCGTCGTGCGCCCGCAAGGCCGGGGTCTCGGGCAGCGTGTCCGGGGCCGCGGCGCTCGCGCCGGTCGAGATTCCGCCGTCGGTCTCCTGGGCCGTGGCAAGCCCGGAGGCGGACGCTATCGCGAGCGCGAAGGTGACGTAAAGGCGCATGAACCCTCCACTTTCGGAGGAGCCCGAGGTACCACCGCCTGGAGGGCGAGTCAACGAATGATGCGAGCTGGGAGGCCGCCGCGGCGTCCCGGCACCCGCCTCACTTGCGCCGGACGGCCTCGAGCTCCAGCGCCACGCGAATGTCCTTCGGCCGCCCGAGCGTGCGCTTGGCGCGTATCAGATCGTCGAGTCCGATGACGCGGCAGCGGAAGCCGCCCAGATCGAGCTCGTCCGACCGCGGCAGCAGATCGTCCAGCCCGCCCACGCCCGTCACCTCGGAAAGGACGTCCAGCTGTCCCTCGTCGGTGACGACGTAGAGGTTGCGCCAACGGAGGTAGGTCTTCGGATCGTCGGAGAGCGGGTCGCGCTGCGGCCGCATGCGCTGGCGCGGGTGGCTGTCGCGCAGCGCCGCGAGGAGGCGCTCGAGGGTCGCCAGGTCGAAGCGGATGCAGATGTCCACGTCCTCGGTGACGACCGAGCTGCCGTGGGCGGCCGCTGCCATGCCGCCCACGAGCACGAACTCCACTCCATGGTCAGCGAGACGGCGGAGCAGATCCAGAGTCGAGGCCATGCAACTTCGCCCCTGCCTTTCGGAGGGCGCGCACGAGCGCGAGGGCGCTCTCGTGGCGCGCGAGGCGCTCCGCCGGGCTCAGCGATCGGAGGTACTCGAGCAGATCGGGATCGAGATCCGCCTTCGACGGCTCGGGGGCCGTCTCGTCAGGGCAGGCGTTCATCGCTTCCGAATGTAGCACGCGCATCCGACCGTCCGCGCCCTCCCCCCCGGCAGCCGGTGTACCTACAGATGGGCCGGCAGCGCCGCGAACGCGAGGTCTGCCGTCACCGCGCCGTTCGCCGTCACCGTGACGTGCGCGGTCTTCTCGCCCAGCAGCTCGTGCCACGCCGTGAGCGTGTACGTGCCCGGCGGTACGTCGGGCAGGCTGAACGATCCGTCGGCGCCCGTGAGCGCGTAGTAGGGATTCGGCATCACGCCCAGCACGCCCGTCTCGCAGGGCGCCTGCTTGTGGTGCGCGTCGCAGTCGATCAGCAGCATCCCCGGCACCGACAGATCGACCCGCTCCTGGTCCACCATCACCACGCGGTTGAAGAGCACCCGGTCGCCGCGCGCGCCGTTGAAGTCGTGAGGGATGTGATCGCGGTTGGTGACGATGAGGGAGGTCCCGAGCGGCAGCGCCTGCACGCGCGGCGTGTAGTTGCACATGTGGATGTCGAGCTTCGCCCTCGTCTTGGGCGGCAGCGGCTTGCCCGCGTGGATGTCGGTGAGCGAGACGATGGCGTTGCGAAGCCCGCCGCCCGCGTCGACCAGCAGCCGCTCGTCGGGCCGCGGCCGCCCGCAGATCTCCGGGTCGCGCGCGCAGCGGGCTGGGGGCAGCTTCGGCACCTTGCCCGTGAACGTCACGCGCCCGCGGATCGTGCCCCCGCCCACCACCGGCCCGCCCGTGTAGCCCAGCTTCGGCGGCCCCGCGAGCCCGGTTCCCGGCCCCTCCACGAAGGCCGTCTGCTTCACCGGCGCCGGCGCCTTCGCCTGGCACGCCGCGAAGCCCAGCGCCAGCCACGCCATCGTCCACCGCTTTGCCATGGGACCTCCGAGGGTTCGAGCGCGACAGCTTAGCGGAAAGCGCAGGCACGCGGGGGAACTCCCATGCCAACTCTCCCTCCCTCCTCGTCCGTCACCGCCAGCACCGCGCATTGCAGAGCTCGGTGCTTCTGGGGGCCTGTTGAAGTTTCTGCTACCCTCGTAGCATCGCTGATCGCGGCGTTTGCGTCCTCCCTCGTGGAGCCTGATGGTGCTTGATCGCTCGGGTCTCGCGTTCGTTCTGCTGACTGCGTCTGGTGTTCTTGCCTGCGTGACCAGTGTCCCGGAGGGATTCGACGCGGGGCGCCCGCAGGCGACCAGCGCTGGCACTGGTTCGGTGAGCAACGGAGGGGTCGCGTCTTCGGGCAGCGGAGCGACCGGCGGCTCGACGACCGCTTCAGCTTCGAGCACGGGCGGAACCTCCGGGGGACCCGCCCCAACGACCGGCGGTGGGACCGGTACCTCGTCGAGCGGCGCATCCTCCAGCAACGGGAGTTCGACCGGCTCGAGCTCGAACGGCGCCGGCAGTACCTCCGCCGCTGGAGCATCGAGCAGCAGCTCCGGCGGCGCCGCGGGAGGCACGAGCGGAAGCCTGGGTGATGGTGGGACGGTCGGCCCAGCCGGGATCTGCATCGACGACGGCGGCACGTGCTTGCCCACCCCCAGCGCATGCGGATGTGACGCGGATTGCTGCACCGGGGCGTGCTCCGCGGGAACATGTCTTCAGGCCCCGGGGGACCCGTGCGTCCTGCCGAGCGACTGCTCGAGCGGGAACTGCATCGACTCAACCTGCCAATGCAACCCTCCTGGCGGCTGGCCGCGGCAGTGCAGCAATGGCAGCGATTGCTGCGGCGGACTCCCGTGCGTGCTGGGCCTGCCGGGCAACGACGGCCAGGGGCAATGTTGCAACCCCATCGGCGGGCCCTGCCAGAACTCGCAGGAGTGCTGTCAGGGCAACTGCGTCGACGGCAGCTGCGCGTGCCGACCAACCCTCTCCACGGGCGACGGCTGCTTCGTCGACTCGGACTGTTGCAGTGGCTTCTGCGTGCCGCAAACCGCAGCCCTGGCCGGCAGTTGCAGCAACCCTGCCGGGGGCGCGTGCAGCACCGCCAACGAGTGCATCAGCAACAACTGCATCGGCGGGGGCTCTTCGGCGATGGACGCCGGGGAGACCGGCACCTGCGGGGCTTGCAGCGTGGCCGGTGGCAACTGCGGCTCCCTCGGCAGCTGTTGCAGCGGCCTGACCTGCGTCGCGAAGGTGACGAACGGCAACCCCGACGTCTACTCGCCGGGGCAACCTTTCGTCGTGGTCGATGCCGGCGCATTCTGTTGCGTGGCCAACGGCGGAGAGTGCACCCAAGACGCAGACTGTTGCTCACAGCAATGTCAGGGCGGCACCTGTGCGTGCGTGACGAACGGCTCCGCGTGCGATGCCGATCAGGGCTGTTGCTCCGGTGGCGTGTGCCGCGCACCCTTGAGCCAGGGCAGTTCGGCGCCGTTGCTCGGCTGCTGCCAGGCCGAGGGCCAGGAATGTTTCGCCAGCGGCGAGTGCTGCTCCGGCTACTGCGCGAACCAGGCGTGCGGGGCATGCGTTCCCGCCGGAACGAGCTGTAGCTCCACCCTCCAGGACGGCGGGTGCTGCAGCGGCACGTGCAGCAACGGCACGTGCGCGTAGCGTTTCCTGAGCCAGTGTAGCAATGGGTCGTTCCGGCCAACGCCGGAAGGGGCGCTCGCGCCGGCCGAGGGCTGCAACGGCTACCAGAGCGGCTGGCGCATCCGGAACTCGTCGCTGCCATGGCGGTACCAGGCCTTCGTCCCGAGCCGCTCGAGCTGGCCCACCGAGACCGCGCTGCCGCCGCGCTGCTCGGCCGCCCGACGCAGCAGCCCGTCGAGCTCGTCGTCGGAAAGGTAGCTCCAGAGGCTCAGCCACAGGTCGAACGGAAGGTCGGCGCGAGAGTTGACGCGGTGCACGCCCACCGCCGCGAGCGCCAGCGCCCCCACGAGCTTGGCGGCGTCGGCGCCCAGGTGATGCGCGTCTTCCTTCGGCAGAAAGAAGAACGACTCGCGGTGCAGCACGCCGTAGCCCTCCTGCATCACGTTGCCCTGCATGCGGTAGCTGCGCTGCCCGCGGTACGTGGCCCGCGGCGTGCCCACCCGCTCCGGCAGCGGCAGCTCGCGGAACAGGATCAGCGCGCCCCACAGCCTCTTGAAGTTCTTCACGAAGCGAAGCGTCAGCTTGCTCGTGGGGCCCTTCAGCGTGAGGCGAAAGGTTCGCACGCCCACCGAGATCGAGGCGATGTCCTTCAGCGCCATCGACTGCGGCTTCGCCCCCAGCCGCTTCCAGATGATCCGCTTCTGGGTGAGCCAGTAGCGGCCGGAGAGAAACCACGGAACCGCCGCCAGCG
>DATJNL010000342.1:0-14150 GCA_035508175.1 Myxococcales bacterium
CGACGACTCACGGGGATGGCAAGACCCACCTGACCTGGTACGGGCACGCGACCTTCACGCTCGTGACGCCCAAGGGGACGGTGCTGGCCATCGATCCCTGGTTCGGCAACCCCAAGGCGGTCGACAAGGATGCCCTCTCGAAAGTGGGCCACGTCGACTACGTGCTCGTCTCGCACGGCCACTTCGACCACAGCTCCGATGCGGTGGCGCTGGGGAAGGCCGGCGCCAAGCTCGTCGCGTCGTTCGAACTGGGCGCGGCGCTGGTCGCGGCGGGCTTCCCGCAGGACGGCGCTTCCATGGCCACGCTCGGCAACGCCGGGGGGACGCTGCCGCTCACCGACGAAGTTTCCGTGACGTTCGTCCCCGCGGTGCACAGCTCCGGCTACATGCCCGCGGGAGCGCCCCCGGGCCCTGCCGAGTATGCCGGCGAGCCGCTCGGCTTCGTGATCCAGGTGAAGGGCGGCCCGACGATCTACCACACCGGCGACACCGACGCCTTCTACGACATGAAGGACCGCATCGGCGACCGCTTCAAGATCGACGTGATGCTGGCGTGCATCGGCGGCCACTTCACCATGGACCCCGAGGGCGCGGCCCTCGCGGCGAGCTACGTCAAGCCGAAGTGGATCGTGCCGATGCACTTCGGGACCTTCCCCATCCTCACCGGGACGCCCGCCGAGCTCGCGAAGGCGCTGAAGGCGCGCCATTCCAGGACCAAGATGCTCGAGATGCAGGTGGGCGAAACGAAGACGTTCTGAGCCGCGGCCCGGGGATCACTTCGCGGGCTGGCGCGGCAGCACGGCGCGGAAAGTCGTTCCCTCGGCGGCGCTCGAGGTGGCTTCGAGCTTGCCCCCGTGCGCCTCCACGACGGCGCGGCAGATCGCCAGACCTAGACCCAGGCCGTCCGCCTGCGCCACGCCGGTGCGCGCCTCGCGGCCGCGTCGGAACGGGTCGAACAGCATGGGCAGAAGCTCCGCGGGAATGGGAGGACCGCCGTTGTGGACCTCGAGCGCGACCGCTTCCCCGGCGCCTCGAACCGAGACGTCCACCGGAGAGCCCCCGTGCTTCACGGCGTTGCCGAGGAGGTTGCTCGCGACCTGGGCCAGGCGATCCGGGTCCCAGAGGCCGCCGGTGTCGCCGTCCCGCGTCTCGCGAATCTCGCAACCCGGGTGGCCCAGCCTCAGCTCTGCCGCAGCCTGGGCGACGATCGAGGCGAGGTCCGTGCCGGTCGCCCGGGACACCGGGATGCCCCCGCCGAGCTGCGCCCGCGTGAGATCGAGGAGCTGCTCCACCATGCGGTTCATCCGCTGCGCGCTGACCCTCATCAAGTGGACGGTCTTCGCCTGATCCTCGGCCAGGCCCCGCTTCTCGAGCATGCCGGCGGCCACCAGGATCGAGCCCAGCGGGTTCCGCAGGTCGTGTCCCACGATGCCGAGGAGCCCCTGCTGGAACACGGCCGCTTCGCGGAGCGCGCGCTCGAGCTCCTCCCGCCGGGCCACGTCCCGGTCGACTAGGAACAGGAGGATGCCCAGTAGCAACAGGCCCAGCCCGGCGGTCACGTCGATGCCGATCGCGATGGTCAGATCTCGCGTCACGCGAGCCGACAGCAGGCCCACCCGCCGCTCCTCGGCGGCGCGCACCTCCTCGAGCGCTCCCCGCGCTTCCTCCATGGGGGGCGCGCCCGAGGAGGAGCGGGCGGCCGCCAGCGCGGCATCCACGTTGCCCGATCGTCGCAGGTCGAGCGCGCCGTCGAGCTCCGCGAGCTTGTGGGAGGCCAGCCGCTCCAGGGTCTCCAGGCGGCGCGCCTGATCGGCGTCGAACGCCTCGAGCCGGCGCAACTCGGCGATCGTCAGCGGCATGTCGTGTTTCGCCGCCTCGAAGGGGTGGAGATAGCCGGCGTCGCCGGTGAGCAGGAAGCCCTCCTGCCCCGTCTCGGCGTCGGCGAGCTGGTGCCGCAGCCGGGCGAGGGCGTCCTGGAGCTGCTGGTGGTGGCTCACCGCCTCGCGCGCCCGCGTGACCTCGAACAGCGTGATCAGGTTGGCGCAGAAGAGCGCGAAAAGGGCGCCCGCGCCGAGGACAGCGACGAGCGATCCGCGGATGCGGGGGCGCGAGGGCCCGGGCATGGTGGCGCGAGTCTGTCACAGCCGCCCAGTACCGCACAATCCATCTTCATTCCAAGCGTCGGTGTTCCAACGCCGGCAGCTGCTTGCGAATGCGCGCGAGCGCCGCCCGATCGAGCTCCGCCAGGGCGACCCCGGAGCCGTCGGCGCAGCAGGCGAGCACGATGCCCCAGGGGTCCACGATCATCGAGTGCCCGTAGGTGAGCCGGTTGCCGGGGTGGCTCCCGTGCTGCGCGGCCGCCACGACGAAGCACTGGTTCTCGATGGCCCGCGCGCGGAGCAGCACCTCCCAGTGGTCCTTGCCCGTCAGGAGGGTGAAGGCGGCGGGCACGGTGAGGATCTCCGCGCCCGCGCGAGACAGCCGCCGGTAGAGCTCCGGGAAGCGCAGGTCGTAGCAGACCGAGAGGCCGACCCGGCCCTGGGGGCTGTCCCCGGTGACGGCCTCGCTGCCGGGAACGACCAGCTCGCTCTCCCGGTAGGTGGCGCCATCCCGGATGTCGACGTCGAAGAGGTGGATCTTGCGGTAGACGGCGAGGTCCCTGCCGTCGGGGCCCACGAGCACGCTCGTGTTGTGCACCTTCCCGCCTTCGGCGCGCTCCGCCAGCGAGCCGGCGAGCAGCGTGATCCCCAGGGCGCGCGCGAGCTCGCGCAGGGAGGTGAGCGTGGGCCCGTCCAGCGGCTCGGCCTGCTCGCGCTTCTCCTGCGAGGAGGCCATCAGCTCGAAGTTCTCGGGCAGCGCCACGAAGCTGGCGCCCATGGCGGCGGCGCGCGAGACCAGCTCCCGCGCGAGGGCCACGTTCTGCGCCTTGTCCGGACCCGAGCTCATCTGGCAGACGGCGGCGAGCGGCATCGGTCCTCCTCACTTCGAGCGGCTGCGCGCCTTGCGCGCCTTGGGCGCGGTCTTCGGGCGCCGCACCCAGACCAAGGCACCGACGGCGGCCAGTACCACCGCGGAGGTGGACGCCAGCATCGGTACGTGACGCCCCGCGCCACCCGGCGCCGCCAGGTCGCGGGCCAGGGCCTCCGCCCACGCCCCGAACGGCGCCAGCTGCCCCTGGTGCTGCACCGCGAACCAGACGACGAGGCCGAGCGCGTACCCGCCCAGGAAGATCGAGGCCATGCGCAGCGCGGTCCGCGTCCCGCGCCGCAGGAGGGACGCCTCGCGCAGGTCGACGTCGAGGCTCGTGGGCCCGGGCGCGAGCGGCTCGTCGGCGACGATGTCGAGGTCGAGCGATTCGTCCGGGGGCGCCAGCTCGAAGCTGAAGTCCGGCACGCCCAGATCGACGTCGAAGTCCGAGCCCTTCTTCTTGCCGCGCCCCTTCGCCCCCTTCTTCGCCTTCGGCAGCTCGCCCGCGAGAATCGCGTTCTTGAGCTGCCGGTCGGGATCGCGCTTGGGCGGAAAGAGTGCGTTCATGCGGTCGGCGAGGCTCGCGGCGGTGACGCGCGGGGTGCTCTCGGCGAGCCAGCCTTCGATGTCGTCCTGCAGCGCGCGCGCGGTGGAGTAGCGATCGTCCGGGTCCTTCTCGAGCGCGCGCTCGAGGATGCGCTCCAGGGCCTTGGGGGCGCCGGGCAGGATCTTCTTGAGGGGCGGCGGCTCGACGTTGAGGATCTGCTGCAAGACCTCGGCCTCGGTCTTGCCGGCGAACGGCTTCTGGCCCGAGCAGGCCCAGTAGAGCGTGACCCCGAGTGCCCACACGTCGGCGCGCCGATCGACCTCCTTGCCGAGCAGCTGCTCCGGCGAGAGGTAGCTGATCTTGCCCTTGATCTGGCCGGTGCGCGTCTTGGATTCGAGGTGCGCCGCCTTGGCGATGCCGAAGTCGACGACTTTCACCTGTCCGCCGTAGGTGACGAGGATGTTCTCGGGCGACACGTCGCGGTGGACGATCGCCAGCGGCTCGTCCCCCTGCCCCCTCAGCTCGTGCGCGTGGTGGAGGCCCGCCGCCGCGTCGGCGATCACCTTGCCGCAGAGCGCCGGCGGCAGGCGGGAGCCCTCGCCGATCGCCTTGGCGACCACCCGGCGCAGATCGCAACCGTCGATGTACTCCATGGCGATGAAGTACGTCTCGCCCTTCTTCTCCTCGCCGAGCTCGTAGATCGCGGACACGTTCGCGTGGTTGATCAGCGCCGCGAGACGCGCCTCGTCCAGGAACATGCGCACGAACTCGGGCTTCGACGCGAACGCCGGCAGGATGCGCTTGACCACGACGGTCTTGGAGAAGCCCTTGGGCCCCTCCTGCCGCGCGAGGAAGACCTCGGCCATGCCTCCGCTCGCGATCTTGCCGAGAAGGGTATAGCGCCCGAGCTTTGCCGCCGCCGCCACCGAGAGGCGACGATAGCACGATGGCAGGGCCTTGGACTCGACGCCGGGGGCAGCTATGTTCCTCGTCCCCACGCCGGGGAGGATCTCCATGAACTGGAAGCTCATCGTCGCCCTGTCGATGTTCGGCCTCGGGATGGCCGTGGCGACGGTGTACGCGGTTCCCTCGAAGGTCGAGCCGGCCTTCTGGCTGGCCATCTTCCTGGTGTGCGCAACGGTCATCGCCAAGCGCGCGCCCGGGCGCTACTTCCTGCACGGACTGTGCGTGAGCCTCGTGAACTGCGTCTGGATCACGAGCGCGCACATCCTCCTGTTCGACGCGTACGCCGTCAGCCACGCCGACGAGGTCGCGATGGCCGGCAGGATGGGCGTGCCGCCCCGCGCCGCGATGGCGATCATGGGGCCGGTCGTCGGCGTCGTGTCGGGGCTCGTCCTCGGCCTCTTCTCGGTCATCGCGAGCAAGATCGTGAAGCCGGCCGTCAAGGCCGCCTGAGAGCGCGGCCGCTCCCACCGCATGGGGTCCCTGACCGACTACCGCCTTCCCGGGGACCTCGCCCTCTTTCACGCGCTCAACGGGCTGCCGGCGCCGCTCGCCCGGAGTGTTTGCCTGGCGAGCGATCGGATCTTCGGGCTGGCCTGCCTCGGCGCCGCCCTCGCGTTCGTGGCCTGGCGCGAGCGGCAAGCCTGGCTCCCGAACGTCCTCGCGGTGATCGGCGCGGTGGGGGCCACCGACCTCGTCGGGGCGCGGCTGCTGAAGCCGCTGTGCCACCGCTTGAGGCCGTGCGACGTGCTGCCCCCCGGCACGTTTCACCCGTGGCTTTCGGCCTCGCGGGGCGGCTCGTTGCCCTCGTTGCATGCCGCGGACGCGTTCGCGGCGGCCTTCGTCGTATCGCGGTTGTTGCCGCGCAGCTGGCCCTGGGTCTACCTCGCCGCCGTGCTCATCGCGCTCAGCCGTCCCGTGGGCGGCGTGCACTGGCCGAGCGACACCCTGGCCGGCGCGGCCTTCGGAACGCTCGTGGGCGCGCTGGCAGTCGTCCTGCTCCGCCGCTACCGCGCGCCCCTGGCCGCGACGGCCTAGGCCGTCCAGCCGAAGGCCGAGAGCACCTCGGCGAAGTCGGCCGGGGGCGGCGCCTCGAGCCGCAGGAGCTTCCCGTCGGCGGGGTGCGGCAGATCGAGCCGGCCCGCGTGCAGCAACGGTCGTGTGGCGACGAACGCCCCACCGCCCGGCAGCGGGAGGGTCGCCTGCCCCCGGTAACGGCCATCGCCCACGATGGGCGCGCCCGCGTGGGCGAGGTGCAGGCGGATCTGGTGCGTGCGCCCCGTGCGCGGACGCGCCTCCACCAGGATGGCGCCTCCTTTCGAGCCCAGGACCTCGTAGTCCGTGCGCGCCGGGAGCCCCTGTCCTCCCCGGGCCACCTGCCAGCGGCCCGGCGTCGGGCTGCGGGCGAGCGGCGCGTCGATCGTGCCGCGCGCGGCGGGCAGCGAACCGGCGGCCACCGCCAGGTAGCGCTTCTCGACGCGGCCCTCCCGGAAGGCGGCTGCGAGGGCCGTCGCGGCCTCCCCACTCTTGGCCACGACGAGCACGCCGGTCGTTCCCGCGTCGAGGCGGTGCACCGAGAAGAGGCGCTTGCCCGCGCGCCGCTCCGCCCACGCGATGGCGTTCGCGCCGGCGCTCGCCAGCGTGCCCTGCGTGGGCAGCCCCGCTGGCTTGTCCAGAGCCAGCAGCCAGCGGTCCTCGTGGAGGACTCGAGGCTCCGCCGTCACGGCCGGCGGCTTGCTCTCCACGACCAGCGAGAAGGTCTCTCCGGCGACCACGGGCCGCGAGAGCCGCAGGATCCGGTGACCCGCGAGCCACACGCCGCCTTCGGCAATGGCGCGCCGGCAAGCCCCGCGGGAGAGGCCCGAGCGGGCGGCGAGGAACTTGTCGAGCCGCTCCCCCGCGTCGGCCGGGGAGGCGGTGATGGAGATCTTCCGCAGCGGAGGACGCTAGGCCGCGACGGCGCGGGCCGAGCTCTCCTGGTTCGCCGAGGGGCGCATGGGCCGAGAAGCTAGCGGGCGCGAACGCCGTGTCAAGCAAGGGCGCCTCGGGGCCGGCCCCGCCGATGCATCCGTTGCCTCGAGCGCGCCGTAGGGGAGGAAACCTCTGTGATCGACGATGCCGAGGCGGTAACCTGACTCGCGAATGGGGACGAAGGCGGCAGTGCTTCCGCTCGAATCTGCGCGCGACGAGGAGGCGCTCGTGAATCGAGTGGCACGCGGCGATCAGTGGGCGCTGCGGGCCCTCTACGATCGGTACGCGTCGCGGCTGACGGCGCTGGCGCTGCGCAGCCTCGGGAACCGCGGAGAGGCGGACGAGATCGTGCAGGAGACGTTCGTGGAAGCCTGGAAGCGGGCCCGCGAGTTCGATCCCTCACGCGGCTCGGTGGGCGCCTGGCTGACCACCATCGCGCGCACCCGCGCCATCGACCGCCTGCGGTCCCTGTCGGCCTCGAAGCGCGCGGCGACGGCATCGGCGGCGGAACCGCTGCCTTCGCCGGTGAACCCGGGCGAGGAGGCGGCCCAGCGCCAGGCGGCCGCGCGGGTGCGGGCCGCGCTCGCGACGCTGCCGGCCGAGCAACGCGAGGCCCTCGAACTGGCCTATTTCGAAGGGCTGAGCCACCGGGAGATCGCCGAGAGAACCGGGCAACCCCTCGGCACCGTAAAGACTCGCGTGCGGCTCGGCATGGAAAAGCTCCTCGCCTGTCTCGGCGACCTCGGCGGAGGGGAGGCATGACCTGCGCCGAGTTGAAGGAGCTGGCCGGCGCGCTGGCGGTCGGCGCGCTCGAACCGGCGGAGCGGGCGGCCTGCGAGGCTCATCTGGCCCAGCCCGGGGCGCACGAGGGCTGCGCCGAGGCCGTCCGGCGGGCCGGCGAAGCGGCGCTGCTGCTGGCGGCCGCGCTGCCCGAAGCGGCCCCGGGTGAAGGGGTGTGGCGGGCGGTCGAAGCCCGGATCGGATCGGTGCCGGCGGCACCGATCCGGGAGCCCCGCCTGGAGCGGCGCTGGTTCGGCGGCTGGCTCGTGGCCGCGGCGGCCGTGGCCGCGATGGCGGTGCTCTGGTTCGTGGACCACGGCGAGCTCACCGCCGAGGCGGGACGGCGCGAGGCGGAGCTCGCCACGCTCGAGGGCAAGATGGCCGCGCTCGACGGCGCGGCCGCGAGCTGCCGCAAGGATCTCGCCCTCGCGCTGCGCGATTCGCACGAGCGCGAGGAGGCGCTCTCGATGCTCCAGCAATCGACCACCGCGGTCGTCGCCCTCGCCCCGCAGGGCGGCGTGCCGATGCACGCGAGCGCGCTGTACGATCGCGCGAGCCGGCACGCGATGGTGGTGGCGAGCGGGCTGGCGGTGCACCCCGGCAAGGACTACGAGCTGTGGGTGATCCGCGGGGATCACAAGATGCCGGCGGGCATCCTGCATGGCGACGTCGCCGGTACGGCCGTCGCGCACGTGGACCAGAAGCTCTTCGCCGACGGCAGCCCCGACGCCTTCGCGGTCACGCTCGAGCCGGCGGGCGGCGGGCCGAAGCCGCGGGGGCCGATCATGCTGGTGGGCACGCTCTCCAAGGGCTGAGGCCTTGTCCCCTGCGGGCCCCTCCACTATGAGGGGCTCGTGGCCGCCCCTCCCGAGCTCCGCGCCGCCGCTGCGGGAATCGCGCGGGCGCGCCGCTTCTTGCTCCTCGGCCGTCCCCGGCCCTGGCTCGACCGCGCGGCCGCGGCGGGAGTCCCCGAGGCGGACCTGCACGAGCACGGTGCGCCGGCGGTGCATGCCGCCGTCCAACTCGCGCACGCCGAGCCGATCGACGAGGGGCTGGCGGCGCTGCAGCGGCCGACGGTGGAACGCCCGGGTGAATCGCGCACGCGACCGGTCGAGGCGCTCGCCGCCGTCGCACACGAGGAGGACCCGGACGAGCGCGAAGGCTGGGCCCGTGCCATCGCGGCGGCGCTGCCGGAGTCGCTGGAAGCCGCCGCCGCAGCCCTTGCTGCCTGCGCCGACGAGGCGGCGGAGCGTGGCGCGCCGGCGCTCGTCTCTCCGGCGGATCTCGTCGCTGCCCGGGAGGTGCTCGCGGCCACCGAAGAGCCGGCAAGAGACGTCCTCGGGTGGGCGACGCTGCGCCTCGGCCGATCGCGGCGGCGCCGCCTGCACTGGACCGACGTCGCGCGGGTGCTGCGGCAGCAGCCCCTCGACTCGTCCCTCCCCTCGCTGCGGGACCCCTGGCCCGTGCTGCGCGCCTGGCGCGAAGCGAGCGGGCTCTCCGTGGACCTGCGCTTCGAGAGCTGCACGACCTCGGGCTTTCTCGGCAGCTGGGGGCTGCGGCTCCACGGCCGCCTCGTCGCCGGAGCGGCCGGGTGGCCGGGGGCGCTGCTGTGGCGCTTCGCGCTGCAGGCGCTCGGCCGCGCCGACGCGGCCAAGGAGGCCGGCGACGACGCGCTGCTCCCGGCCGACGAGGGCGCCGCCGAGCTCCTCGGCGCGCTCTACCCGACCCTGCTCGCCGAGCGCGCCTTCCTCGATCGCGCGGTCCGCTGGCGCCCTGCCGCGTCGCCGGACGACGCGCGCAAGCTGGCGCTCTCCGAGATCCTGCTGACGCGGCTCCAGGCGGCCGCCCTCCAGACGCTGCATGGCTTCGAGGCCCACCGTTCCCTCGGGCCGCTGCGCGACGGCGCGGCGGACGCGTTCCGGCGCGCCCTCTTCGTCCCGGTGCCGCCCGAGGTGGGGTTGCTGTTCTGCCGGCCCTACGCGCCGCCGCTCGCTTCACCCCGCGCGGCGCTCGCCGCCGCGCCCCTGGCGACCAGCTTGCGCGAGCGCTTCGACTTCGACTGGTGGCGGAATCCGGCCGCGGTTCCAGAGCTGCGGCGGCTCGCGGCGGGTGCAGCGACGGCGAAGCTGGACGAGCTGGTGCCCGGTGGTCCAGACGGCGGCGCGTACGGGCGGTGGGTGGAGGAGCGCCTGGGGGGCTAGAAGAGCGGCGTGAGAGACACTCGCGGAGCCCCGCGGCCCCCTCACCCAACCTCTCCCTTTCGGGGGAGAGGAGCTCTAGGGCTTGCGGCGCAGCGCCCGGACGATCTTTTCCTTCGCCTTCGAGGGCTGCGGCTGCGCCTTGCCGATGCCGTAGATGTGGCCCATCGCGCGGAAGGCGGCGAGCTCGATCTCGTCGAGCCGGGCGCGCGCTTCCGGATGCTCCTGGCCCATCCGTCCGAGCGGCTCGCCGGCCTGCAGCCCCGCGCCGTGACGCATTCTGAGGGCGCGCTCTTCTTCCGGCGCCAGCGTTCCCTTGCGGGCGGCCTTGCTCAAGCTCTGCGGCGAGACGGCGACGGTGCTCTCGGTCGACGGCTTCTTCGACGACATGGCGTGAACGCTCCCTAGAAAAGCGCCGAGCGACCAGGCGGGCGCTCGGCTTCGAGGCCATCCTACGCCTCGCCGGGGAAAGGTCAATTTTTTGGTCTGTGGGCCGGCTTTCGCTTGGGCGGGGCGCGTTTCCGGGTGCTCTTTCCGTGAACCGGTAGCGGCGCAGGCGCGTCGGGCGGAGCGGGCGGCGCCGCCGCAGCGGTCGGCCCGGCCGGAGGCGGCGCCGATCCGACGGCGGCAGGCGCGAGCATGCCGCCATCCGTCCGCTCCAGAAAGCCGTACTTCTCCAGCGCTGCGGCCTGTCCGCGGGGCCGGTGCGGCTCGGGCTCGGCGTTGGCGGGGGTCGCCACCGCCACGGCCTGGCCGACCTCGTCGAGGCTCTCGGAGAGACTCGCGCGCACCTGGGAGCTCCCCGCATCGCCGCGCGCCGACCAGCGCACGTCGATCTTCGCCTGCAGCGGCACCCCGGTCTCCTTGTCGAGGCAGAGCGAGCCGCGCACGTCGTCGAGCGCGCGGCCGTAGAGAAACTCGAAGTGCCGCTGGCTGTCCGGGTCGAGGCGTCCGGCGAAGGGCGCCGGGCCCTCGACCGGCCGCTCGGTCCCTCGCGCGACCTGGAAGCGCTGGCAGCTGCGGCCGCCCACGGTCTCGAGGTTCATCGGCGAGAGGCTCCAGCCGCGGTTCGAGTCGACGTACAGGGTCTTGAGGGCACCGAAGACCTCGTCGCGGTAGCGGTCGACGTCCTCGGCGGGATCGCGCTCGATGAAGTCGCCATAGCGGCTGCGGCCGTACGCGTGCCCCTTCGAGAGCACGAGCTCCATGCCGTTGCCGCCGCTCTCGAGCAGTCTCAGGTGCACGTCTCCGGTCGCCGACTGCTCGACGAGGCGATCTTCGCTGACCGACACCAGGCGCCCCTGGCCCCGCGCCCGCGCGTCGAACTGCATCGCCAGCGTGCCGTGCAGCCGGAACGACCCCAGCCGCGCCGCGGCCTCGGCCTCGCCCATCTCGAGCGCGTGGTCCTCGAGCGCGGGCGAGGTGGGGAGCTGCGCGAGGTCGATGGGCACGCGATCGGGGGGCACGACCTCGGGCGGGTTGGCCGAGAAGATGCGCTCCTTGGCGCGCCGGTTCTCCGGGCGCGAACCGATGCAGGAGATCGCGAAGAGCGCGACGATGGCGAGGCGGCGGCGCAAGGGCGCGGGGAATCTAGCAGATCGCGCGAAGAAACGTCACCGACGCGGCGAGGCGGCGGCCGGCCGCAGCGACGCGAGCAGCTTGCGCGTCGCCGAGGAGAGCGCCAGCTCGCGCGCCTCCCCCTCGGCGGCGAAGCGCGTCTCGAGATAGCCCTGGGCCTTCGGGCGGCCGCGCGCCTGGGCGGCAAAGGCGACGATGCGCAGGGAGCGATGGGTCAGCTCCTGCGACACCGCGCCCAGCTCCTCGCCGATGCGCGCGCGCAGGCCCAGCTCGCTCGCCAGCAGGCGCTCGAGCGCCGCCGGCAGCGGCTCGCGCGCCCTCGCCTCCCCGCCCGGCAGCTCCCAGAGCCCCGCGAAGAGCCCCTTCTCCGGCCTGCGGGCGAAGAGCAGCCGGCCCTCGCGGTCGCGCAGCACGGCCGCCGCCCAGGAGAGCGCGCGGCGAGGCCGCCGCTCGACCCGCGGCGGAATCTCGGCCTGCAGCCCCAGCCGCCGCGCGCGGCAGGGCCGCCGCCAGGGGCAGACCAGGCAGGCCGGCGCCTGGGCCGAGCAGAGCCCCGCGCCCAGATCCATGACCGCCTGGTTGAGCTCCGAGGCCGGGCCCGCCTCGAGGATCGGCCGCGCCAGCTCGCGCAAGGTCTTCTCGGCTTCGCCCCGGGGCGCGCGCAGGCCGACGAGGCGGCCGTAGACGCGCACGGCGTTGCCGTCGATGGCGGGCTCGGGCAAGCCGAAGGCGATCGAGCCCACGGCGGCGGCGGTGTAGGGGCCGAAGCCCGGCAGCTCGCGCAGCCCCTCGAGGGTCCGCGGGAAGGCCCCGCGCCGCACGATCTCGCGCGCGGCCGCGTGCAGCGAGCGGGCGCGGCCGTAGTAGCCGAGGCCGGACCAGCGCGCGAGCACCGCCGGCAGCTCGGCCTTCGCCAGCGCCTCGACGGTGGGGAACTCGCGCAGGAAGCGCTCGTAGTAGCCGAGGACGGTCGCGACCTGCGTCTGCTGGAGCATGACCTCCGAGACCCAGATGGCGTACGGGTCGCGGCTGCCGCGCCAGGGGAGCGACCGGGCGGCACGGCGGTACCAGGCGAGCAGCGCCTCCGCGAGCGTCGCGGCCGGCGCGGGGAGGGTCGCCCGGCTCAAGGCGGCAGGCAACCTCCGGGCTGCGGCGTGCCGTCGACGGTGAGGAAGCCGCCGTCGGCCGCGGTGTGCGGCGTGAAGGAGAACACGGGCGGGAGCGCGCCGCCGTCGGGCAGCGGCACCGCGGAGGCGGACCAGTGGAGCGTCCCCGCCCACCAGAGATCGCACGTCGAGGGCAGCGTGAACGAGATCGGCGATCCGCTCGCCACCTCGTTGCCCTCGACGAACGTGCGCAGCTCGGCCGTGGCCGACGGCACGCACTCGTTCAGCACGCAGGTGGGATAGGCGGGATCGGTGCACTGGGACGACGTCGTGCAGCCCGCATCGGCCGCGCCCCCCTGCGTCGGGTTGTAATACAGGGCGTAGACGTCGTAGTCGGCGCCGGGCTGGGGGCCGGAGAGGTTCGCCACGTCGAGCGCCTCGCTGTTGAGCGGCGCGAAGCCGAACTGGGCGGCGAGCAGCGGATCTTCCAGGCTGCGGACTCCCGCGCCGGCGTCCGCCCAGGCGACGACGGTGGGGTAGCCGCTGCACGGCGAGACGCCCTGCTGCCCGTAGTCCGTCGCAGGCAGGCAGTTGCAGTAGTAGCAGTCGTTCAGCGGATCGCCGACGAGGCTGCCGGGGCTCTGGCCACCGTCGGGCCGCAGCTGCCGCACCAGGTGGAGGTCGAGGTCGACCGGCGCCGCGCTCTGCCAGGACAGCTCGAACGAGATGTCGTCGTGCGGCCGCACCAGCAGGCCCACCTGGGTCGTGGCCGAGAGGCCCGCCGAGTCCGTCGCCTGCAGCGTCACGGTGTAGAGGCCCGGCACGTCGAAGAGCACCGACTGCTCGGAGGCGTCGATGGGGGTGAGCGCCGCCGCGGAACCGGCCGGCCCCGAGAGCGTGAACTGGTAGGCCAGCGCCTGGCCGTCCTGGGGATCGAAGGAGCAGGTGGGCGACGGCTCGGCGGTGAAGTAGGCCCGATCGAGCGGTCCGGGGGGCACGATCGCAGGCTGCTGCGAGAGCGGCTTCGTCGGGTCGAGCTGCGGCGCGGACACGCTCTGCCCGTCGGCATAGGTGATCTGGTAGATGCCCAGGCAGGCCGTCGGCCCGCCCGGCGCGAGCACGGTGGCGGCGAGGTTCAGGACCTCGGGCTGCCCGCCCAGGCGCGGGTCGTCGGCCGCGACGGAGAGCGTGCCCGCGAGCGGCCCGCTCTGCTTGGGCTGCAGCGCCACGTGCAGCACCTCGGCCTCGCCGCTGGTCGCGGACAGCGTGAAGGGCGTGTTCACCTGCTCCACGATGGAGAAACCCGCGGCCTGCGCCGCCGCGTCGAGCGAGAGGGCGGTCACGCTGAGGGGCACGCCACTCCGGTTGACGACGTCGACCTCCTGCTCGCCGCCGTCGGCCCCGAAGCCGATGGCGTTGCCGAAGTCGATCGTCACGCCGCCGTCGTCGGCGCACTGCATCGCGGTCGGGGTCGGCGCCCAGCAGAGATCGAGCTCGGGGGCTTCGGCCAGGCCGACGAGCGGGATGGTGACGGTGGGATGGTTCGGGTCGTCGCTAGAGATCGTGAGCGTGGCGGAGTCGCTCACCTCGCCGGGCGGGATGGGCGTGGGCAAGGCGGGCGCGAAGGTCACGGTGAAGCTCGTGCTCTGCGCGGCGGGCACGGTGACCGCGCTCGTGGCCGCGGGCGAGAGCGAGAAGAGCCCGGCCGAGGCGCCCGTGAAGGCCGCGGTGACGTGCGCGTCGATGTCGGAGACCGAGGCCACCTGGAAGGCCTGCGCCGTGGTGGCGCCGAAGGCGGTCAACGGGAACAGGAGGGACTTGAGCGCGCCGCCATCAGAGGTCTGCACCTCGATGGAGGGCGACACCCCCTGCACGCCGTTGCCGTTGCAGCAGCCGGCGATCGCGAGCAGGGAGAACGCGAGCAACGCCCCCTCACCCAGCCTCTCCCCCGCTGGGGGAGAGGGGCTCGTGCGCCCCGCTCCGCCGCGAGCGCATCCAGGCGTTCCTCTTTCTCGAGGTGCTCCCTCTCCCCTGCCAGGG
>DATJNL010000343.1:0-14318 GCA_035508175.1 Myxococcales bacterium
TAGCGCGCGCGACACGTCGGCCGGCGAGCGCAGACGCGCCCGGCAGAGCGCGCGCAGGCCTTCCGGTGCCGCGGTCGCCGCGGCCCCCAGCGCGCGCTCGGCCGCGATGTCGATCTCGGGATCGGAACCGAGCACGTCGGCCAGGGGCGCCAGGGCTTCGGCGGTCCCGACCCCCTCCAGCAGCGCCATCGCGGCGAGGCGGACGGGCTGCTCCGTCGTCGTGCCTATCCAGTGGAGCGCGAAGCGCTCCGCCTGCCGGCGGAAAGCGGGATCGGCGCCTTCCGCGAGGTCGCGAAGCACCTCGAGGATCAAGGTGCGCCCCGACGCCGAGAGAACGGCGAAGTCGCGCTGGCACTCCTCCAGCACCGCCGGTCCGATCTCGCGCAGCGCGCGGCGCAAGACCGTGCGCAGCTCGTCCCGGTCCGCCGCGCGGGCGAGCGCCTCGGTCGCCTCTCGCGCCCTCAAGCACCCCAGGAGGTCCGCGGCCCCCTCGGCGGCCAGGACGTCCGCTCCCTCGAGCCCCTCGAGTGCCGGCGGGATCAAGCTGTCACGGCGTTCGCCCGCTGGCGGCGGAAGCGATGCCGACCGCCGCCGCGCCTTCATCGCCCAGGCAGCGAGCGCCGCCTCGCGGACGCCGCGGGCCCGATCGAGCAGGGCATCGAGAATGGCGCGTTCGGCGCCGGGATCCGGACAGTGGCCGAGCGCGCGAACGGCCGCTCGCCGGGCGTCGCGCCGCTTCAGGGCAGGCTCGAGCCGATCGAGCGGCACGGCCGCGCCGCAGCGGCCCAGGGCATCGAGGGCCGCCACCTGCAAGTCCGGTGCTCCGTCGGCCAGGATACGCAGCAAGGCGCCCTGGGCCGCGGCCGTCCCGAGCCGGCCCAGAGCCTCGACGGCTGCCGACCGGACGTTGGGATCGGCATCTGCGACCGCTCCGGCGACGGTGTCGACGGCCTCTTCGCCGCCCATCAGACCGAGCGTGTCCAGAGCGAACTTCCGAACCTCCGCATCGGCGTGCGCTGCCGCGGCCTTCACTGCCGGCACCGCACCGGCGCCGATCTTGATCAGCGCCTCCATGGCCGCGCTCCTTCGCGAGGCGCTCTCCTCGTCCGCGAGCGCCTCGATGAGGCGAGGAACGAGCACCTCGACGGGCGCATCACTGACCAACCGATCCACCGCCGCTTTCCGGACGCGCCAGCTCTCGTCGGAGAGCGCCTCCATCAACGGATCCAGTCCGCCGCTCCTGGAGAGCGGCAGTGCCAGGACGTTCCGGTAGCGGTGCTCCTCGTCGGTTTGGCTCAAGGCACCCTCTCGGTGCTCAGCCGGCGCAGCGCGTCCACGTCGACCGGCTCGGAGGACTCCAGCAGGGCGCGCAGGTTCAGCAGAAGGACCAGGCCGCCGCCGGGATCGTGGCACGCCCCGACGAACAGCCGCGCTCCCTGCTCCAGCCAGAGGTCGGGGGCCGGCAGCAACTCGGTGCGCGGCAGGCGCAGCACACCCGCCACGCGGTCCACCAGAAGACCGATCTCCCGGCGACCGACCCATGCCAGCACCAACCGATTGAGCGGATCCGCGGCCGGCTGGGGTCGACCCAGCCGCTTGCGCAGGTCGACGACCGGCAGGACGGCTCCCCGGAGATCGATGACCCCTTCCAGGAAAGCCGGGGCCTTCGGCACGGCGGTGATCTTCGTCGGTCGCAGGATCTCCCTCACGCGCCGCAGATCGATGGCGAAGGCACCGCCGTTCACCTCGAACGAGCAGAGGCTGACGACCTCGGGACCGGACGACGCAACGAGCGGAGTCGCGGCAGCGCTCTTCACTTCCATCGCTCCCCGTTCAGGAGCTCGACCGGATCGAGGATGGCGAGGAGGCGGCCTTCCGTCCGTCCGATCCCTTTGAGCGGCGCCGAGCGAGCGCCGAGGCCCGCCGGCGGCACTTCGATCTCGCCGCGAGGCAGGCGGACCACCTGCTCGACCTCGTCCACGACCAGCCCCGCGAGACCGTCGGCGGTGTCCAGGACGATGATCCGCCGAGCCGCGGCCGCTCGTTCCATCCCACTGGCCCCGAGCCCCAGCAGCGACAAGACGTCGAAGACCGGAAGAGCTTCTCCGCGCAGGCTGATGACGCCCAGCACGGCTCTCGGCGACCGGGGCACCTCCGTGATGGGAGGCGGGCGCACGATCTCGTGTACGGCGCCGATGTCGACGGCGTACCGCTCGCCTGCCACGCGAAAGCAGAGAAACTGCTCGATCGCGTCGACGTCGGCCGGCGCGACGAGCGCGCGATCTTCGTGGACCGGGACGGGGAGATCGATCCCCTCCTCGTCTGGATCATAGAAGAAATCGTCGAGGCCGCGCGCCATCGCTCAGCCCGTCTGCCGGTGCCGCGGCTCTGCTTCGAGCGTCTCCGTCAGAATGGCGCCGACGTCCAGGACGAGCACGGTCTTCCGCTGGCCGAGGTCGGTGGCGCCGGCGATGCCGCGCACGGCGCCCAGAACCCGACCCAGCGGCTTGATGACGACGTCGCGCTGGCCCAGCAACCCGTCGACGACGAGACCGATGCGCTCCCGGCCGAGACCGACGACGACCGCGAAGCCCTGCGCGGCGCCGGCCGGTCCTTCTGGCTCCAGACGGAACAGGCGGCCGAGGCGTACGAGCGGCAGGGTCGCGTGCCTCAGATCGATCACCTCGCGGCCCTGCAGCGTCCGGACGTCCGCCTCCCGGAAAGCGGTGATCTCGAGCACCGAGTTGAGGGGGATGGCGTAGGCCCTGCCGGAGACGTCCACGATGAGGGCCTGGAGAATGGCCAAGGTGATCGGGAGCGTGATGACCATCTGGGTCCCGCGCCCTTCCTCGGTGAGCACGTCGATCACGCCCGATAGATTGGCGATGTTCGTCTTCACCACGTCCAGGCCCACGCCTCGACCCGAAAGCTCGCTGACTTCGCGGGCCGTGGAGAAGCCGGGCTGGAAGAGGAGGGCCAGCACGTCGCGCTCGGAGAGCGCGGCGGCGTCGCTCGCGGCGACGAGTCCTCGCTCGACGGCGACCTCCAGCACGCGTCGGCGATCGATCCCCTTGCCATCGTCCGACACCTCCACCACCACGTGATTTCCCTTCTGGGTGGCCCCCAAGGCGAGCTTGCCCCGGCGGGGCTTTCCGGCCCGCTCGCGCGTTTCCGGGCTCTCGATGCCGTGGTCGATGGCGTTGCGGATCAGATGCATGAGCGGGTCGGACAGCTCCTCGACGATGAGCTTGTCGAGCTCGACGTCGCCCCCGCGAACCTCCAGCTCGATGTCCTTCTGCGCGTCGCGGGCCACCTTCCGCAGCATCCTCGCGAGCTTGTCGAAGACCTGGGACAGCGGCACCATGCGCACGTCGAGCACGCCGGCCTGGAGCTCTTCGAGCCGCCGCTCGAGGTTCCGCCCCTCCCGGAACAGCTGTGCCGAGACCTCGGTGGGAATCCGCTCGCCTTTCAAGGCCTCGGCCACGGAAAGGAGGTTGGACTTCGCAATCACCAGCTCACCCACGATGTTCATGAGCCGGTCGAGCTTCCCGATGTCGACTCGAACCGTCTGGACGAGAGGGGCGGAGGGCGCGCCTTCCGGTCGCGGCGCCGGCGCCGGCACGCTCTTCGGTGCCTCGGCCGGTAGAGCCGGTGCTGCGGCGCGCTCGAGCTCGGCCACCTGCACTTCCAGCCCGGCGAGCGCCTCGTCGACCTGGGAACGCGGACGGGCCGTGCCCAGGAGAACGTCGAAGGTGATCCGCTCACCCGCTGCCACGCCCGGGGCGGGCAGCGTCGAGATGATCTCTCCGACCTGCTTCAGGCGTCCGGACAGATCGCTCAGTCCCTTGTCGAACGATGCCATGTCGAAGGCTGCGCGCGCCCGGTAGATCGCCTTCCCGGTCTTGACGTTCTCTCGCAGCCGGTGCTCCTCGTACTCGGTCAGCACGCCACGGACGCTGGGGTCGAGGCTCAACGCGTCGAGCGGATCGGCGGCGGCGACCAAGGCCGCGGGCATCCGGGCACTCCGGATCTTGTCTTCGAGCGCGTCGGCGAGCCCGGCGGCTTCCGTGCCGCCTGCGGTTTGCCCCGCCTGTACGTCCGAGAGGAGAGCCGCGAACACGTCCACCGCGTCGAGCAACGCGCCTTCGACCGCGCCGTTCATGGGCACGCGCCCCATCCTCAGCTCGTCGAGCAGGTCCTCGAGCGCATGTCCCAGGGCGCCGAGCCGGCTGGCCCCGAACATGCCCGCCAGTCCCTTCAGCGAGTGCGCCGATCGAAAGAGCGCGTTGACGGTGTCCGGATCGGCCTCCCCGCCCGTGGTCCGCCCGATCTTCAGGAGCTCCCGTGAGAACGCCTCGATGATCTCCTGTGCCTCGGCGAGAAATCCGTCGAGCGACTTCGACTTGGGTTTGCCCTTGCCCTTGTCGGTCACGGCGCGCCGGACACGCCCGCAGGAGGTGCTCCCAGCAGGCGCCGCGCGGCAGCGGAGAAGCGCTCTGCAGGGAATGGCTTTGCGAGGTACTCGCTGGCTCCGAGCGCGAGACCGCGCCGGATGTCCCGCTCGGACGACTCGGTGGAGATCAGCAGCACCGGCGTGCCCTGCGTGGCGGGATTCCGGCGAACCCACGCGAGCAGCTCCAGTCCATGAACATCCGGCATGTTGATGTCCGTCACGATCAGGTCGAACGTTCGGGACGGCAGGGCCCGCAGCGCATCGAAGCCCGAGGCGCAGGCAACCACCTCGATCTCTTCCTCCTCCATGTCCTCGAGGATGCCGGCAATCCACTCGCGCGTCGCACTGGAGTCATCGACCACGAGTACCGAGCGCTTCAAGGCCTGCTCCGCTCACGCTTTGCACGAGCAAGCGTATCATCGGCGGCGTGTTCCCGCAAAGAAGCGCCCCCGGAGCTCGGGAGCCAGGCGGGAGACCAGGGACGCCACGGCAACCGCGCTCCCGCTTCCTCGAGCCCCTTCTGAAGCGCCTTCGAATCGCCGAGCAAGAGCTGGCGGTGGGGGCCGTCGGCAGCGCACCGGCTCCACAGGTCCAGGGACGCACCGAGCTCCAGGCCGGGCCAGGGGGGTGGCAGTGCGCAGGACTCGATGCGGGCCCGCTGCAGCGCCCCGAACGTGTGAGGCAGAAGCTCCGCCATCGCGGCCGCTCCTCCCGCCGCCGGTCCGACGCCGAAGGCGAACACTCGAGCCGCCGCCAAGCGACGCCCCGTCGGGGTCAAGAGCGCTTCCCCGACGCGGCCCTGGTACCAGCCGGAAGCGAGGGTTCGTGAAAGCGCGCCACACATTCGCCAGTCGCACAGCCCGGCCAGCCCCCGGAGTGGCCGCTCCTCGTCGGCGACGAACAGCACGATCGCGTCGACGGCCGCCCGATCGAGCAGCTGCAAGGAGAGGTCGGAGACGGCCACCTCGACCATCAGTCCGCCGCCTCGCCCGGCTTCGCCGCCTCGCCCTCGCCCGCGCGAACGGACTGGGCGACCCGATCGAGGATGCCGTTGATGAACGCGCCCGAGTCCTCTGCTCCGTACTTGCGGGCGATCTCGATGGCTTCGTTGAGACAGACCTTCGTCGGGACGTCGGGTCGATACCGCAGCTCGAAGGCGCCGAGCCGGAGGATGTTCCGGTCGACTCTGGCCATCCGCGAGAGGCGCCAGTTCAGGCTCGCCGCCTCCACCGACGCATCGAGATCGTCGAGGTGCGCCAGGACGCCGCTGATGAGCGGTTCTGCGAGCTCCTGCACCTCGGGCTCGGGCGGATCGAAGCTCGCCCAGAAGGCGCGCAGGACCGCTCCCAGCGCGTCGCCCGAACGCTGCCGGAGTTCCGCGCCGTCGAGCTGGTAGAGGACCTGAACGGCGCGCTCGCGCGCCTTGCGGCGAACATCCAACGTCACCCTCTGGCCGCGCGGGCGGCGCGCGGCGTGGCCAGGGCCTTGAGGAGGTTCGCCTGCTCGATGGCCGCGACAGCCGCATCGGCCCCCTTGTTGCCTGCCTTGGTTCCAGCGCGCTCGATGGCCTGTTCCAGGGTGTCGGTGGTGAGCACGCCGAAGGAGACGGCGCAGTCGGAGGTCAGCGCCACCTGAGCGAGGCCCTTGATCGCCTCGCCCGCGATGAGGTCGAAATGGGCCGTGGCGCCCCGGATGACCGCACCCAGCGCCACGATCGCGTCGTATCGCCCCAGGCGAGAGAGCCGCTGCGCAGCGGGCGCCAGCTCGAACGTGCCGGGCACGCGGACGATCTCGACGTCGTCGTCGCGAGCACCGTGCCTGCGGAGGGCATCCAGCGCTCCCGACAGCAGCTGCTCGGTCACGAAGCCGTTGAACCGGGACACGACGACCGCCACGCGCAGGCCGTCGGCCGTCAACATCCCTTCATAGGTGCGCATGCCAGCTCCTCGCCATCGACGTTCCCTTCTCTTCCCGATGGTCCCCTCTTTTCCCACCCCCGCCGGCCGCGCGCAACCTCGGGAGGCCCGTCGGCGTGGGCACGGCGTCGCGGCAGCCCGACCCATCGACGCGTCGCCCGCCGCCCGGTAAGTTGTGCACCATGCGGTCGGTGAGGACCAAGTTCCTGCTGGTGATCGCCCTGTGCCTCCTGCCCGTGGCGGGCGCCACGCGGATCTTCTACTACGCCGCCGAGAGGGAGATGCAGTCCGACGTCGCGGCGAAGATGAAGAACGCCGGCAGCGCGTTCTCGGCGGAATTCCAGGACGATCTCGCCACGCTGGAAGTGGCGGCACGCCTCATCGAGACCGATCCCGATCTGCGGCGGGAGCTCGCGGCCAACGACAGCCCGCTGCTCTACGAGCACATCGACGACTTCTCGGGCGTCTACCCGGGCATCCGGGTCTACTTGACCGACACCAGTGGCAAGATCCTGGCCAGCAGCCGGCAGCGGCACGTCCACGGCTTCCTGGGCGCGATGCCGGAAGTCCAGGCGGCCCTGCGCGGCGGACGGTTCACGGGCGTGACCCGGCTGATCCTGGAGGACGGCGGTGCGCCGAAGGAAGAACGCGCCTATTCGTGTGCCATCGTCCGTCCCATCCTGGACGGCACGACGGTCATCGGCGCGCTCCTCGCGACCTTCCCCCTCGATCGCGCGTACCTCGACAACACCGAGAAGAAAGAGGGGCTGGCGCTCTCTCTGAGGATCGGTGACGAGGTCGTTGCGTACAACGAGGACGACCCCTTGCCGAGCGCGCGGGTCGCTCCTGGAGCGGTAGTGGTGGAGCACCTATCGCGGGGGAGGATCATCGCGTTGACGTCGTTCCTGCCCACGGGCGTTGGCGTCACGCCGGGGCCCCTGAGCGTGGTTGCCTCACAGGACGTCACCGAGATCTTCACCGACTCCGAGCGCTTCCTTCGCTACCGCCTGCTGGTTCTGGCCGGCATCGCGCTGGCTGCCCTCGTCGCGGGCCTGGCGATAGCGAATCCGATGGTTCGAGCCATCCGCCAGATCGCCGCCGTCCTGCCCGGCGTCGCTGCGCGGCGCTACGAGGCGGTCGAGGGGATCCACACCGGCGACGAGCTGCAGCGACTGGCCGACACCTACAACACGATGATCGCAGAGCTCCGGGAGGCCGGTCGTTTTCGGGAGGCCCTCGGGAAGTACCTCTCGCGCGCGGCCCGAGACGCCATCGCGCGAGGGGAGCTGCAGCTTGGAGGCACCACGCTCTCGGCGACCGTGCTGTTCTGCGACATCCGCGGATTCACCTCGCTGTCGGAGAAGATGGCGCCCGAGGACGTGCTTCACCTGCTCAACCGCTACTTCACGGAGATGGTCGGAGCCGTGGTCCACCACCGGGGCATCGTCGACAAGTTCATCGGCGATTGCATCATGGCGGTCTGGGGCCCCCCTGCCCCCAGCGCGGAAGATGCGCTCGACGCCGTCCGAGCCGCTCTCGAGATGCGGGACAGGCTCTCCAAGCTCAACGCGGCGCTCGCCTCCTCGGGCCTTCCCACGCTTCGAAACGGCATCGGGATCCACACGGGGACGGTGGTGGCCGGGAACATGGGCGCCGAGGCCTGCGATGGGCTGGAAGGCAAGATGGAATACACGGTCATCGGCGACACCGTGAACCTCGCTTCGCGCCTCGAGTCACTCACGAAGGAGTTGCACGTCGACGTACTGATCTCGGAGGACACTTTCAAGGCTGCGGGTCCCAACCTGGAGGCCGAGGTGCTGCACCGCATCCCGATCCGCGGACGCACCGAGGAAGTCCTGGTGTACCGACTCGTCGGGCTAGGCACCGCGGGCGCGCCGGCGGCCGGCGCGGCCTGATCTCGGCGCGGTCACCTCCAGGAGGTGGCCGAGCCGGTCGCGCTTGCCCTCCAGGTAGCGCCGGTTCCGCCGCGTCTCGCCGATCTGGAGAGGCACGCGATCGACCACCTCCAGGCCGAAGCCGTTCAGGCCGACGATCTTGCGGGGGTTGTTCGTGAGGAGCCTGATCTTGCTGACTCCGAGATCGCGGAGGATCTGCGCACCGACCCCGAGCTCGCGGAGATCGGCGGGTTGCTTCCGGCCGGCGCGGACCTCGGGGAGGTGCGTGCAGCGCACGCGTGCGGCCGGATCCGCAGGCTCCTTCTGCAAGTAGACGACCACCCCCTCGCGCTCCGCGCCGATTCGCTCGAGCGCCATCCGAAGCTGCGGACCACAGTCGCAGAGCGCCGATCCAAAGACGTCGCCGGTCGGGCAGGCGGCGTGCATCCGCACCAGAACGGGCCGATTGGGCTTCGGCTTGCCCATGACCAGCGCAAAGTGCGAACGCCCATCGACCTCGCTCTCGTAGCAGTACGCGCGGAAGCTCCCGACGCCTTCGACCGGCAACGCGGTCGAAGCGACCGCGTGCACGAGCCGCTCCCGCTGCAAACGAAACCTCACGAGATCGGCCACCGAGACGATCGGGACGTGCTTGACGGCGGCGAAACGCCGCAGATCCGGCAGGCGGGCCATGCTCCCGTCGGCCTTCATCACCTCGCAGATGACGGCCGCCGGTGAAAGCCCGGCCAGCCGGGCGAGGTCTACCGATCCTTCGGTCTGCCCTGCGCGAACCAGCACGCCGCCCGCCCTCGCCCTGAGCGGAAAGACGTGACCCGGCTGGATCAGATCGCCGGGCTGGGCATCCGGGGCCACCGCGGCCCGGATCGTCGTCGCCCTGTCCCTCGCACTGATGCCGGTGGTCACGCCTCGTGCGGCTTCGATCGACACGGTGAAGGCCGTCCCGTAGGGGGAGCGGTTCTCGGCGACCATCATGGGCAGCCGCAGCTGCTGAATGCGCGACTCGGTCATCGCCAGGCAGATCAGCCCGCGGCCGTACCGCGCCATGAAGTTCACGTCGGCCGCAGTCACCTTCTCCGCGGCGACGCAGAGATCGCCCTCGTTCTCCCGATCCTCGTCGTCGACCAGGATCACCATGCGCCCCTTGCGGAACACCGCCAGGGCTCGCTCGACCCGCTCGGCGGCGTCGGTCATGCGAATCCCGCCCGCTCCAGCAGCCCGAGATCCACGCCGAGTCCCTTGGCCGCGCCGAGCAGTCGCGCGACGTACTTGCCGATCACGTCCACCTCGAGATTCACGGCGGCACCGACCGGCCGCTCTCCCAGGGTGGTCCGCGTCAGCGTTTCGGGAATGAGCAGGACGTGAAACCGATTTCCCGACGTGCCGTTGATGGTGAGGCTGACGCCATCCACCGCGACGGAGCCCTTCTCCAGCAGGAAAGGGACGGACGCGGCGGGCGCCTCTATCTCCATCCAGTGCCCGCCCCCCGCGGAGCGAGCACCCGTGACCTGGCCGGTCCCGTCGACGTGCCCGAGAACCATGTGGCCACCCAACCGGTCGCCGACGGCCAGCGCCCGCTCCAGGTTGACCCTGCGCCCGCGGGAGAGACCGCCCAGCGTGGTGCGAGCCAGCGTCTCACCCGCGGCGTCGACGGCGAAGGTCGTTCGCGAGCGCTCAACGACGGTGAGGCAGACGCCGTCCACCGCAATGCTCTCGCCCACCGCGAACTGGCCCGCCGGAAGCGCGGTCTGAATCCTGAGGCGCAAGGGCACCGATCCGGCCGCCTCCAGAACCACTCCCACGTCCTGGATCAGTCCCGTGAACATGCACAGAGGCTAACGGAGCCGCCCACCGAACTCAACGTACCGGGGCGGTTTTCGCGCGGTCGATTCGCAGCAGTGCGTCTGGTCCCACCTGCTCGACCTGGAACGCTCCCAGGATCAAGGCGTCCGCCATGCGCCGGCCACGCGGCAGGCAGAGCCACGGCAGGCCGTGCTCCCCCAGCACCTTGGGCGCGATGAACAAGAGGAGGCGATTCCAGAGATCCCCCTCCACGAACTCGCCGAACAGCTCGGCGCCGCCCTCTACCAGCAGCCGGACGATGCCTCGCTCTGCGAGAAGGGAGAGGACAGTCTCCAGCGGCACCCGGCCACCTCGGCCGCGAAGCGCGGCGACCTCGATGCCCCGCGCCGAAAAGCTCTGGGTTCGCCGGCTCGAGCCTGCAGTGGCAGCCGTCACCACCAAACTCCCCGACGATCGCGGCCGGTAGACGCGCTGCGCTGGCGACGTGGTGAGGCGGCCGTCCAGAACGACCCGGAGCGGAGAATGGGCACCCCGGATTCTGGACGTCAGGCGGGGATCGTCCTGCCGCACCGTGCCCGCCCCGACCATGACCGCATCGACCTGGCTGCGAACCTCGTGGACGCGCCGGCGAGCCGCCGTGCCCGTGATCCAGCGGGAGTCCCCGTTGCCGGAGGCCAGCTTCCCGTCGGCGGTGATCGCCGCCTTGAGGGTGACGTGCGGGCGGCCGGTCGTGATGAAGTGGAACCATTCCGTGTTGAGCGCATCGCACTCGGGCCTGGCGACCCCCTGCGCGACGGTCAGCCCCGCGGATCGCAGGCGCCGGATCCCTTTCCCGCTCACCAGAGGGTTGGGATCGTCGCTGCCGACGAAGACCCGGCGAATGCCAGCTTCCAGTATCGCGGCGGTGCACGGCGGCGTCCGCCCCTGGTGATCGCAGGGCTCCAGCGTGGAGTACAGGTCGCCGCCGCGGGCCAGCGGCCCTGCGTCTCGCAGCGCCTCCACCTCGGCGTGCGGCCGCCCGGCACGGCTGTGATACCCGCGGCCCACGACTCGCTCGTTCCGGACCACGACCGCGCCGACGGCCGGATTCGGGCTGGTGCGTCCGAGCGCGCGGCGGGCCTCCTCGATCGCGAGCAGCATGTAGCGACGCTCCGACGCCCCCGCCGCAAGGGACCGCATCTCCAGCCGCCTCACTCAGCTCCCGAGAAGCTCCGGGTAGAGCGGAAAGCGCCGCGCCAGCTCGCCCACCTCGGCGCGCGCGCTGCCCAGGACCACGTCGTCCGTGGGCGCCTTCAGAACCCGCGCCATCAGCCGGCCGATCTGGTCCATCTCGGAGGTACCCATCCCTCTCGTCGTCAGCGCAGGCGTGCCCACGCGCACGCCGCTCGTGACCATGGGCTTCTCGGGATCGAAGGGGATCATGTTCTTGTTGGCCGTCACGTCGGCGCGGCCGAGGGCTTCCTCGGCCGCCTTGCCGGTCAAGCCGACCGATCTGACGTCGATGAGAAGCAGGTGGTTGTCGGTGCCACCCGAGACGAGCCTCAGGCCCGCCCCCGTGAGCGCGTGCCCCAGTGCCTTGGCGTTGTCGAGGATTCGTTGCTGGTAGCTCTTGAAATCGGGCCGAAGGGCCTCGCCGAGCGCGACGGCTTTGGCCGCGATGACGTGCATCAGCGGTCCCCCTTGGATGCCCGGGAAGATCTGGCTGTTGAGGCCCTTGGCGATCGACTCCCGACACAGAATCATGCCCCCTCGGGGCCCCCTCAGGGTCTTGTGCGTCGTGGTCGTGACGATCTCGGCCCACGGAACTGGAGACGGCGACAGCCCCGCGGCCACGAGCCCGGCGATGTGCGCCATGTCGACGACCAGCGCGGCACCCACGGAATCCGCGGCGGCGCGGAACTTGGCATAGTCGAGCGTGCGGGGGTAAGCCGAGAAGCCCGCCACGACGATGCGCGGCTTGTGCTCGAGGGCGAGCCGCGCGACCTGCTCGTAATCGATGAGCTCGCTGTCCCGGTGAAGCCCGTAGTGGACCACCTTGAACAGCTTGCCCGAGAAGTTCACGGGCGCGCCGTGAGTCAGGTGCCCGCCCTGGGCGAGATCCAGCGCCAGCAAGGTGTCGCCGGGCTTCGCAAGCGCAAAGTACGCCGCCATGTTCGCCTGCGAACCGCTGTGCGGCTGGACATTGACGGCCTCCGCGCCGAAGAGCCGCTTGGCCCGATCGATCGCGAGCTGCTCGACCACGTCCACCCACTGGCAGCCGCCGTAGTAGCGCTTCCCTGGATAGCCCTCCGCATACTTGTTCGTGAGCGGGGAACCGAGGGCTTCCAGCACCGCGGTGGACACGAAGTTCTCGCTGGCAATGAGCTCGAGCCCACCGGCCTGGCGCGCGATCTCCTTCTGAATGGCGGCGTGGACCTCCGGGTCCTGCCGGGCGAGCGCGCTCATCGTGCACCTTCCATCTTGGCCATCTGGTCCAAGCGGCGCTGGTGCCTGCCGCCCTCGAAGGTCCCGGTGAGGAATGCCTCCACGATCGCGAACGCCAGACCGGTGCCCAGCACGCGCCCCCCGAGACAGAGCACGTTGGCGTCGTTGTGCTGCCGCGCGAGCCGCGCCTCCCACTCGGTATGGCAAAGCGCCGCCCGGATCCCGCGCACCTTGTTCGCGGCCATCGACATGCCGATGCCCGTTCCGCACACGAGAATACCGAGCGCGTGACGACCGTCCGCGACGCTGCGGGCAACCTTGGCAGCGTAGTCCGGGTAGTCGACCGAAGCCTCCGACTCCGTGCCGCAGTCCTCCACGGCGCGCCCCTGCTCGCGGAGCTTCGAGAGCACCTCGCGCTTCAGCGCGAAGCCGGCGTGATCGCAACCGATGGCGATGCCTTCGGCCGCGGTCATCCGTCAGCCCCGGTAGCGGCGGAACACCAGCACCGTGTTCGTGCCACCGAAACCGAAGGAGTTCGAAAGCGAGACGTCGACTTTCACCTCTCGCGCCTGGTTGGGCACGTAGTCGAGATCGCACGCCGGGTCGGGATTCTCCAGATTGATGGTCGGCGGCAGGACACCTCGTTGCAAGGCCAGCACGGAAATGCCGGCTTCCACGCCACCGGCTGCGCCCAGCATGTGGCCCGTCATCGACTTGGTCGAGGACACGGCCACCTTCTTGGCACGATCGCCGAACACCGACTTGATGGCCTGGGTCTCCGACGGATCGCCCGGCGGAGTGCTCGTTCCGTGGGCGTTGATGTAGCCCACGTCGGCCGGCGCCATGCCGGCGTCCGCCAGCGCCTTCCGCATGCAGCGCGCGGCGCCCTCGCCTCCCGGCGCGGGATTCGTGATGTGGTACGCGTCCGCGGTCGCCCCGTAACCCACCAGCTCGGCCAGAATGGGCGCCCCGCGACGCTTCGCGAACTCGAGCTCCTCGAGCACCAGCACGCCTGCTCCCTCGGCTTCGACGAAGCCATCTCGGTCGCGATCGAAGGGTCGGCTTGCCTTCTCGGGCGCGTCGTTGCGGGTCGAGAGCGCGCGCATCGCGCAAAAGCCGCCGACCCCCAGCGGGGTGATCGAGGCCTCGGTGCCACCCGCGATGACGACGTCGGCATCGCCGTACTGGATCGTGCGCATGCCCTCGCCGATGCCGTGGGCGCCGGTCGCACAGGCGGAGACGGTGCCCCAGTTCGGCCCCTTGGCCCCGAAGAGGATGCTGATCTGCCCCGAGGCCATGTTGACGATCATCTGGGGCACGAAGAAGGGGCTGATGCGGCGAACGCCCTTGTCGTGGAAGACCGTGCTGGTTTCCTCGAAGATGGTCATGCCGCCGATGCCGCTCCCCACGATGACGCCCACCCGCTCGGCGTTCGCGGGTTCGATCTTCAGCCCCGAACCCTCGAGCGCCATCCTCGCCGCGCCCACCGCGTACTGGGTGAATAGATCCATCCGGCGCGCTTCCTTCTTGTCCATGAAGACGCCCGGGTCGAAGTCCTTCACCTCGCCGGCGATGCGCGTGGTGTGCTCGCTCGCGTCGAAACGCGTGATCGGGCCGATGCCCGAGCGGCCGTTGACGAGGCCCTGCCAGGTCTTCTCGGTGCCCGTCCCGAGTGGGGTGACGAGACCGATCCCGGTGACGACAACTCTGCGGCGCTCCATGCCTGCTCCTTCGGGGCCGCTCCGCGCGGCCGCCCACGCTTTCGTTACTTCTTGTGCGTGTTCACGTAATTGATGGCGTCCCCGACCG
>DATJNL010000344.1:0-9672 GCA_035508175.1 Myxococcales bacterium
GCAGGCGGGTGCGACGGCTTCAACTGCCAAGAGGTCGTGGGGCTGGGCGAAGCTTGCGGACCCCAGTCGACCATCTGCTCGCCGCTGCTCGCCTGCAACGGCCTTCAACTGTGCGAGAACCCCGGCGGAGTGAACGTGAGCTGCGGCTCGGACGGCGACTGCGAGGAGGGGCTTTACTGCGACCCCAACCTGCTCGAATGCCTGTTCCGCCTGGGAGACGGCGGCGCCTGCCCCACCGGCGGCTGCGCCTTCGGCTTCGCGTGCGCCTACCCGACCGGCGTCTCGCCCGACGGTGGCGCGGCGCCCACGTGCCAGCCGATGTTTCCGGACGGGCCGTGCGTGGGCGGCTTCTGCCTGGAGGGCGAGGGCTGTCTCGATGGCGGCTGCGTGGCGCAGCCCGGCCTGGGCGGCGCCTGCGCCGACGGCGGCGTGCCATGCCTCGCGGGCGCTTGCGTCTCGGGGCAGTGCCAGGAGCTGGGCGAAGGCCAGGCGTGCCAGAACGACCAGGCCTGTCAGACCGGTCTCTGCGGCGGCACCGGAACCCAGCCCGTGTGCGCTGGCGCCTGCGTCTCGCTGTAAGGAGCGGCTCGCTCCGCGGCCGGGAGAGGAGCACCCCACTCGAAGGGAGGCGCGGATGACGCGCGTTCGCCTCGTGTTGCCGGCGTTGCTCTGCCTCGCCGTCGCCCGGCCTGCCCTGGCCTTCTGTGGCTTCTACGTGGCCAAGGCCGATGCGAGCCTCTACAACCACGGCTCGCAGGTGGTCATCGCGCGGGACGGCGACCGCACCGTGCTCACGATCTCCAACGACTTCAAGGGCCCGCTGAACGAGTTCGCGGAGGTCGTGCCGGTGCCCGCTTTGATCACGCGGGAGCAGGTGCACATCGGCGACCGGCGGCTGCTCGAGCGGATCGACGGGTACTCGGCGCCGCGGCTCGTGGAGTATCACGACCCGGACCCGTGCAGCCCCCCGATGCGCGCCTGGGGGTTCGGTCGCGGGATGGGAGGGGGTGGGATCATGGGGAAGGCCGAGGCCGTCTACCGGCGCGCCGACAGCTTCGGCGTCAAGATCGAAGCCGAATACAGCGTGGGCGAGTACGACATCGTGATCCTCTCTGCCAAGCAGTCCACCGGGCTCGAGGACTGGCTCGTGGCGGAGGGGTACCGGATCCCGCCGAAGGCCGCCGCCGCGCTCGAGCCGTACGTGAAGCAGGCGATGAAGTTCTTCGTGGCCAAGGTGAATCTGAAGGCGCAGCAGAGCACCGGGTTCACCTATCTGCGGCCCATCCAGATCGCCTACGAGTCCGACAAGTTCATGCTGCCCATCCGGCTGGGGATGGCGAACTCGGAGGGCACGCAGGACCTGACCATCTACACGCTCACGCGCAGCGGGCGCGTGGAATCGACCAACTACCGGACGGTGGAGCTCCCGACGGGCGAAGACGTGCCCACGTTCGTGAAGGACGACTTCAAGGCATTCTACCGGGCGCTCTTCACGCGGGCCTGGGAGAAGGAGGATCGCAAGGCGGTCTTCACCGAGTACGCCTGGGATGGCGGCTGGTGCGACCCCTGCGCGGACCAGCCGCTGAGCCGTGAGGAGCTGCGGGGTCTCGGCGTCTTCTGGTTGGACGACGACTCAGTCGTGCCGCGGCGGTGGTACGGGAGGCGCACCGCGCCCATCGTCACGCGCCTCCACGTCCGGTACGACGCCGCGGACTTCCCCGAGGATCTGGTCTTCCAGGAGACGGGCAACCGGCAGAACTACCAGGCCCGCTACGTGCTGCGCTGGCCCTTCCGCGGCGCGCTCGACTGCGAGGCCGGACAGCGCTACCTGGGGCAACTCGACGAGCGCCGGCCTACCGAGGCTCGCACCCTCGCCGACCTCACGGGCTGGGAGCTGCCAAACGTCCTCGAGCAGAGGGGCGACGGCCCGCCGGGTCGGCTCCCGAAGGCCAAGGCCGACGTGCCGTGGTACCGGCGGCTCTGGGGAAACTGAGCCAAGCCCCGCGGCGGGAGCTGCAGCGTCCCGCTGACGGTCAGGCCACCTTGGTCCACACGGCCGTCTGGTCGCCCTCGTAGACGAGCGTCGTATCCTGCCGGAACTGGAAGCCGTAGCGGACGACGACTTGCTCCTTCGACCGGCGCACGCGGCTGGCCCAGCCGCGCAGCGTCAGCGGCCGCCCTTCGCGCGCCAGCCCGCTGAAGCGCGCCTCGTGAATCCGGGCGCCGTAGCCGATCCAGCCTTCGGCGTGTCGCAGGCCCAGCACGTAGTACGCGTGCACCAGCCCGAGAACGCCCGTCATGTGCACCATGAGGCCGCCGTTCACGTGGCGTGGGTGCCGGGTCGGGTGCACCCGCTGCGAGCGGGTGAGCGGCAGCTCGGCGTGCACGGGCATGCGGCAGACGACCTGCGACCGGGCGGCATCCACCTCGACGATCTCGTCGATGAAGAGGGCGTCCGGGCCGTACGGGCAGTCGCTCACGAAGGCGGGGTCGAGCGGCATGGGGCTGCCGTCTAGCGCAGTTTCCCGGTCGCTGCCAAGTGTCGCGACCGCGGTCCTGGACGTGGCAAGGACCGCGGGCAGGAATCTTGTCGATTCCACCTGGATTGTCTTCGCACCCTCCGGTATGTGAAGAGGGTAGCCATCCCCGGCCCGTCCTTGGGGCGGCGCAAGTAGGAGGTCCACATGCCCAAGAAGGCGACCGTCCCCGAGCTGAACGCGCGGCTGGCCACGCGGCTCCGGCAGCTGCGCGCCGATCACGCCCTCACGCAGGAGGCACTCGCGGCAAAGGCGGGAATCTCGGCCGACGCCGTCCGCCGCCTCGAGCGCGGAGCCTTCAGCCCGACGCTGCGCCTGCTGTCCCAGCTCGCGGCCGCCTTCAACCTCACGGCGGCAGAGCTCGCGGATCTCGGCGAAGGCAAGGCCGTCGTGCGGGTGACCGCGCTTCGATCGCTGCTCGCCGACAAGTCGGATCGAGAGGTTGCCCTGGTGCTCCGAATCGCCCGGGCCGCCTTGCACGAGTAGCGCCTTCGACACCTTGCCGGCGATCACTCCACCCGGCCGCGCCGGTGGTAGGGTGTCGTTGGCTCGTTCCGAAGGGAGAGCGCCATGGCAAGGAAGAAGACGAAGAAGCGCCCGGTGAAGCGTCGGTCCACGCGGGCCAAGGGAGCCGGCTCGCGCCGCGTGGCCCGCCGGAAGCCGGTGCGCAAGGCTCGCAAGGTCAAGGCGCGCCGCAAGGCGACGCCCGCGCGCAAGAGAATCGTGGCTGCCGCGCCGTCGCGCCCGCCCGCCCTCACTGCGCTCGAGCGCCGGGAGGCGGAGCGCAAGCGCCTGCTGCGCGAGGAGCGCGCGCTGGAGCGCGATTCCGAGAACCGCGACGAGCCCAGCGCCCTGGCCGATTCGCCCGAGTTCATCCCCGGCGCCACCGAAGATTCGCTGGCGGAAGAGCTCGGCGAGGGCGCGCTCGAGAGCGCCGTTTCGGGCGGACAGGCCGCCGAGGACATTCGCGACGAAGACGTGGACGAGGACGAAGGTGGACCGTTCGTCCCGACCTCGGGGCGGCAGGAATTCGCGCGGGACACCGACGAGTCGAACCCGAAGGACGGCGAGCCGGCCGCCTTCCCGACCCCCGGCCCGCGTCCGCGGTAGTTTCGCGAAGGGAAGCCTCGGGGCAGCTGTGCCGCCGGATGCCAGGCCGGTCCGGCGTCGTCAGGCGCCAGCGCGGACGACGAGGCTCCAGCGGTCGGTGCCGGCCCGCACGAGCACCACGCCGGCCGCGGCGTCCCAGGCCGCCCGGCCCCCGGTGATCTCGATGCGTGGCCTCGCTCCCAGGTGGCGGGGCGGAGCGTAGACCTCGGAGATGCCGCGCCCCGCCTGCGAAACGTCCACCTCGAACCTGCGAGCGTCGGGGTCCCAGGCGAAGCGATCCAGGGTGCCGGCGATCGCCCGCGGGTAGGGGCGCACCAGTTCCTCGACGGCGGGTCGCTCGACGCCGTCGGCCTCCGTGATTCCGAGATCTTCGTGGTTCCAGCCCTCGGCGGCGAACGAGGCTTCCCAGAGCGTCGCGTGGGCCTGGAGGCGGTCGAGCGTACCGTAGACGTCCCGGATCCAGCGGCGCTGGTCGGGGCTGCGGTTGGCGGCGCCAAACTCCCCGAAGAGCACCGGGCACCCCCAGTCCGATCCCACCCGGGCGAGCCGCTCGAGATCGGCGCGGACCTTGTCGGGGTCGCGGTAGGTGCCACCGGTGGCCACTTCTGGATCGTAGTAATGAGGGGCATAGACGAAGCCCCCGAGAGACGGGAGACGCAGGAACGTCGAGCCCATCACGCCGTCCGCTCCGGGACCGCCGCCGAAGATCACGCCATCCGGGGCCTCGCGACGGATCATGGCACCGAGGCGTTCGAGGACGCGAGGGAGGACCTGCTCCTCGAAGTCCGACAGCGGCATCGATCCCCAGCCGGGCTCGTTGATGATCTCGAACCCGGCGATGCCCGGGCGGCCGGCCGCGGCGTGCGCCAGGCGGCGCCACATCGCCTCGAAGTCGTCCAGGAGGCCGTCCGCGTTCGACCACAGGCGATCGAACGCGCGGGCCACGGGACTCTCCGGGTCGGCGTATTGCACGAACCATTCCCCGTCCGCGAAGTCGCGGCGGGGCGGGCCGTGTGGCGCGGGACCGAGCGTCCAGAGGGGGAAGCCGTCTCCCCCGAAGGGCGTCGCGTAGACGTCCTGGTGAAAGTCGAGGAGCACACGGATGCCGCGCGACCAGAGCCCACCCGCGAGCGCGAAGTAGCGAGCGAGGTACGCCTCGTCGGTGCGGCCTCGCTCCGGCTCGAGCCCTTCCCAGGAAAATGGGAGACGCACGAGGTTGACGCCCCAGGACGCGACTCGATCGACGTACCTCGCGCAGGCCCGCGGGAAGTCGTCGTCGCCGCCGAAATCGAACGGCGCGTAGGGCGCCCACTTGCTCCGCCCACCACAATTGACGCCGCGCAGAATGACCTGGCGCCCCAGCTCGTCTCGCAGCCGGGGCCCGTCCACGCGCAGCCGCCCCGTCGCGAGCGAGGGTGCTGCGAGCGCAGGGGCGCCGTGCTCTCGTTCGTCCATGCCGCCACCATAGCGAGGGTTTCTGCGCCCGTCTGCAACGTGTCGCTCGCTCCCCGGGCCGGCGGAGCGAGCGCCGAGGCAGGGCCTTACCATCGAGCGGGAAGCGGAATAGATGTCGGGCGGACGGGTTTGCCTGCAAAGGAGGCTCGAGATGGGCGAGGAGAGATATCCGGGCGCGCGCAGGGAGGCGGCGCAGCGGCGGAGCAACGTGGCGCTGGTGATCGCCGTCGTCATCCTGATCGCGGGCGGCGTGGCAGGCGTCGTCTACTGGCGGAGCCGCCCCGCTCCGCTGGCGCCGCCGGTCGCGACGACTGCGCCGGTCGCGCCCCCGCCGCAGGACGCGGGGATCGATGCCGGCGAGCCACCGTCGCCGCCGCGAGGCGTGGACGCCGGGACGGAGCTCCACCGGGCCGCGGGCGAGCTCTCCCGCCGACCCGAGTGGGCTGCGTGGCTGGCCGAGCCGCACCTGATCTCGCGCCTGGTGGCGGCGGCCCACCGCGTCGCCGATGGCGAGAGCCCACGCCCCGTGCTGCTGTTTCTCGCGCCGGACCGCGGCTTCACCGCCGTGTCGCGCGGCGGCGAGCTCTTTCCCGCGCCGGAATCCACCGCCCGCTACGACCTCGTCACCGGGATCGTCACGGCCATCGAGCCGGCGCGCGCCGCCGAGGCCTACCTCCGGCTCGACCCCTTCTTCGAGGCCGCCTACCGGGAGGTCGCTCGCCCCGGCGAGCGTTTCGCGCCGGTGCTCCACCAGGCGATCCACGAGCTGCTGGCGACACCGGTGCCCGCCGAGGAGCCCGCGCTCGTGAAGAACGGCACGGCCTTCTTCTACGCGGACGAGCAGCTGCAGAAGCTCCATCCCGCCCAGAAGCAGCTCCTGCGAATGGGCGTCGTGAATGCCCGCGCGATCCAGCGGTGGCTGGCCGCCTTCGACCGCGCGCTTCCCCGGTGACCCCGCTCGACAGCCTGCTAGAGTGCCCGCGTGCGCCGGCGCGTTCAGCTTGCCCTCGGGTCGCTCGCGATCGCGCTCGCGCTCGCGGTCGGGGTTGTCGCCGACTACCGCCCGCGGCACTGGCGCACCCCCGGTGCCGTTGCGGTGGCGGGACCCGAGAGCGCCCTGCTGCGCGCCGATGTCGAGGCGTTCCCGCCGTTCCGCAGCCGGTCGCACCCGGAAGCGATCCGCGCCATGGAGGCGCTCGTCACGCAACGCCTCGAGGCGGCCGGGTGGACGGTCACGCCGCAGGAGGTTCGCCGCGACGCGAATCCGCACCGCCGGCAGCCCACCGACGCTCCGCTCACCCACAACCTCCTGGCGACCCGGGGTGCGGCGGGCGGGGTACGGCCCGTTCTCTTCGGCGCCCACATCGATTCCGTGAGCGTCTCACCGGGAGGGGATGACAACGGCAGTGCCGTCGCCGTGCTGATCGATCTGGCGCGCCGCCTGCCGCCCGAGGCCGCCGCCCGCGTGGAGCTCTGCTTCTTCAACGAGGAGGAAGACGGCCTCCTCGGGAGCTACACGTTCGTCGGCTCGCTGTCGCCCGCCGAGCGCGCGCAGATCCAGCGCGTCTTCGTGCTCGACATGGTCGGGCACTACGATTCGACGCCTCATTCGCAGCGGTATCCGCCGCCCCTCTCGTGGCTCGCGCCGGATCGCGGCGATTTCCTGTCGGCGATCGCGCTCACCGACGCGGACGCCGCCGTGGCCGGACTCCGCGAGGCCCGCGCGTCGGTCGCGGCCGGATTGCCCATGGAGATGTTCGAGCCTCCGCGAGCGATGGCCAGGCGGCTCCCGGATCTGTGGCGGAGCGATCACGGACCCTTCTGGGAGGCCCACATTCCGGCGGTGTTCCTCACGGACACCGCGAACTTCCGGAGCAAGCGCTACCACACCGCCGCGGACGTGCCCGAAGTGCTCGACTACGCGAAGGTTGCCCTGGTCGCGGACATGCTGGCCGCGGTGGCCGCCGAGCGCTGACCCGGTCGGGGAGCGAACGACGATCAGCCGCCGAGTTGCACGGCCTTGCCCACCCAGGTCGGCGATTCGCACGCCTCGATCAGGAAGTCGGCGAGGTCGGCGCGGGAGATCGACCCCGGCACGCTGACGACGTCCGCCGTGCGGACGTATTTCCCCTTCGCCTTGCCGTTCGTGAGCCGCGTGGGGCGCGCGATGACGAAGTCGAGGCCGCTCTCCCGCACCAGCCGCTCCTGGACGTCGTGATCGTGGAAGAAGCCCTTCAAGAGACCGCCGATGAGGAAGGTCCGCTGGAACCAGCTCGCCACGGGCTGGGTCTCCCCGACTCCATGCGCGGTGAGGACCACCAGGCGCTTCACGCCGAGCTCCTTCATGGCGTCGATGCAGTATCTCGTCCCGCGCGAGAAGTAGTCGGGCTTCTCCTTGATCGTGCCCAGCGAGGTCGGCGACGCGGTGACGATCACGGCGTCGTGACCCGCCACGGCGTTCCGCACCGAAGCTGCGTCGTGGAAGTCGCCCGCGACCTTCGTCAGCGCGGGGTGCGTGACGTCCAGCTTCGCCGGCGAGCGCGAGAACGCGGTCACGGAGTGACCCTTCGCGAGCGCCGCCTTCACGCAGAGCGCGCCGGTTCCCTGGGAGGCGCCGATGACGAGGATCTTCATGCGCGCACCATACACCGCCGGCGCGGTCAGAGGGTCACGACCGCGAGGCGGAAGCGGTGTAGAGTCCCATGCCGTGAAACCCCTGGAGGCCATCCAGCGCTTCGTCCGTGGGGAGCCCCTCGACGGGTTCGCCATGAGCCTGCCTCCGCCGGTGGCCACGCTCATCGGTTTTCATCCGGTCGCGGCGGAGGAGGGCCGGACGGTGTTCCGGCTGGACGTCAGGAAGGAGAAGCACGCGAACCCGATGGGCACGCTGCACGGCGGCATCCTCTGCGACCTGGCCGACGCGGCGATGGGCATGGCCTGCGCCACCGTCCTCGACGAAGGCGAATCGTTCACCACGCTCGAGCTCAAGATGAATTTCTTCCGTCCGGTCTGGGACGCGACGCTCGAGGCCCGCGCGCTGGTGGCCCATCGCGGACGATCGATGGTCTACCTCGAGTGCGAGATCGTGACGGTCCCGGAAGGCAAGCTGATCTCGAAGTCCAGCAGCAGCTGCCTCGTCCTCCGCGGCGCGGACGCTCGCGGGCGCTGACGCGGTCAGGGCTACGGCCCGACGACCGTCGAGTGGGCCGAACCCCAGGCGGTGAACACGGGCTGGAAGCTCGACCAGTCGCCGGCGCTGTCGTGCCACGCCCAGCCGATGGCTCCGGCGTAGCCCTGGTCATAGATGGTGTTCAGCCACCATTCGGCGGACCACTCGGTGGTGTCGGTGAGGCCGAAGGAGACGTCGGCGGTGGTGAATTCCTCGACCACGCAGGGCTTGTCCAGGCCCAAGGAGGAGTAAGGGGGCGGCGGCGTCAAGCCGCTCGGCTCCCCCGGCCCGCTGTTGTAGTGCGCGCAGTAGAAATCCAGCCCCAGCCCCATCCAGGTCTGTGCGGCCGAACCGACCGTCGCCAGCGCGCCGCCGCCGTAGGTGTGGATGTAGCTCGCGCAGTTCTGCACGAACGTCTGCATCTGCGCGACGGTCACGAAGTCGCTGGAGGGTCCCCAGCCCCCCGGCAGCAGGCGTTCGGGCTCGTTCATGATGTCGTACGCCACGACGTACTTGGCGTAGGAGCTGGCGGCGATGTGCTGCAAGAACGGCTTCAGGGCATTGTCCAGGAACGACTGCTGCACGGTCGGGTCGGTCAGGAGCGCCGCGTGCCCGCCTTCCTGGGCGCCGTTGACGTTCTGGGCGGCGTCAAGGACCAAGGTGTCGAACAACGTCAGGTCCAGATAGACGTCGTTGTCGGCGACCGCCTGCAGCTGGCTGTCCAGGTCCGTGAAGAACTGCGGATCGAAGCCGGTCACCTGTCCGTTGCCATCGAAGAGCGGGTCGTAGCGCGCGTCCACCCAGACCCACCAGCGCAGGAAATGGCCCCCTTCGCCGGCGAAGGCGGTCATGTCGGACTGGACCTCGGTGGGGTTCGCCATGTCGCCCCAGGGGCCGTCGCCGAAGTCGGCCCCGAAGTTCAACCAGGGATAGTTGATCCCATAGAGGTAGGAGTTGCCGCCGTTCCAGGCGATGGTGTTGTTGCTCCCGCCGCTGCCGCCAGTCGACGCCGCGCCGCCGGAGCTGCCGCCCGTCGAGGTCGCGCTGCCACTCGAGCTGCCAGCGTGGCCGCCCGTCGAGGTCGCGCCGCCGCCGCTGGAGGCGCTGCTGCGTCCGCCATTCGAGGTCGCGCCGGCGCTGCCGCCCCCTCCAGTGCTTCCAGCGGAGCCGCTGGCTTCGCCCGTGGAGCTGCCGGCATCCCCGCCGGAGGTCGTTGCGGCGCAGCCCAGCGCGGCGATCGTTGCTGCGAGGGCCCAGCCGACGTTCCGCCATCCACCCATGGTGCGTCGCCTCCGCAGACCGATCCGATCGAGCCAACCGGTTCGCGGGAGCATACCACCTCCATCGCTCGCGGTGGCGGCGCGTCCCCGGGGTTTGCCCGTCGTCGAGGCCATGGCGGGT
>DATJNL010000345.1:0-5077 GCA_035508175.1 Myxococcales bacterium
GTTGGCCCCCTCACCCTGCCCTCTTCCCCCCTGGGGGAGAGGGTTTGGGGAGCCGAGGTCGACGAGATGCACGGCCCCCTCACCCTGCCCTCTCCCCCGCTGGGGGAGAGGGTTGGCCCCCTCACCCTGCCCTCTTCCCCCCTGGGGGAGAGGGTTTGGGGAGCCGAGGTCGACGGCCACGATGATGGCCGCCACCGCCGAAGCCGCGGTGAGCCAGGCCAGCCGCCCACGCCGGGGCTCCGGACCCGCCGCGAGGCGACGCCAGGTCTCCTGCCGGTCGGCCTCGCGCCACGGCTCGACCTGGGCGGCGCGCTCCAGCAAGGCATTCTTCTCGCGCAACGGCGTCGGATCGCTCACGTCGTCCCCCGTTCGCGGGCTTCGTCGCGCGCGAGCTGCTTCGCGAACTCGCGGCGCGCGTGGAAGAGACGGGTCCAGACGGTCTTGAGCGGCGCGCCCACGATGCGAGCGATCTCGTGCCCCGAGAGCCCTTCGAGCTCGAAGAGCAGGAACACGGTGCGCTTCTTCTCGCTCATTCCCTCGACGAGGCGCAGCACGCGGCGGCGGGCCTCGGCGGCCTCCAGGACCGACGCGGGCGTCGCGGGATCGACGGGATCCTCGACCTCGCCGAAGCCCCAGAGCCGGCGCAGCCTGGCGCGGCGGCGCGCCGACGCCGCCACGCGCAGTGCGATCGCGTACAGCCAGGCGCGCTCCGCGGGCAGGCGTGAGCCGGCGCCCGCCGCGTACCGAGCGGGGTCGAAAGACTGCAGCTTGAGGAAGGCAACCAGGAACACCTCCTGCACCAGATCGTCCGCCTCGGCGGGAGCGACCCCCAGACGCACCGCGAGGCGGCGCACGAAATCCGAGTGCGCGTCGAAGAGCCGTCGCTGGGAGGAGCTGTCGGTCGCCACCTCGCGGGGTTCGTGCAGCGTCAACGCCAGGGCGGCCGACATCGGTCCCGTTCCGTCCGTTCCGGCCTCCCGCTCGTCATGCCTCGCCGGGGTGCGAAGCTTCAAAAGAGTCGCGCCCCCAGACCCGCGGTCAGCGTCAGCCAGACCGGCGAGAGCTGCAGGAGCGTGTCCTGGCCGGCCGGCGTCTCGACGTAGAACTGCTCGCCGTATAGCTGGGCGCTCAGCGCGAGCTGCCCGAAGACGTAGAAGCGACCGCCGATCGGCTGCAGCCACGCCCCGGCGACCCAGAGCTCGGGGTCGAGGACGGAGGTGGACCGGTTGGTTGCGAAGCTTGCGGTGGCCGCGTCGTACAGATCGCCGCCCACGCCGAGCGCGAGGCGGAGTCCCCGCTCGGCGTCGAAGGCGTAGCGGCCGTAGACGCGCAACGCCTGCCGGCCGACCGCGAGCGTGCCGCCGTCCTTGGCCGCGGAGAGGCCGTTCGCAAGCTCGAAGCCGACGCCCACGCCGAAGCGGCGGCGCACGCCGAGGGCCACGTCGATGGCGGCATTGCCGAGGTAGCCGGGCTCGGCGGCGTTGCCGTCGACGGAGCCGCCGCCGCCGAGCTGGAGGGAGACGCGGGGGGGAGGTCGGGACGACGGGGCGGAAGAGGCAACGGCGGGCGTGAGGGTCGCGGTCGGGGTCGCGGTCGCGGTCGGGGTCGGGGTCGGGGTCGGGGTCGGGGTGGCGGCCGGGGTTGGGGTCGGGGTCGGGGTGGCGGCCGGGGTCGCGGTCGGGGTTGGGGTCGGGGTCGGGGTCGCGGTCGGGGTCGCGGTCGCGGTCGACTCTTCCGGCAGGATCCCCTCGCCCCTCCACGGCAGCTGCTGCAACCACGCTTCCGTGAGCAGCGCCACCGTCTGGGCCTCGTCCTCGCAGCTCGCCGCTGCCGTGAGGCTGCGCCGCTCCACCCTCCCGCCCCCGCCTTCGTCGAGCTCCAGCACGAGCTCGGTCCCCTCTCCGTTCCCGCGCTCGAGCCGGAGCGCCACCTCCCCGGGCCCCGCCGGGGCCAGCCGGACCTTGCCCGTGCCGAAGCGCCGCTCCAGCGCCGCCTTCACTTGGCCCTCGCCGCATCGCACCGCCGGATCCACGGTGAGGGACAGCGTGCGCGCCGCGGGCATGGCGAGTGTTGCGGCAAGAACGGCGAGCGCGGCGACCATGCCACCCCAGACTCACCAGAGTCCCGGATCGAACGCAATCTCGGACAGGGCCTTCTATCAGCCTGCCGAGCGCAGGATGGCCAGCGCGCGCTCGAAGTCTTCCGGGAGCGGCGCCTCCACCCGGATGACCTCGCGCCGCCGCGGATGCGGGAAGGCGAGCAGCCGCGCGTGCAGGGCCTGGCGCGCGAGCGCGTCCGCTGCGAGCGCCGCCGGCGAGCCGATGAGCCGCCGCTCGCGCCGCGTGCCGCCGTAGAGCGCGTCCGCGAGCAGAGGGAAGCCCGCCTCCGCGAACTGCACGCGGATCTGGTGCGTGCGGCCGGTCAACAGAGCCACGTCGAGGAAGGCCACGCCCGCGAAGGCCTCGCGCACCTCCCACTCGAGCCGCGCGCGGCGGGTCGCGGAGACGCGCGTTGTGTAGCGCACGCGATCGCGCGGGTGCCGGCCGTACGGCGTGTCGAACGAGCCTCGCGCGGCCGGGGAGCCGTGCACGAGCGCGGCGTAGCGCTTCTCCACCGTGCGCGCCTTGAAGGCCGCCTGCAGCGCCACGAGCGACGGCTCGTTCTTCGCCACCACGAGGGCCCCGCTCGTGTCCTTGTCCAGCCGGTGCACGATGCCGGGCCGCAGCTCGCCGCCGATGGGGCCGAGGTCGGGGCAGCGGTGCAGCAGCGCGTTGACCAGCGTGCCGGAGACCAGCGCTCCCGCGGGGTGGACCACCATGCCCGCCGGCTTGTCCACCACGACCACGTCGGCGTCCTCCCAGAGGATCTTGAGGGGCAGGGCTTCGGGCAACGCGCGCGCCGGCCGCGTGGCGCGCGGCGTCAGGTCGACGTGGTCGCCGGCGCGGAGCTTGCGGGCGGGCTTGGCTCCGGCGCCGTTCACGAGCACGGCGCCCTCCTCGATGAGGCCCTTGAGCTGGCTGCGCGTGATCTCGGGCTTCAGCTTCGCGAGGTACTGGTCGAGCCGCACGCCCGACCCCTCGGGTGGCACGGTGTGGTGGAAGACCGACGGCTGCTGAACCGGCGTCGCCGCTACCAGATCTTGGAGCGTACGTGCGCCTTGGACTTGAGGATGACGTCGATGACCGCGCGCTCGAAGAAGTTCGTCTTCGCGTACAGCTCGGGCGAGACGCGGCTGCGGTACAGCTCCCGACCCTCCTCGAGCTCGTCCTTCAGGGCGTCGAAGAAGTTGTCCTGCTCGATGCCCTTGACGATCTTTTCCTCGTTGTACATCGAGATGTCGGAGGCGATTGCCCGCGCCAGGCGTCGGGCTTTGGCCTTCTCGTCCGGCAGGTCAGCCATGGAAAAGATCTAAGCGTCCCCGCGCGGCGCTGTCAAACATGTCGTGTCCGGGGCTGCCTCTGCCGCCGGCCTCACGGCCCGTCGTATGCGCTCACCCCGCCCGGCGCCGCGGCGCTGCCGAGGTGCGCGAAGTAGACGATGCGCGGGCTGGCCCAGGAGTCGATCTGGATGGACCGCACCGGCTGCTGCACGAAGTCGGGGCCGAGGCCCGCGGGCATCAGGCTCCAGGTCCCGTCGGGGTGGAGGCGCGCGACGCCGCCCCAGCCGGAGCCCATCCAGATGGAGGAATCGCTGGGATCGCACGCGAGCGCATAGACGTCCTGGTTGAACCCTTGCGGCAGCTGGAAGTAGTCGATGGCGCCGGCGGGGCTGCGGCGCGCCAGGCCGAGCGTCGAGGAGCCGATCCAGAGCGTGCCGTCGGCGCAGAAGGCGAGCGCCTCGGTGTTGTCCTTCCAAGCGGGGTTCTCGATGTCGTCCCAGCCGTCCGCGCCGAGCTGGTCGGGCCAGACGTCGAGGTAAGACTGGAGCTGGTTCGTGGGGTCGTAGGGCGGCCAGAGGAGCTCCCAGCCCGTGTCCACGGTGGACGCGCCGAAGCCCTGCTTGCTGGCGGTTCGGTACTCGTTGCCCGCCCAGGGATCGCCGGTCACGGGATCGATGGCGATGCCGTAGTAGTCGCCGGTCTCGATGTCGCCCGCCGAATCTTCGACCGCCGGATGATCGTGCTCCCAGACGCCGGAAGCGGGAGCTTCCTCCTGGGGAAAGTTGATCCATGACGACGGCGGGTAGTCGACCCAGCCCTCGGCCGCCGGATTGGCGAAGAGGACCGAAAAGCCGACGTGGGTCCCGCCCATCCAGACGTCGCCGTAGTGCGGGCCCTGAAAGTGGTTGAAGACGACGCGGAAGACCTGCCGCCCCTTCCGGCGGCCGTTCGCCATCGTGTAAGGCGTTTCGGCGACCACGCCGGGCGGGGTGGCGATGAGCACGTGGCGAGTGCGGGTCAGGTGCTGGCCGTCGAAAGCGAGCGCATCGACCCCTCCCGACTCTTGCTCCCACAGCGGATCGAGATCCTGATCGGTGCCGATGCCTTGCAGGCCGATGAAGGCCTGCCCGGCGCCGCCGCCCGCGACCGAGATGACAGGACAGAGCTGCGTCTCGGCGACGTCGCAGTTGGTCGTGAGCCCCGCGGTCTGATCGAAGCGCAGGAAGGTCGAGGCGCCCCGGGTCTTCGCGTAGACGGCGTCGCCGCCGGCCACGTAGACGTTGCCGCCTTCGTCGGCGGACACGTCGCTGGGGGTGGCGGAGAGGCCGCTGCCCGTCCCGTAGAAGGTCCAGCCGGTCGAGGGCAGCGGGTCGCCGAGGAGGGCCGCATGGATGGCGCCGGCCCCCGCGTCCGCCTGCCCGCCGTCCGTGCCGCCGTCCAGCCCCGCCCCCGCGGAGATGCCGCCGTCGAGCAGGCCTGCGTCGAGAGCCGGATCGCGCACGCCGCTGCCCGCGCCGAGTGTCACTCCGGCGTCGGAGCCGTTGGGAGTGATCGTGAGCCCACTCGAGCACTGACAAGCGGCGCAGAAGGCCGCAGCGGCGCTGCCCAGAAGCAGGTTCCGGCACATGTTTTCCCCTCCCGACGGGGAAAGCTGCTGCCGCGCGAGCGGTCCCACAAGGGGTCGAGGAAGGGTCGGGG
>DATJNL010000346.1:0-3120 GCA_035508175.1 Myxococcales bacterium
GAGACGCGATCCGTGACCGCGCCGCCGATCAGCATCAGCGCAGCGCGCGGGATGGCCGCGGTCATGCTGATAGCGCCCAGCGCGATGCTCGACCCCGTGAGTCCCAGCACCAGCCACGGCAGGGCGACCATGTAGAACTGATCGCCGGTGACGGAGATGGTGTTGCCGATCCACAGCAGACGGAATTTCTCGTTGCGCAGAGGATTTTTTCGCGCGGCGGGTACGGGGGTGGGAAGAGCGGCCATGGAAGCCTTCCTTTCGTGCGCGGGCGGGGGGCATCTGGTCCGCGGGCGCGGCGCCGGTTCTGTTGTAAATGAGAATTTACATTTACATTTGTCCCGCGTCAAGCCGGTATTTTCCCGTTCCCGCCCTCCCTCCGCCCCGGTATAAAAGTTTCAGTGTCTTCCGCCGCCAAATCCAAAGGCCGCAGGCCCTCCGGGAAAACTCGCCAGGCCGGGGGTAAAGCGGAGATCGCCTTTGCGCCGCGCCAGGCGCGCAGCCGCGAATCGGAACGCCGGCTGCTCAAAGCCGCCGCCGAAGTCCTCGGCCAGCACGGCGTCGAAGGCGCCACCATCCCCCGTATCGCCGCCCACGCCGGCCTCACCCCCGGCTCCATCTACCGTCGCTTTCCCGACAAGGAGGTCCTGCTCGAGACCGTTATCCTCGGCATCCTCGAGCGCCAGGACGAGCGCATGCGCACCGGCATGACCACGGAAATGACGGCCCAGATCCCGCTGCCCGTCTTTACCGAGCAGATCGTCCACAGCCTGCTCGTCAGCTACCGCGCCAACGCCGGGCTGATGAGGGCCATGCAGCAGTTCGCGCGCGCCAGCGCCAACCAGGAATTCCGGCGCAAAGTCACCCGCCTCGAAATCCGCACTTTCGAGCGCCTCGTCGACCTCTTCCTCGCCGCCGCGAAGAACATCGGCCATCCCGAGCCGCGCATGGCCATCGCCCTTGGCCTCACGATGGTCATCAGCACGCTGCACGAATGCGTCCTGCACACCACCGACCCCAAAGCCTGGAAGACGCTTCTTCCCCAGGACGATCCGGCGCTGCGCCGGGAGCTGACCCGCGCTTTCCTCCGCTACCTCGGCGCGCCCTGAGCGGGCGGCGCGTGGGCTCCCGGCCGCTGCGAACACCCCTCCCGAATCGGGAGCCCCGCATCCCAGCCCTCCCGATTTGCCTCAACGCCCGCATTCCCGCGCCGATAACCTCCTCATCCAGGCGCTCCGCGCCTCAGGATGGATGCAGGGATGGACACCACCGAGCCGCACCAATCCGGCGACGACTGGTACCGCTACGCGCTGGCGCTCGAAGCCTCCGACGACGGCTTCTGGGACTGGGACCTAGCCACCGGCCAGCTGTGGGCCTCGGCGCGCTTCCGGTCGATCGCCGGCCTCGGCGCGTCCTGTTCGACGATCGACGACTGGCTCGCCCGCGTCCATCCGCACGACCGGCCGCGTCTGGAAGCCGAGCTGCGCGCGCTGCGCGAAGGCGGCTCCGGCTCCTTCTCCGCCGAGCACCGCGTCCAGAGCCACGACGGTTCCTGGCGCTGGGTCAACCTGCGCGGCATCGTCTCCCGCGAGGCCTCCGGCCGCATCACGCACATCGCCGGCTCGCTGCGCGACAACACCCGCTGCCGCCTCACCGATCCGCTCACCAGCCTGCCCAACCGCACCTTCTTCGTCGAACACCTCGAGCGCCGCATCGAGCGCGGCTTCCACCACGGCGACTGGAACTTCGCCGTCCTCGCCCTGGTCCTCGACCGCTTCGAGCAGCTCTACGAGACGCTCGGCTCGGGGGGCGGCGAGCGGCTGCTCATCGAAACCGCCGCGCGCCTGCAGTCGCTGCTGCCCGCGCCCTCGGTCGCCGCCCGCCTGATGGGCGCGCAGTTCATGATCCTGCTCGAGGACGTGCACGCGGAAGCCGCGGCCTCGCGCTTCGCCGTGCAGCTCCTCGCATCGCTGCGCCAGCCGTTTCTGTGGCGCGGACACACGCTCTCCACGCAGCTGGCCATCGGCGTCGCCCAGGCCGGCCTCCAGTATTCCCATCCTGAAGAGCTGATGGCCGACGCGGAAAGCGCGCTCACCCAGGCCCGCCGCCAGACCAGCGACAGCGTTCGCCCGGGGGTGGCCAGCTGTTCGCCCAGCACCGCGGAGGCGATGCGCACGCGCGCCATGGCCAGCCTCGAGCTCGAGGCCGACCTGCGCGGGGCCATCGACCGCGGCGACCTCGTCCTCCACTACCAGCCGGAAGTCGACCTCCGCACCAACGCCATCATCGGCTTTGAGGCGCTGGTCCGCTGGCGTCACGCCCGCCGCGGCCTCATCCCGCCCGGCGAATTCATCCCCCTGGCCGAGCAGACCGGTCTTATCGTCCCGCTGGGCGAATGGGGCATCGCGGAAGCCTGCCGGCAGCTCGTCGCCTGGCACCAGGCGGCGAGCGAGCCGCTGCGCAGGGCCCGCATGAGCGTCAACCTCTCCGCGCGCCAGATGGAACAGCCCGCCCTGGTCGACCAGGTGCGCCGCGTCCTCGAGCAGACCGGCCTCGAGCCCGCCTCGCTGCGCCTCGAAGTGACCGAGAGCAGCCTCATCTCCGACGCGCCGGCCGCCCTGCAGACCATGCGCGCGCTCGAAGAGCTCGGCGTCGGCCTGCACATGGACGACTTCGGTACCGGCTACTCCTCGCTCGACTACCTGCAGCGCTTCCCCTTCGACACGCTGAAGATCGACCGGAGTTTCGTGCAGGGCGTCGCGCACGACCGCGACTCGCGCCTTATCGTCGGCTCGATCCTCGAGTTGGCCCGCAGCTTCGGGATGAACGTGGTCGCCGAAGGCATTGAGGACCAGGAGCAGCTGGAGGAGCTGAAGAACCTGGGCTGCCCCTGCGGCCAGGGATTCTACTTCGCCCGGCCCCTCGAGCCCTCCGCCATCGCCGACATGGTGCGGACAGGCGCCTGGCCCGGCCAGGCGGCGGCCGCTTCCCTCGCCCAGGCGTGAGGCGTCGGGCCAGCCCATAACCTGCTGGTCCTAAAACGATTCGAGGATGTCGCCGACGGCGGCCTGGGCGAAGGCGCGGGCGAGGCGGCGGGTCGCGGCGGAGTCCTCCTGGATGAAG
>DATJNL010000347.1:0-12766 GCA_035508175.1 Myxococcales bacterium
GTCGAGGGCGAACGTCTCCTCGTCGCGGGTCTTCTTGCCCTCGTTGTGCCAGGTGACCGCCAGGTTGGAGAGTGTCCGCTCCGCCAGGTCTGCGGCCTGTGCGAGCTCCTTCTTCTCCTCCTCGGTCTTCGCCATCCCCCCTTGCTGCACCTGCTGGAGGATCTGCACGAGGATCTGGGCCTGCTTCGCCGTGATGTTCTTGCGGCCGATGCGCATCGTGGCATCGACGATCCGCGCCTGGAAGAAGGGGGCCTCGGGCGAAAGCGGCCGGTCCTTGATCAGCTGAAAGTACGTGAGGATCGACTCCTTGTCCTTCCCGTCGTCGAAGTAGAGACCCGCGAGCCCCTTCAACATGGACCAGTAATTCTCCTGGCCACCCACCTTGAGGAAGTTGTCCTTCGCGCCGAGCGGGTTGAAGAGACGGCTGTCCCGGCTGTACGTGAGGACGTAATCCTTGCGGGCGTCCTTCGCGAGCTTCAGCTTGTTCCCATTGGTCACCGAGGACGACAGATCCGCGTACAGGATGACCGTCTTGAACATGTCGAGCGCTTGCGAGAACTCGCCGAGGTTGTAGTGGCACCAGCCCTGTTTGTAGAGGGCGTAGAGATAGACCTTGTTTTCCGGGAAGCTGGCGGCCTTCTTGTACGCCGCCAGCGCCTTCAGCAGCGGGGGGCGCTGCCCCTTGGAGTTGTCGAAGTAGTACTCGCCGAACGCCAGGTAGGCGTCCGCCACGTACTTGGACTGGGGGTAGCGGACGACCAGCAGCTTGTAGACGCCCAGAGCTTCCTTTTCCTGATTCTGATCCCAGAGGTTGTGACCCAGGAAGTACAGGACCTCGTCCATGCGCTGGTACTTCGGATAGCGGCGGACGATCTCCTTGTAGCGCGAGATGGCTTCGACTTGCCACGTGCCGCTCTGGGTCATCAGGTCGTTCTTCTCCGCGGTGGCCTTCTGCATCCCCGCCTGGTCCCCGACGTTCTTGGCCTTGATGAAGTCGTCGTCCTTCCGGTTCGCCTCGAAGAACAGGTAACGGCTCTCCTCCCAGGCGAGCTCGGCGTACTGGAAGATCAGGTCTGGCATCTCCCGATCGTTCGTTCCGAGCGCGATGATCTTCTTCAGCGTGTCCATCTGGGCACGCCGCTGCCCCGCCACCTGGAGCTCGAGCTGGAAGCGGAAGCTGTCGTAGCTGAGCGCTGGCCGAGCCTCTTCCGCCTTGGGCTTCTTGCGGCTGACGTCGCCGGCCAGCGACACGTCAGGCCCTGAGCCGCTCGTCTCCTTGCGTCCCAGCGAGACGTCGCCGCCCGAGGCCGCGACGCCGAACGCGGGCCACCCGAGCGCACATAGCGCGGCCGATGCGAACAAGAGCCGCTTCATCGCTCGTCGGCTCCAGATTGGCCCGCCCGGCAACCCTTCGTCAGCGTGTACTGGTAAGTGCCGAGCTCGTCGCGCCAGTACTCTCCCTCGTACGGCCAGTACTCGTCGTCGTCCCCGACCGCCACCGCGTAGCGATAGCGGCGGAGCTCCTCCGGGGTGACGGTCTGACCGGCGAGCTTCTGCTCCAGGAGCTCTTTCTGCTTCCCCTGGGTCTCGAACTTGATCCTGAGTGCCTTGCCGAGCAGGTCCTTCAGCTCGTCGCGCTCCTGCTCGAGCTTGGCGCGAGCAATCAGGCCAGCCCGGTTCAGCGCCGCCTGCCGCTCGGCCTTCAGCTCCTCGAGGACAGACTTGGCCAGATCGCTGTAGCGAAAGGCCTCGGGCAAGTTCCCCACGCCATCCATCTCCGCCTCGAGCTCCTGGATGGAGCTGTTCCGGCGCCTGAGATCCTCGTCCGAGAGGGCGAGCTTCAGGATCCGGTCGAGGAGGGCGTTGCTCCCCTGCTTGCGCTGCTTGCGCTGGATGTCGTCCAGGAGGTCGTAGAAGGCGGACGGGGGCTGCTCGCGCGAGGTGATCCGCTCCAGCTCCTGCTGGACAGGACCGTAGATGCGGTCGAAGTCATCGATCGCCGCCGAGGCCTCTTCGTAGCGGCAGTTCTCGTAGTAGATGATCGCCTTCACCGTGAGCGACTCCGGGAAGTACTCGTTTGCGAAAAAGGGCGAGTGGAGCGTGATCATGTTGCCCAGGGCGTGCTCGTCGTCCCCCATCCGGTAGTAAGCCCAGGCGGCCTCGTAGAGCGCTTCCAGCCACTGCTCGCCGCCGCGCTGCACTTTGCCGTAGTAGTAGATGGCGTTGCGGTTCTGGCGTGCCTCGTAGTGGATTCTCGCGAGGTTCATGAAGGCGAGGTCGCGCGTCCGCCAGTCCGCGATGGAGGTCGCGGACCGCGGGTTGGTCACGCGGATCACCTCCTTGAAGGCTGCCAAGGCGGGCAACAGCGCCTCGGCCTGTGCCGGCTGACCGGGCTGCGTCGCCACCTCGGCGTCCTGGTAGGCGGCCGTCCCCGCGAGGAACCTCGCCTTGGCGAAATATCCGGTGGTATTGGGGACCATCTCCACCAACCGCTGGGCCTCGCGCAGCGAGTTGCGGCCCTCAGGCACCTGCCCGGCCTGGAAGAGGGCTTCCGCCCTTTCCATGTAGTAGCGGGCCAGCAGATAGCGGAACTCGCTCTGGTACCGCGCGGGGAACTCCACGTTGGCGTATCTCGCCACGTCGTCGAGCACGATGCTGTCGTCGACGGTCTTGCGGCTGATGAAGAACAGCCACTCGAGCGAGGGCTTGAAGAAGGCGCCGCGTTCGCCGCGCGCGAGGACGCGCGAGAAGTGGTGCAGCGCAGCGTGGTACATCTTCATCTTGTAGAGAGACTTGGCCAGCAGGTACTCGGATTCGGCGGCCTGGGAAGTACTCGTCGCGTCTTGCATCGCCGCGTACGCGGCGATGGCGGCGTCCGAGTAGCGCCCTTGCTTGTACTGCTGCGCGACCGCTTCCAGGCGGCCACGTCCGGCTCCCTTGCCACCCATCTTGAGGCCCGGCAACAGGATGGGCGCCGGCGCCGCCGGTGGCACCGAGGGCGGGGGCGCCTGCCGCACGACGGTCGGCGGGTGTGCATTGCCGGACAGATCCAGGCCGAGATTCGCTGGCGGCGCCTGAGGAGGTGGTGCCGGTGGGGGCACCGGCGCCTCTACGCGCGCCGGTCGAGCGTGATGGCGACGCTCTTTCCGCCTTTTGCTCTTGTGCGACTTGGGGGCGGAGTTGTCGTCGTTCAGGTTCAACCCCTGGAACGACATCTGGGCGTGTGCCGGGACGGAGAGAGCCAGCACCGCGATCACAACCCCCTGGAGGCGCCATCCCGGCATCGACTAGCCTCTCGGCGGGCCGCTTCCCAAGAGGAAAGAGAGCCCCAGGTTGAACATCAGCTGGTTCTGTGCCCCTTGCTCCTTCGGGGGCCCGGCCGTCACGAAGTAGATGTAGTCCCGCAGCTCTGCCGTGATCGCAACGTGATCGGAAACGAAGAAGTGCTCACCGACCCCGGGGGCCAGCGCAAAGGAGAAGCTGTCGCCGCCGGATCCGGATGAGACGGAACCAGCGACCGGCTGCGGTATCTGGGTCAGGATCCCGCCGACTCCGAGCAATAGCGAGAAGTCGAAGTGGAAGACCTTCTCCGCGAAGAGATTGACCTTGCCGTAAAACGGCGTCCAGCCGCCCTCCGCGAAGCCGATGACCGACATGCCGCCGGGGAGCTGCTGCTGTTGGCTCGAGCTCGGCGCCCCGCACGACGTGCCGGCGCTCGTGCACGCATCGACGTTCCCGGCAAAGATGGAGAGCGCATAGCCACCCTTCAACCCGACGTAAAACTGGTTGCCGATGTGATAGCCGAGCGACAACTGCGGCACGAACTTCTCGAGGAAGGCGTCGTCGAACGAGAAGCCCACGCCGGGCGTGATCTCGAAGCGGTTGGCGACGCCGAACTCCTGGCCCGAGACGGGCGGGATCCGGCTCTCGAGCGTCGGAGGCGGCGCCTCGACCGGAGCGCTCTCCTCGCGGCCCGGGCCCTCGTTCGTGGCCGCCCAGGCGGCCGGCGCTGCCAGCAGCAGGGTGGCGAGCGGCGCGCAGCGCCTCATCTCGTCTCCTCCGCGCTGTGAAAAGGAATCCAGAGAGTCGCCACCGCGCTCACCAGAAGGGTCTTCTGCAAGGTGGACTCCTCGCCGTTCGCGCTGTCGACGTAGAACGCGTACCGCCCCTCGACACCCGTGGAGCACCAGTCCGTCAGGAAGATCCGTTCGCCAATGCCGATCTCGGTCGCGGGCAACACTCCCTGTTCGCCGCCAGCGACCCCGGCCCCCGCCAGAAAGTAGAGATCGAAGTGGACGATCTTGTTGAAGGTCGCGAGCTTCCCGTAGATCGGCGTCCAGACGAAGTCGAGCGCGCTCAGGTAATGAAGCCGCGTCGCATACAGCTGCGACTGCAGGACCTGCTTGGCGGTGATGACGTTCTCGAGCTCCTGGTCGCCGAAGTAGTCGAAGCGCGCCGTCACGGAGAAGGGGTCGGAGAACGCGAACGACAGCTGCCCCCCTCCACCCCACTTCTGGAAGAAGGCGTCGTTGACGGAGGCGGCCCCGTCCACGCTCAAGCTCAGGCGGTGCTTCATGAGGAAGCTCTTCCGCTGGACGCTCTTGACCCGGTCCTCGAGGCTGACGTTCTTCTCACCCGGATTGGTCGTGACTTCCTGAGCTGCGCTGGCGTCCCCGGAAGGCGGAGGAGCCGACGCCGGCACTTGCGCCAATGCGGCCCGGCTGGCGAACACGGCTGCCAGCGCCATCGCCACGCGCAGTGTTCGAGAATGACTGAGCTTTAGGGTGCCCGGCCGCACAGGGCAACGAGCATAGCCCAGCTTTGACGAAAGCGGCAACTTCTCGCCCACGCCCTAGTTCAAGGTGACGCCGACCAGCTTGGTCAGCGTGTGCGGCTGGATACTGACCTCGCGATCGGCCTTCTTCCCATCGTCCGATTCGAGGTGAATCAGATGGTCGCCGCTCGGGATCTCGAGCGGAGCGCCGGGAGGAACCGGCGTGTAGCGGTCCGTGGAGCGCCCGTCGATGAAGACCTTGGCCACGGGTCGCGAGGAGATGGCCAACGTGCCGGGAGGACCGAAGTGGCTGTGATGACGTCCGCCGGACGGGCCAGCGGCGCTCCGCTCCTCATGGAGCACGAGCGTGACGGTCTGGCTCTCCGTAAACCGGGCGTTCTTCTCGGCCACGAGGTGTCCGGTCCCCACCGCCTTGAGGCGAAAGAGGTGCTGGGGATCGGTGCTCGTCAGAGTATACGGCGCGCGTCCGACGCTCTCGTGATCCACGAGCAGTTCGGCGTCGGGGGGATCGGTTTGCAGCACGATCTGGATGGGCTCCGCCTTGGGGGAACCCGGCGAAGACAGATCGAGCCCGAGCTTCGGGGACACGACCGGAGTCGCAGTGCCGGTTGCAGCGGCGACGCCTGGGCCGGGAACGGGGGGAGCGGCGGCCACTCCAGTCGGTCCCGTGGGAGCGGGGACCGGTGCGACCACTGGCGGCCCCTCCGCGGCACCGATCTCCACCGGTTGAGTGGCGCCCGGCTGCACGGCGACTTTGAGCACCCTCAGCCCATACTGGTTGCGGGCTTCCACGACGTGATCGCCCGGCACGAGCCCACGAGCGACGAACGTGTGGTGCTCCCCCTCCGGGATGGGCCGTCCGTCGACCGACAGCGCGACGCCCGCTGCGGGCGACGGCGAGATGACGAGCGTTCCGGGAGGCACGCTGGGACCGCGGAGCCAGAGAACGAGCAACGAGAGCAGCAGGACGCCGGCCGCGACGCCGCCGATCAGCGCGATGACCGTCGGGGAGAGCCACCGGGGACGGCCGCCCGCCGTCTCCACCTCGGTCACCGGCACGAGCCGCACGGCGGGCGGCAGCGCAGATCCGCTGCGGCTCGGCAGCGCCTCGCTCCGCACCGCGACGGCCGGCACGCCCAGATCCGCCCGCGAGACCGCGATGTCCGCCCGTGGATGGCTCGGTTCGGCCTTGATGACGGTCTTCCCCTCGACGGCCGGCGGGGCCCTGGAAGACGCCCGTTCGTGGACGGCTTGCGCGGATCGGGGACCGGAGGATTCAGCGCGGATGACCGTCTTGCCCTCCGCGGTGGGGCCCACCGAGGGCATGTCGAGAAGGGTCGGGGCGCCCTCCTCGACCGCGGGGATCTCCATCGTCTGCGTCGCCGCCGAACGAAGACCGACCTCGTCCGGAGGCCGGGGAATCGGCATGGGACTCGGCGGCGTGAAGGCGGGGTCGAAGAGCTGGGTCTTCTCGGGAGACGGCTGAGGCTCCTCCGCCCGCGGGTCCGCTGGGATGGCTTCCATGTCCTGCAGGGTCTTGCTCGCGCGAATCTGGCTCGGCGCCGGGGGTCCGCCCGGCTGCGTCGCCGGACCGGGGAGCGGCACCGCCGGCGTCCCATCGGGGCCCTCGATGGAAGCGAAGCGGGCCAACCTCTCGTTCTCGCGGTCCAGCTCGGGCGTGAACTCGGCCTTCATGTACTGCCCGAGCTGCTTCTGGCCAAAGATGGCGTTCCCCTGGAGGAGGAACCGCATGAGGTCCTCGCCCATCTCGGCCGCCCACTGGTAGCGGGCTTCCGCCTCGCGCGCGAGCGACTTGAGGACGATGGCCTCGAGCGCCTCCGGGATGGCGTCGTTGAACTCGCGGGGGGGCAGCACCTCGGCGTTGCGCACCTTCTCCAGTGTCGAGAAGTCGCTCTCGCCCACGAACAGCCGCTCGCCGGTCAGCATCTCGTAGAGGATCACGCCGAGCGCGAAGATGTCGGAGCGGCGATCGATCGGGAGGCCCCGCACCTGCTCTGGCGACATGTACCCGAACTTCCCCTTGAGAATGCCGGCCTGCGTCTTCTGGCTGCGGTTCTGGGCCTTGGCGATGCCGAAGTCGATGACCTTCACGTCGCCGTCGTACGACACGAGCACGTTCTGGGGCGAGACGTCCCGGTGGACGATGTTCATGTCCTTGCCCTGGGCGTCCTTCTTGCGGTGCGCGTAATCCAGCCCCTCGCAGACCGCGTGCGCCACGAAGACGGAGAGCGGCAGGGGGAGGAGCTTCTTCCGTTTCTTCGCCGCGTCGAGCATGAAACGCAGATCGCGGCCCGACACGTACTCCATCGCGATGTAGTAGTGCTCCTCGAACTTTCCGAGCTCGTGGATCTGCACGATGTTGGCGTGGTTCAGCTGAACCGCGATCCGCGCCTCGTCGATGAACATCGTGATGAACTCTTCGTCCTCGACCATCGTGGGGATGATCTTCTTGATGGCGAGGACCCGCTGGAATCCTTCGACCCCGAAGGCCTTGGCGAGGAACACCTCGGCCATGCCGCCGACGTTGATGCGGTCGAGCAGCAGGAACTTTCCGAATGGCAGCGGCTTCTTCATGCGGTGGGGCCGTCGGGCCCCAGGGTCCTGGCCTCCATCCTACTGCGCCGGGCGGTCCATCTTCACGTGCTCGAACAGCTTGATGTAGCGGGTCGCGGCGAAGTCCGCGATGCGGGCCTCCTGGATGCGGCCCGCGGCCTCCCCGGTGATCATCGCGTCGAACATCTTGTGGTCCGCGCTCGCCGGGTCGGTCGCCCAGAGCCGGATGTCCGCGGTGATGGGGACGGCGCGCTTGACGCGCACCGCCAGGAGCGACGCCTCCTGCTCGAGCGCCTCCGGCTTGTCCGCCTTCCACGACACGTAGGTGACCACGTGGGAGTCGCTCGCGTCCACGCGCACGTCCCCCAGGCGCCCCTCGAGAGGCGTCCCCTGCACCTCCTGCGCGACCTCGTCCTGGCAGCTCTTCGCGATGGCCTGAACGCCGCCGAGCTCCTCCCCCTTGTGGATGGCCGCCTCGAGCTTGCGCACGGGAACGCCGAAGTTGCGGGCAATCGCCGGCAGCCGCTTGCTCGACTTCATCCTCTCGACACGCGGATCCTTCAAGGCGTCGAGGTAGTCGTGAAACAGCTTGAACTGCGCCTCCGTCATGTCGACGTGGTCGGCGCGCGCCCCGGGGGCGAGCGAGAGACAGCAGGCGACGCAGAGCAGCGATCCGACCGAGCGGGCGATCATTCGCGATGGACCTCGTCTGAGATGAGAGCCGCAAGTCTAGATCCAGGCGGGCTCGGGCAGCAACTTCGGTCGGCCCCCCGGGGAACGGCGGCCCGGCGGAGCGTGTTAGAGTGGCGGCGATGCCCACCGGAGAGCGCCACTGCCAGACCTGCGGAGCCGCCGTGAGCCTCGACGGCCCGATCGGCCGCCGCGACGCCTGCGATCGCTGCGGCGCCGACCTCCACGCGTGCGTCCAGTGCCGTTTCTACGACCTGTCCGCGAGCAACCAGTGCCGCGAGCCGCAGGCGGAGCGCGTCGGCGACAAGGTGCGCAGCAACTTCTGCGAGCTCTTCCAGCTGGCCGGTGGCCCTGGCGGCGCGGCGGCCGACCCCTCCGCCGACGCCCGCGCCAAGCTCGACGCCCTCTTCAAGCGCTAGGCGGCCCGCTCTCCCGCTCGACCCACGAGAGGTAAGCCGGCAGCCCGCCGGCGACCGGCAGCGCCACGAGCTCGGGAAGCTCGTAAGGGTGCACGGCCGACAGCCGGCGGCGCAGGGCCGGCAGCGACGCCGCCGCGAGCTTCATCACGAGCAGGCTCTCGCGGTCCTCGTGGATCCTCCCCTTCCACCGGTACACCGAACCAACGCCGGGGACGACGTTCACGCAGGCGCAGAGCCGCTCGCGCACCAAGGCCCGCGCGAGCGCGCGGGCGGCGGAAGCCGGGGCGGTGGAGAGGGCAACCAGCGTGCGCGGCCGCGCCACCGCTCAGAAGCCCGAGTACTTCGAGATGATCTCCTTCATCACCTCGCTCGTGCCGCCGCCGATGGTCAACAGGCGCACGTCGCGCCAGGCCCGCGCGATGTCGCTCTCGACCACGTAGCCCATGCCGCCGTGGAACTGCATGCAGTCGTAGGCGACGCGCTGCGCGAGGTCGCCGCAGTAGAGCTTCGCCATGCTGATCTCGAGGGTGCAGTCTTCCTTGCTCTCGAACTTCTCCACCGCGTGGTAGCAGAGCTGCCGGCCGGCCTCGATCTGCGCGAGGTACTCGGCGAACTTGTGCCGCCACACCTGGAACTTGATGAGCGGCCGCCCAAAGGCCTCCCGCTCCCGGCCGTACTGCACCGCCTCGTCGACCATCTTGCGCATGCCTTCGCAGGCGCCGAGCGACGCCACGAGGCGCTCTCCCTGGAAGTTGGTCATGACGTGGTAGAAGCCCTGGTTCTCCTCACCCAGTAGGAACCGGCGCGGCACGCGGCAATCCTCGAAGTACAGGATGGCCGTATCGCTCGAGAGGTTCCCCACCTTGTCGAGCTTCTTCGCGACGGCGTAGCCCTTCACGTCCGTCGGGAAGGTGAGCAGGGAGATCCCGCCGTACCCGGCTTCGCCGGTGCGCACGGCCAGGGTGATGAAGTCGGCCCTCGTCCCGTTGGTGATCCACTGCTTGCTGCCGTTGATCACGTAATCGTCGCCGTCGCGCTTCGCCGTGGTGCGGATGCTCGCGACGTCCGAGCCGCACGAGGGCTCGCTGATCCCGAGCGCCGCGATCTTCTCCCCCGCGATGGCCGGCGCGAGGAAGAGCTGCTTCTGCTCGTCGGTTCCGATGGCCCCGATGATCGGCGTCGCCATCTCCGCCTGCACGAGCATCGCCATGTTCACGCCCGCGTTGCGGCTGTACGTGAGCTCCTCCGCGAAGGCCGCGACGTACCAGTAGTCGAGGCCGCTGCCCCCGTACTTGGGGTCGTGGCGGATGCCGAAGAAGCCCATCTCGCCCATCTGGCGGAAGAGCTCGCGCGGGAAGAGGCCCGCCTCGTCCCACTCGCGCGAGTGGGGCGCGATCTCCTTCTCCACGAACTGCCGCACGGTGCGGCGGAACTGCCGGTGCTCCTCGGTGAAAGGGTTCACGAACGTCGCCTCCGCCACAAGATGGCCAGGCCGAGGCCCAGCGCGAGCCAGGAGCCGTCGGCCCCCGGCGCCGAGCCGCACCCCCCTCCCGCGGCGGGGGGATCGACCGTCAGCGCCACCGCCGCCACCGCCACGCGGCCCGCACCGTCGTCGGCCCGCACGAGGAAGTCGTAGGTCAGCCCCGCGGCCCCGGCCGCCGAGTTCGCCGGCGTTCCCGAGAGCGTGCCCGTCGAATCCAGCGAGAGCCCCGGCGGCAGCGGCAACGAGGCCTGGTTCGTGGCGTCGCCGATCCCCACCGGGTTTCCCAGGCCGTCGACGGCCGAGAAGGTCACCGTCTGGGTGGTCGCGTTGGTGAAGAAGGTCACCGAGTACGGCTGGCCCACGGTGGCGTCGGGCACGGTGGGGTTGAGGATCGCGAGCGCGGTACCAGGCACGATCTGGAGCTCGACGGTGTCGCTCGCCGTCTCCTGGCCGCCGTCGGCCGGCACGCTCACCTGCACGGTGAACGCGAACGTCCCGGCGACGGTGGCGGTCCCGGAAACGTCGCCGCTCGGGTCCAGCGAAAGCCCCGTCGGCATCGCCGCTCCGAGATCCTTGGCCTGCGTGCCGGGGCCGCTCGGCAAGGCCTCGTCGTCGAGCAGGGTCCAGGTAGGGTTCTCTCCCTCCGGAACGCCGGACGCCAAGAGCTTCGCCTGATACGGAGTGCCCTCGGTGGCGGTGGGCAGCTGCGCCTCGGCCACGCCCACGGCGCCGGGCGACAGGACCTGCAGGTCCAGCGGCTGCGACTGGGCCGTCTTGCCGGCCGCGTCGGCGACCTGCACCTGGAACACGAAGGCTCCATCGGCGGCGGGGGTGCCGGCCACGACGCCGTCCGTGGAGACCGCGATGCCGGGCGGCGGCGATCCCCCGCCCGCCACGACCGACCATTGGTAGGGAGGCGTGCCGCCGACGGCGGCGAGATCCACCTGGTACGGCAGCCCGAAGGAGCCGCCAGGGAGCGCGTTGGTGAGCACGCCGAGCGGAAGCGGCTGGGCCGACACGGTGAGCGACAGCGAAGCCGTGGCGTCGTCGCCGGCTCCGTCGGCGACCTGCACCGTGAACGAGCTGCTCACGACGGATGACGGCGTCCCGGCCAGCGTGCCGTCCGTGGCGAGGGCGACGCCCGCCGGCAGGTTGCCGCTCTTCAGGCTCCAGCTGTAGCTGCCATCGCCGCCGGTCGCCACCAGGACGGTCTGGTAGGGTGCGCCCACTGCGCCTTGGGGAAGCTGGCTGGTCGAGACCGCGAGCTGGCCCGCCGACACCTGCATGGGTGGCTTCGCCACCGCGGTGTTGTTGCTCAGCGTGTACTCGGCGACCTTGCCGTCGGGGTTCACGATGACGCCCACGGTGTAGCTGCCGGCGGGGAGCGACGCGGGCAACGTGGCGCTGTCGGTCGACTCGTAGGTCGCGCCGGGCCCGAGCGACGGGATCGTGCCGCTGCCGATCTGCAAGTCCGAGGGCCCCACCGTGGGCGACGACGACAGGTAGTACGCGTAGGGCACCTGCGAGGCCGACGCGGCGCCGCCGTTCTTGATGGCGACGCCGAGGCTGATCGCGCTTCCCGGCGAGCCCGTCGCCGGCGCGCTCAGCGACACGGCCTGCAGGTCGGGCTCGGCGACGAACACGTCGAAGCCAGCCGAGGCGAGCTGCTTTCCAGCCGTCGCGTCGTCCCCTGGATCCTGGACCGTCGCGATGATCCAGCCGGTGCCCAGCGGGGCCGCGGCGGGAATCGCGACCTGCCGCTGGATCGGCGAGGTGGTGAACGGGGCGAGGTTGAACGGGCCGAACGTCGCGAGGGGCTGGCTCGCGTCGAACGTCGTGCCGTCCGTCGAGTAGTACAGGCTGCCGGTCCCGTTGCTCACGGCCACGCCTCCCACGTTGTCGAGCTGCACCGTCACGAGGAGCGGTCCGCCCTGCACCGCCGAGGCCGGCGTCTGCACGGCGTCGATCACCAGGTCGGGATGCTGCGAGAAGACGAGCTCGGTGCCGCTCGCCGGGAAGGCCGTCGTGGCGCAGTTCGCGTTGCACGAAAGCGCGGGGCCGCCGAGGGTGCCGTCCTCCAGGCCGGCGGCGAAGACGCAGGTGAAGGAGGTGGTGTTGAAACAGAAGGGAGCGCTGGTCTGGGTCGATGGGCCGTAGACGAAGTCGATGTCGCCAGAGCCCTCGTGCAGGACGACCTGAAAGCTGTAGAAGCTGTCGGGGAAGCTGCTGAATCCGCCCTCGCACTCGTCATCGGTGTTCACGTTGTTCCATTCGACGGTGAACGTTCGCGACCCCGGCGTCCCGCTGAGGAGCGTCGACACCTCGCCGCCCGGGTAGCCGCCCCCGGTGCAGACCACGAGGTCGCCCCACCAAGGCGCCACGATCGTCGTGGGCGGCGGGCAAGTGCCCGTCGAATACGGAAAGGCCCCGCACGTGTCCTGGACCTGCACCGTGCTACCCGAGTCGAAGGAGATCGCCCCGTTCGTCCAGACGGTCACCTGGCCGTAGCTCGTGCCGTCGTAGGAGAACTGGAACGGCAGGGCCACCGGGAGCTGGCTCGGGACGAACTCGCTCGTGGTCAGCGCCGTCGCGCCCTGCGTGTCGATGTCGCTCCACGTGGTCGTCGTCTGCGTCATCGTGTAGCTCCAGGCCGCCCTGGCGGGCGACGCCGGCAACCACGCGAGGGCCGCGACCGCGAGGGCGCCCCCGAGCCACGGCCTGGCGCGCCGCCGCCGTCCCACCAGCGCCAGGGCCAGCGTGGCGAGGACCAGCGAACCCTCGCCGGCGGCCGTGCCACAGCCGCCG
>DATJNL010000348.1:0-5386 GCA_035508175.1 Myxococcales bacterium
CTGCCGGCGTACCAGACCGCCGGCGCCGCCGGCGCCGACCTGCGCTCCGACGTCGACGTGACGCTCGCGCCCGGGCAGCGCGTGCCGGTGCCCACGGGCCTCGCGATCGAGATCCCCGAGGGGTACGAGGGGCAGGTGCGGGCCCGCAGCGGGCTCGCGCTTCGATCCGGCATCGGGTTGCCGAACGGGCCCGGCACCATCGATTCCGACTACCGCGGCGAGCTGGCGGTGCTCCTGATCAACTGGAGCGCCGAGCCGGTGCCGATCCACCGGGGCGATCGCATCGCCCAGCTCGTGATCGCGCCCGTCGTCCGCGCCGAGTTCGCGCTGGCCGACGAGCTGTCCGAGAGCCACCGCGGCGAAGGCGGCTTCGGCCACACCGGCCACCGCTGAGGCCGATCAGAACATCTTGATGTCGCCGCGGGTGACCACGACCTGGTAGCTCGCGCCGCCGCCCGCGCGCTGCATGTCGAGGGTGACCTCGCTGCCGACGGGGCCGCGGATGGACGAGACCAGGGCGCCCATGGACAGGTTCGCGGCCCCCTGGCCGTCGACCGCCACGATGACGTCGCCGCTGCGGATGCCCGCCTCCCAGGCCGGGCCGCCGGGGAACACGTCGGCCGCCAGCTTCTGGTTGCCGGTGTCCCACAGGCTCATGCCGACGCCCGCGAACTCCTGCTCGCGGTTCCCCGACGAGCGCGCCATGCGGACCTGGACCGGCGGCGCGTCGCCGCTCGCGGTCACGGTCACGCGCAACGGACCTCCGGCCATCTCGTAGTCGGGCGAGCTCGCGAAGAGCAGCCGGTCGCCGGGCGACACGTCGCGCACCACGAAGTGGCCGTCGAGGCCCGAGGTCGCCGCGCCGGCCCCGTCGGTGGCGGAGCGCCCGACGGCGGACAGGTGCCCCATGTCGAGGGCGACGTGGATGCCGGCGAGCGGGGCCCCGCTCTGGGAATCGAGCACGAAGCCCTCCACGCTCCCGGACGCGCGGAGCTGGATGTGGACTCCCGAGGTCTCCTGCGTGGCCGAGACGGAGACGCCGTCGGCCGATCCCTCGGCGTAGCCCGGCGCGTTCGCGCGGAGCTTGTACGTGCCGGGCCCGAGCACGAGCTTGAATTCCCCGCGCGGGTCGAGGACGTGGGCCGAGCGCGGGCGTCCGTGTCCGGGCACCTCCGGCTCGGCCGAGACGGTGAAATCCGAGACGCCGGCGCCATCGGGCGTCTCCACGTAGCCGGAGACGCTGCCGACCGCGAGCGACAGCTGCACGTCGTGGGCACCGGCCGGGATGCCGCGCGCCTCGGCGGATCCTTCCTCCTTGCTCGCGGCGAGGTCGAAGCGGTTGCCGGAGAGGCCGGTCAGACGGAAGCGCCCGTCGCCGCCGGTGAGCGTTTGCCGCTCGGCGTCGGCGAGCCCGACCGGACGGGCCACGACGAGCGCGCCCTCCACGGGTTGGCCATCGGCGCCTGCCACGGTGCCGTCGATGGTGGCGGAGCCGAGGCGGATCTCCACGTCGGCGGTCCCGCCTTCCTCCAGGTCGGTCTCCGCGGTGCCGCGTGCCTGGGCCGCATCGGCCACGGCGACGACGTGCCCCTTCGGGATGCCGCGCAGGTCGAAGTGGCCGGCGCGATCGAGAGTCCCCTCGCCCACCGGCCAGCGGCCCGGACCGCCGAGCACGCGCACCTGGCCGCCGTTCACGGTGGCGCCGTCCGGCCCGTAGACCGTGCCGGTGAGCTCGCCGCCAATGCCGAGCGCGATGCGGACACCCTGGCGGTGCTGCCCTTCGGCGAGATCCAGCTCGTCGCTCTGACCATCGGCCAGGCCGGGCATGCGAGCCACCAGGCGCAGCACGCCGGGCTCGATCTCGACGGCGAAGCTGCCGTCGGCCCCCGTCTCGACCCCGAGGGGGGAGAGGGCCGAATCGTCGCCGGCGGCGCGGTAACGCCACACCCACAGGGAGGCGCCGGGCGCGGGGCTGCCGCTCGCGTCGACCACCTGGCCCTCGACGCGCGTCGCGGCGCGCAGGTAGACGTCGAGGCCCGCCGCCCGCGAGCCGGGCGGGTTGTCGATCGCGACCTTGCGCGGCAGGTAGCCCGCGGCCTGGACGAGGAGTTGCTGGCGCCCCGCCGGGATGGCGGGCAGCGCGTAGCGGCCCGAGGCATCCGACGTGGCGGAGATCGGGGCGGCCGCGAGGACGATCTGGGCTCCCGCGATCGGCGAGCGCTTGCGGAGATCGAGGATGCGCCCCGACACCGCGACGCCCGGGGCCAGCACGAGATCGATGCCGCGCAGGTCGTCGCCCGCCGCGACCGGGATGGGGCCCACGGGATCGCAGATCTCCGCGCCCGAGCGCGCCGCGAGCGTCCAGTCGCCGGGCGCGAGGTCGTCGAACCGGAAGGCGCCCAGCGCCGCGCTCTGGGTCTGGCGGAGCCGGCCCTGCGCGTTCTCGGCCACCACCAACGCGCCCTCGACTCCCGCGTCGCCGGCGTGCAGGACGCGGCCGCTCACGCTCCCCGTGGTCGCCGCGGCCTGGACGTCGCCCGCGTCCAGGTCGGCGACGGCCGAAGGCGGGGCGGAGAGACCCGCGTCGCCGCCCGCGTCGAGGGAGGCGTCGCCACCGGAGCTGAGCCAGAGCCAGGCCGCGACCGCGAGCAGGGGAACGACCAGCAACGACCAGCGCCAGCGCTTCGACATCGGGCCGAGAGAGTACGCTCCCTCGGCCGGGACTTCAAAGCCTGCCGCAGGGCTTCAGGCCGGCTCGCCGCTCGTCGCGTTCCGCTGGCGCACGTGGCGCCAGATCCAGAACGCGGCCCCGAAGACGATGAGGGCGCCGATCACGCCGTCCGAGGCGCGGAAGTACGGCTTGAGGGCGTCCCAGTGCTCGCCGAGCTTCTCGCCGACGTAGGCGAGGCCCAGGCACCAGGGCAGCGAGCCGGCGAACGTGTAGATGAGGAAGCGGCCCATGTCCATGCGCGCCACGCCGGCGGGGAAGGCGATGAAGGTGCGCACGACGGGCAAGAGCCTCGCGACGAAGACGATGCGCTCGCCCCAGCGGGCGAACAGCCGGTCGGCGAGGTCGAGGTCGTGGCGCGAGATCAGCACGTAGCGGCCGTAGCGCTCGATGAGCGGCCGGCCGCCGAATTGCCCCAGGTAGTAGGCGGGGATGCTCCCCAGCACGCAGCCGATCGCGCCGGCCAGCCCCACGTGGAAGAGGTGCATGCTGCCGACGGCGACCAGGGAGCCGGCGAACGGCATGATGACTTCGGAGGGCAGGGGGATGCAGGCGCTCTCGATGGCCATGAGCCCGGCCACGGCGAAGTAGCCGCCCGATTGAATGACGTACTGGATCCAGCTGCCGAGCGCTTCGAGGAGGACGTGGAGGTGCACGCCGAACTTCTAGGGGGATTGCGTCGCGATGGCAAGGTGGTCGAGGCCGGCGCTGCGCGCGAGCTCCATGACGGCGACCACCTTGCCGTGCACCACGCCCGTGTCGGCCTGGACGACGACCGTGGTGTCGGGGTCGTGGCTGTGGGCCTCCGAGAGGCGGGTCTTCAGCTCGTCGTCGGTCATCACCTTGCCGCCGATGACGATCCGCCCGTCCGCGAGGATCGCGATGGCGAGGCTCTGCGGCACGGCGGTGCGGCTGTCGGTGGGGGAACCCTTGGGCAGGGTGACGTGGACGCCGGTCTGCCCGGAGACGCCCGACTGGACGATCACCGAGGACGTCACCATGAAGATGATCAGGAGCACCAGGAAGATGTCGGTGAGCGGCGTGATGTTGATCTCGGCGAAGACGCCGCCCTCGCCCATCTCGTCGTCGGGGAGCTTGCCGATGGCCACGTCGTCAGGCCTTCTCGGCAGGCAGCGGCGTCACGGCGACCGCGGTACCCGCCGGGGAGGCCACCGCCAAGGGCGGGCGCTGCTCCTTGAGGACTTCGAGGAACTCGTCCGCCACGAGCTTGAGCTCGACGAGCGAGCGCTGCACGCGCGACTGGAAGTAGTTGTAGAGCACCACGGCGATGACGGCGGCCACGATGCCGCCGGCCGTGGTGACGAGCGCCTCGCTGATACCCTCCGCGACGACCGCGAAGCCGCCCTGGCCGGTGGCGTAGATCTGGTGGAAGGCGCGCATGATGCCGACGATCGTGCCGAACAGACCCACGAACGGCGCGACGGCGCCGACGGTGCCCAGCATCCAGAGGTGCGAGCGCAGGCGCAGGGCGACCGCCTGCCGTTCCCGCTCCACGGCCGTCTCCACCTGCTCGATCGAGGCCCGGCCGAGGCGGGCGAAGCCGGCGAGGAAGATGTCGGCGGCGGCCGCCCGGGAGCGCTCGCACACCGCGCGGCCCTCCGCCACCTCGCCGCGGAAGAGGTGCCGGGCCACCGCGTCGCCGAGGTCGCGGGCGGAGCCGACGACGCCCCACAGCGCGATCAGGCGTTCGAGCGAGACCACGATCGCCAGCAGGCCGCAGGCGAGGATCACCCCCATGGCGAAGCCACCGGAGCGGATCAGGTTGAAAAGGTCCTGGGGAATCACGCGGATCTCCGATGGGTGCATAACCGTACCGGTCGTTGCGGTCAACCCTGTGCCGAAGCTATAAACGCGGCCGGCCCACCGGAAGGACGCATGCCCGCGAGACGAGTCAAACTGTCGACCCTCGCGGTACACGCGGGCCCCGAGCTGCCGCCGCGCACCCCGCCGCTCGACGTGCCGGTCTACCGGGCGAGCACCTTCCGCTTCGAGAGCGACCGGCAGCTCCGCCGCTACAACGAGGGCGACTCGCGCGGTCTCTACCTGTACGGCCGGTACGAGAACCCGACCGTACGGGCGCTCGAGCACCGGCTCGCCGCGCTGGAAGGAGCCGAGGCGTGCGCGGCCTTCGCGAGCGGGATGGCGGCGCTGTCGACGGCGGTGCTGGCGCACGTCTCGCAGGGCGACGTGCTGCTGTCGTCCGCCGCCATCTACGGCGGCACGCACCGGTTCTTCCGCGATCACCTGTCGCGCTTCGGGGTGGACGTCCGGTTCGTCGACGCGGATGCGCTGCTGCGCGGATCCTGGCCCGAGCGGGTGCAGGTCGTCTACGCCGAGACGCCCACGAACCCCGGCCTCCGGGTTCTCGATCTGACGCGGTTGTCCCGGCGGGCGCGCGCGGCGGGCGCGCTGCTCGTCGTCGACGGGACGTTCGCGACGCCCATCTTGCAACGGCCGCTGTCCCTGGGCGTTGACCTGGTCGTGCACAGCGCCACCAAGGCCCTCGGAGGGCACAGCGACCTGACCGCCGGCGCCGTGCTCGGCGCGCGGGCGGCCGTCGCGCCGGTCGAGAAGCTGCGGCGGGCGCTCGGCGGCGTGCTCTCGCCGGACGATGCCTTCCTGCTCTCGCGCAGCTTG
>DATJNL010000349.1:0-5409 GCA_035508175.1 Myxococcales bacterium
CGGGAAGGCGACCGCGTCGTCTACACGTACTACCTGCCATGCGGGAAGTGCCGCGCCTGCCTGCGCGGCGCCGGCCATGCGTGCCTGATGTCGCTCGCTTCTCCGGTGCGCTCCTGCGAGGAGGCGCCGCACTTCGTGGGCGGCTTCGCCAGCCATTATGCGGTCTCGCGCAAGCAGCGCGTCTTCAAGGCTCCCGAGGCGCTGAGCGACGCGGAGGTCGCCGGCGCGAACTGCGCGCTCGCCCAGGTGGTTTTCGGCTTCGAGAAGGTGGGCCTCGAGCTCGGCGAGAGCGTCGTGGTGCAGGGCGCGGGGGGCCTCGGCCTGTACGCCTGCGCCGTCGCGAAGGAGCTGGGCGCCGGCAAGGTCATCGCGATCGACGCAGTGCCGGCGCGCCTCGAGCTGGCCCGGCAGTTCGGCGCCGACGTGGTGCTGGACGTCGGGACGACCGAACCGCGCGACCGCATCGCGGCGGTCCGTAGCGAGACCGACGGCTGGGGCGCCGACGTCGTGGTCGAGGTCGCCGGCCTTCCCGAGGTCGTCCCCGAGGGCATCAAGATGCTCGGCCGCTGCGGCCGCTACCTCGAGATCGGTAATATCAATCCGAAACGGACCTACGTCGCGGACCCGTCGATTCTGGTGGGTGGGAACCTCACCCTCCACGGTGTCTCGCTCTACGAGCCGCTCGCGCTCTTCCGCGCGGTCGAGTTCCTCGAACGCGCCCGCAAGCGGTTCCCGTTCGAGAAGATCTTCTCGCACACCTTCCCGCTCGAGAAGATCGATCAGGCCTTCGCCGAAGCCGACGTCTTCGCAAAGGACAAGAAGAGCGTCACCCGCGCGGCGGTGACTCCGAGGCTGCGGGCGTGAAGGCCGAGCACGCCAAGGCGGCCGAGGCCCTCGCCATCGGGAAGCTCGGACGCTCGCTGATCGGCGGCGCCTGGAGCGACGCGTCCGACCATGTGCCCTCGGCCAACCCGTCCACGGGAGAGCTCCTCGCGAAGGTGTCGCTGGGCCGCGCCGCGGACGTCGCCGCCGCGGTCGCCGCCGCGCGGGCGGCCTTCGAGGGGCCGTGGCGCGAGCTGGGCCCCGCCAAGCGGCGCGAAGCGCTGGTGAGGCTCGCCGACCTGACGGCCGCCGAGGAGAAGAGCCTCGCGCAGATCGAGGCGCTCGACGTCGGTACGCCTGTGGGTGTGGGCCGCAAGCTCACCGCGAAGGCGCCGGCGCGGTCGCTCGCCTACTTTGCGTCGTGGATTGACAAGATCTACGGCGACGTCGTGCCGCTCGCGTCGTACCGAGCGTTCGACTTCACGCTGCGCGAGCCTGCCGGCGTGGTGGCGGCCATCATTCCCTGGAACACACCGCTGCTCTTCGTGGGCTCGAAGGTGGGCGCCGCGCTGGCGTGCGGCAACACTGTGGTCGTCAAGCCCTCCGAGGTCGCGCCGCTCTCGGTGCTGCGCTGGGCCGAGCTGTGCGAGAAGGCGGGCCTGCCGCCGGGAGCCGTGAACGTCGTCCCCGGCGACGGCGAGACGGGTCGTCTGCTCGCCTCTCATCCGGGCGTCGACCTCGTGAGCTTCACCGGTGGCAGCGAGACCGGCCCCAAGGTCGCGGCTGCCGCAGGCAGCAGGCGCGTGGTGCTCGAACTGGGCGGCAAGTCGCCCGCGCTCGTCTTCGCCGACGCCGATCTCGACAAGGCAGTGATGGCGATCGCCCTGGGCGTGTTCGGCCTCAGCGGCCAGGCCTGCGCCGCCTCGAGTCGCCTCCTGGTCGAGGCGAGCGTGCATCGCGAAGTGGTGGAGCGAGTGGTCGAGCTGGCGCGCTCGCTCCCGGTGGGCGACCCGCTGGACGGGGGCACGATGCTGGGGCCCCTGGCGTCGGAAAGGCAGCTTCGCCGCGTCGCCGCCTACGTGGCGTCGGGGAACGCAGAGGGCGCGAGGCTCGTCGCGGGCGGGGAGAGGCCCGGCGGCGAGCTTGAATCCGGGTGGTTCTTCGGCCCCACCATCTTCGAGGCGGTGAAGCCGTCGATGAGGATATTCCGCGAGGAGATCTTCGGCCCGGTGCTCGCGGTCACGCCGTTCGCCTCCGAGGAGGAGGCATTGTCACTCGCGAACGACACGGCGTTCGGCCTGGCCGCCGGCGTCTTCTCGCGCGACCTGTCGCGCGTCCACCGGCTCGTCCGCGCGCTCCGCGCGGGGACGGTCTGGGTGAACGGCTACGGCCAGCTTCCGACGCAGGCGCCGTTCGGCGGCGTGAAGGGCTCGGGGCACGGGCGCGAGGGCGGCCGCGAAACGCTGGAAACGTACACACAGGTGAAGAACGTCCTGATCGAGCTCTGAGGAGAAACCATGCGCACCGGAATGTTCCTGTTGTTCGAGTCGCTCGGCAAGAAGCCCGTGGCCCAGGTGTACCGGGATGCGGAGGAGGAGTGCGTGTTCGCCGAGGAGATCGGCTTCGCCGGGGTTCACCCGGCCGAGCACCACTTCTCCGACGACTACGGCATCATGCCCCATGGCGAGCTCTTCCTCGCGAAGGTCGCCGGGCGAACCCGCCGCATCGGGCTCATGCCCATGGTGACCGTGGCGCCGCTCCACGATGCGCTCCGCCTCGCCGAGGACTCCGCGCTGCTCGACCAGCTCTGCGACGGCCGCTACTCGGTCTCGGTAGGCTCGGGATACCGCGCCTACGAGTTCGAGGCTTTCGGCTGGAAGATCCAGGAGACGCGCGACAAGACCCGCGAGACGCTGGAGGTGCTGCGGCTCGCCTTCACGAAGGACAAGTTCAGTTTCGAGGGGAAGCATTACCGCTACAAGGACGTTCACCTCGCCCCGCCGCCGCGCCACGAGTTGCCGATGTACCTCACGACGTCAGCGCCGGCGCAGGTCGAGTGGGCGGCCCAGAAGGGCTTCGGTGTGCTGCCCGCGGCCGGCTGGTCGTGGCCGATGATCAAGGGGGACCGCGACCTGTATGCGAAGACCGCCACGGCCGCGGGCCAGGACCCTCGCAAGCACGCCGCGCCCATCTTCAAGTGGATCTACGTGGGCGAGACGGACGCGCAAGCGCGGGCGGTGGCCCGGCAGGCGTTCATGGAGACCTTCGGCGCGTTCTTCATGGGCGGCGAGCGGCTGGTGCGGCTCCTCCTCGAGCGCATCAAGCTGCCCGACGCGACGATCGAGACGGCGTCCGACCCGGAGAGGTTCTTCGAGCTGCTCACCTCGGACGATTTCACGGTGTGCGTGTACGGCTCGCCGGAGACCGTTCGGCAGAAGCTCCAGCCGCTCGCGAGCTGCGGCATCGACTACTTCATCGGCGGGTTCTCGATCGGCGCGCTGCCGAGCGAGGAGATCAGGAAGTCGATGCGGCGCTACGCCGAGAAAGTGATGCCCAGGATCTAGGAGATGATCGAGTTCGATCTCAGCGACGACGAGCGGCTCATCCAGCGGACGGCGCGGGACTTCGCGCTCGCGAAGCTGGGCCCGCGCGTGCGCGAGCACGAGGCGAGCGGTGTGCCCGACGCCCTCGTCGAGGAGTTCCGGGGCCTGGGCCTGGACGCGGTCGGCGCCAATCTCGGCCCGTTCGCGCAGGTGCTCGTGCTAGAGGAACTCGGCGCGGTGGACGCGGCGGCGGCGCTGGCGCTCGACCCGGCGGCGCCGGCCCGCCATGCCATGTTTCGCCTGGGTGACGCTACCCAGTTCGAGGCGCTTCTCCCTGGCAGGCGCGCGGCGCTCGCGGTCGATCTCGAAGGTCGGCTCGAGGTCGAGGGCGATGCGTTCACGGGCCTCGTGGCCTGGTGCCCGATCCGCGAGCCGAGCCAGGTGGTCGTGTTGCGGACTGGGGGCGCCTGCCTCTTCGAGTCGGATGGCTTCCGGGCCCAGCCGGTTCGCGCGCTCGCGCTTGACGCTGCCGGCGGTTGCGAAATCCGCTTCGAGCGCAGCGAGCCCGCCGCGCGCCTCGAGGGTGATCCGTCGCTTGCTCTGGCCGAGGTGCAGCTTCACGTCGCCGGCTTTCTCGTAGGGCTGCTGCGCGCCTCATACGAATACGTCGCACGCTACGTTCACGATCGCGTCACCTTCGGCCGGCCGCTGGCGCAGCACGAGGCGATCGCCTTCTACGTGGTCGAGATGGCGTTGGCCGCCGATTCCGCACGTCTGGCTACCTGGCGTGCGGCTCACGCCCTGCAGAACGGGCCGGACGCACCGTGGGCCGCGGCCGCCGCGCTCGCTGAGGCCTCCGAGAGCGCGCTGGCCATGACGAGCCGCGCCGTCCAGCTGCTGGGTGGGCACGGTTACATGAAGGACCACCCGGTGGAGAAGTGGATGCGCGAGGCGCGCGCGCTGACGCTGGCCTGGGGCGGCCCGGACGCGCTGGCCTCGACGCTTTCGAGGAGCTTCGAGCACTCCGCCGAGGCATGATGGGCCATGGCCGACTCCGACGACTACGAGATCCCGGTCGCGAAGCGCTGCTTCGGCTGCGGCACCGAAAACGAGCAAGGGCTCGGTCTGAAGCCCAGGCGGGAAGCCGGCGCGGTCTGGGCCGTCTACCATCCGAAGCCGCACCACCGCGGCTTCTCGCGCGCGCTCCACGGCGGACTCGTGGCGGCGCTCTTCGACGAGATCACCTGCATGGCCGCCGCGACCGAGGTGATGGCGCTCGTGGCAACCGTGGAGCTGACCGTGCGCTATCTCAAGCCGGTGCCCATGGACCAGCCCTTGCGCATCGAGGCACGCGACGTGGGACCGCACCCGGACGACCCGCGGCGCCGCCGCGCCGAGGGCAAGCTCACGGACCTCGCCGGCCAGGTGCTGGCCACCGCCCAAGGCGTGTACCAGAAGATCCCTCCCGATCGCCTGAAGCAGTTCTTCAAGGAAGCGGATACGCTGTAGTCTGGAGGCCCCATGGACGCGCCCCATGTCAAGTACGAAGCCGTCGGCCAGGTCGCCCGCCTCACCATCGACCGGCCCGAGCTGCGCAACGCGGTGTCCGAGCAGGCGATGCGGGAGATCGGCGAGGGGCTCTCGCGCGCCGAGGGCGACGCCGCGGTGCGGGTGGTGGTGCTCACGGGCGCTGGCGAAAAGATCTTCTGCGCCGGCGGCGACCTATCGACGATGAGCGGGGAGGGCGGCTTTCTCGGCGGCCACGACAGTCGGCGGGCGTACGGTCTGTTGCTGAAGCGCATCCAGGACTGCAGGAAGCCCACGATCGCGCGCGTGAACGGCCATGCACTCGCGGGGGGGCTCGGCCTCATGCTCGCCTGCGACCTCGCTGTCGCCGCCGACACGGCAGGCTTCGGTCTGCCCGAGATCGACCGCGGCCTCTTCCCGATGCAGGTGATTGCGCTGTTGCAGCGTCACCTGGCACGCAAGCAGGCCTACTGGCTCGTGATGAGCGGCACGCGCGTGACGGCCGCCGAAGCCCTGG
>DATJNL010000350.1:0-5739 GCA_035508175.1 Myxococcales bacterium
GCAGCCGGCGGAAGTTCGAGCGGTCCATGCCCGCGAGGCGCGCCGCCTCGGACAGGTTGCCCTCCGTCTTGCGCATGAGCGCGCCCAGGTAGCGCTTCTCGAAGGTGTGCAGCGCGCTCTGCTTCGCCTGCGCGTACGGCAGGCTCGAGAGCACGTCGGCCTCCGGAGCGACCCGGGACGTGGACTCGCCGACCTGCGAGGGCAGCTCGGCCGGGCCGATCTTGCCGTCGTGGGCGAGCAGCACCGCCCGCTCCATCGCATTCTCCAGCTCGCGCACGTTGCCCGGCCAGCGGTAGCGGCGCAGCGCCGTGAGCGCATCGGCGGTGAGCTGCGGCACGGCCTTCTTGGCCCGCTCCGCGGCCCGGGCCACGAAGTGAGAGGCGAGGGCGGGCAGGTCCTCGATCCGCTCGCGCAGGGGGGGCAGGCGGATGGCGATGACGTTGATCCGGTAGAAGAGATCCTCCCGGAACTTTCCCTTGGCGCGCGCCGCCTTGAGATCGACGTTGGTGGCGGCCACGACGCGCACGTCGACCTTGGTGACCTCGTTCGAGCCGACCCGGCGCACCTCGCCTTCCTGAAGGACGCGCAGGAGCTGGACCTGCGCGGGCGGCGGCAGGTCCGCGATCTCGTCGAGGAACAGCGTGCCCCGGTGCGCGGCCTCGAACAGGCCCTTCTTGGCGCCCACGGCCCCCGTGAAGGCGCCGCGGACGTGGCCGAACAGCTCGGATTCGATGAGGCCCTCGGGGAGGGCCGAGCAGTTGACCGCGAGAAACGGCGCGTCCTTGCGGTTCGAGCGCAGGTGCACCGCGCGCGCCACCAGCTCCTTGCCCGTGCCGCTCTCGCCCTCCACCAGCACCGTGGCGTCCGACTGGGCGACGGTCTCGATCATCCGATAGATGGCCTTCATCTGCGGCGCGCCGCCGACGAGGTCCTCGAAGCCGTCGCGCACCTCGAGCTGCTGCTCGAGCGCGCGGTAGCCCACGCGCAGCCGCCGGTGCTCCGCCGCCTGCTGCACGGCGAGCTCCACCACCGAGACGTCGTCGAAGGGCTTGGTGAGGAAGTCGTAGGCGCCCCGCCGCACCGCCTCCACCGCGGTGCGCACGTCGCCGAACGCCGTCATCATGATGACCTCGGCGTCGGGCTTGCGCAGCTTGAGCTCCGCGAGCAGGTCCATGCCGGACAGCTTGGGCATGCGGATGTCGCAGAGGATCACGTCGGGGGTCTCCTCGTCGGCCGCGCCGAGGGCCTCGGTGGGATCCTGGACCGGGATGACCTGGTGGCCGCTGCGCTGGAAGAGCGTGGTGAGCGCGCGCAGCACGCCGCCGTCGTCGTCGACGATCATCAGGCGGATGGGGTTGTCTGGCATGGGGCTCCCTCCTCAGGAATTCGCAGGCAGCTCGGGCAAGCTCAGCGTCGCGGTGGTACCGCCGCCGGGCTCCGAGACGAGCTCGAGCTGCCCCCCGTGGGTCTGCGCGATGCGCTCGGCGATGGTGAGGCCAAGGCCGGCGGCCTCGCCTTCGGCCTTCGTGCTGAAGAAGGGATCGAAGATGCGGTCGCGGATCTCCAGGGCGATCCCGCGGCCGCTGTCGTGCACCGAAAGGCAGGCCAGCCCGCCGCGGCGGAAGCCCCGCAGCGCGATGCTCCGTTCGCCGGAGGGGCCGGGCAATGCTTCGAGCGCGTTGCGGAGCAGCGCGGTGACCACCTGCTCGAGCTCCTGGAAGGAGCCGCGCGTCGCCGGCGTCGGGCTCTCGACGTCGATCTTCAGCGCGGCGTTGGCCCGGCGGATCTCGGGCTCGAGGAGCCCGACGGTCTCGCGGATGAGGTCGTCGATCTTCACCTCGCCCGGCGCCGCGCTGGAGGGCACGCCGAACTTGACCACCGCGTCGATGACCCGCCGGCAGCGCTGCGCGGCCTGCTCGATGAACTGCACCGCCTCGAGGTTCTCGGGGACGAGCCGCTGATCGCGCAGCAGGATCTGCGAGAAGGCCAGGATCGTGCCCAGGGGGTTGTTGATCTCGTGCGCCAGACCCGCCGCGAGCTGGCCCACGGCGGCGAGCCGCTGCACCCGCAGCAGGCGCCGCGCGAGCTCGAGCTCGTTCGCCTTGCGGTCGGCCAGGCGCCGCAGCTCGTCGGCGCGCTCCGAGAGGCGGCCCTGGCGGCTCTCCTCGCGCAGCGCCACCACCAGGTCCAGATGATCCCACGGCTTCAAGAGCAGCCGGTGGATGGCCCCGTGGTTGATGGCGTCCGCGATGGCCTGGATGTCCGCGTGGCCGGTGAGCAGGACGCGCCGCGCCTGGGGCGCCTGCTCGCGCACGCGCTCGAGAAAGGTCACGCCATCGACGCGCGGCATCCGGTAGTCGCTCACGACCACGTCGGCAGGGGCCGCGGCGAGCAGCGCCAGCGCCGTGTCGGCGTCGGTGGTGAACCGCACCTCGAAGGCCTCGGAGACCAGCGCCCGCTCCAGCGCCTTGAGCACGTGCGGCTCGTCGTCGAGGAGCAGGATCCGCGGGCTCGGCTCGGGCGCGGGTGGGGGGGCGGCCATGACTGTTCCGACTTTAGCAGAACTACCGGAAAGATCCGGGAAACTCCCCGAGGTCGCGATCGCCCCCGGGTAGAGCAAGACCCGGTGGGAGAGGGCGGTCGGGTCAGGAATGACGGGCACTTGGCGCTCCGGCAGCTTGGCACCGGGTTCGCATTGAAGGGAATGCGAGCGGGCGCAAGGCAAGCCCCGAGGAGAACACCATGGACCGCAAATCGCTGTTGATCGTCGACGACGAAGAGAATGTCCGGCGGGCGCTGGAGCGCGCGCTCCGCGGCGAGGGCTACACGCTTCGGTTCGCGGCCAGCGGCAGGGAGGCGCTGGACCTGATGCGCCAGGAGCCCGCCGACATGGTGATCTCCGATCACATGATGCCGACCATGACCGGGCTCGAGCTGATGCGCGAGGTCCGCAAGCTCCACCCGGACAGCCTGCGCATCATCCTCACCGGCTACGCGGACCTCGAGATGGCGATCTCGGCCATCAACGAGGGGGAGATCTACCGCTTCCTCACCAAGCCGTGGGATCAGGTCGAGCTCCAGGTCACGGTGCGCCTCGGCTTCGAGCGCCTCCTCCTCGAGCGCGAGAACCGCCGCCTCCTCGCCACCGTCAAGCGCCAGTCGGACTACATCCGGAGCCTCGAGACCGAGTACCCGGGCATCAGCACGGTGCAGCGCGACGCGGCCGGGACCGTGGTCATCGACGACGAGGAGATGGTCCGGCAGTTCGGTCTCACGCTGGGCGTCCGCGCGGCCTGAGGATGGCCACCGAGCCGGAGGAAGTCGCGGGCGCTCCCGACGCCGAGCGCGCGAAGGGCGAGGTCGACAGGTTCGTCCAGATCGCGCGCGGCAAGGTGGAATGGGAGCAGACCGTCGACGCCATCGACGACCCGATCGCCCTGCAGGACGGCTACGTCGTCCGCCGGGCCAACCGGGCGCTGGCGCAGCTCGGGAGCGTGGCGGTCCGGTCGCTGCCGGGGCGCACCTGCCACGCGCTGCTGGCCGGGCGGGAGACGCCGTGCCCCGGCTGCCCGCTCCTGGCCGCCGAGACGGAGCCCCGGGACGCGCGCGGCGAGATCGTCACCGAGGAGGGGCGCCGCTTCGAGGTCTCGGTGTTCCCCCTGCTCGGCAGCAAGGACGGCTGGGTGGTGCGCCACCGCGACGTGACGCTGGAGCGCGCCACGCTGGCCGCGCTGCAGGAGCAGGAGCGCATGGCGGCCGTGGGCCGCCTCGCCGCGGGCGCCGCCCACGAGATCAACAACCCGCTGAGCTTTCTCATCTCGAACATGACCAGCCTGGGGCGCGACATCGAGCGGCTCGACGTGCTCTCGCGGTCGCTGCGTCGCGTGCTGGAGCTCGCCGACGCGGGTGGGCAGAAGCCGGCGCTCGACGCGCTGGCGCGCTTCCGCGGCAGCCCGCACTTCGAGGCGCTCGAGCTGCTCGGCCAGGACGGGCCCGACCGCGTCTCCGAGGCCCTTCACGGGGCGCAGCGGGTGGCCAACATCGTGCGCGCCCTGCGCAGCCTCGCCACCGAGCGAGTCGGCGAGAGCTGCCCGCTCGACGCGACCGATTCGGTCGACCGCGCGCTGCGTCGCATCGGCGAGGAGGGCAACAAGCTGGAGAAGCACCCGGTCGACTGGCGCGACCGCCGGCCGCTCCCCGTGCTGGGCCAGCCGCCGAGCCTCGACGAGGCCGTCTACCAGATCCTCAAGAACGCCTTCCAGTTCAGCCCGCCCGGCGCGCCCATCCGGATCTCCACGCACGTCGAGGGCGGCCTGGCCTGGCTCACGGTGCAAGACGTCGGGCCCGGTGCCCCGGCCGAGCTCGCCGACCGCGTCTTCGAGCCGTTCTTCACCACCCTGCCGCCCGGCGAGGGGTTGGGCCTGGGCCTCACGGTGGCCTACGGCATCGTGCGCCAGCACGGCGGCCGCATCCACTTCGACAGCGAGCCGGGCAGCGGCACGAGCGTGCGCATCGGACTGCCGCTCCACGCGCCGTCAGCGCAGCTCGCGCTCGACGTCCCCGAAGGGGATCGCGCCGTCGCGAAGGCAGCGCAGGCGCCCGGCGTCGAACCGGACGACGGTGCTCCCCCGCCCACCGGGCGTCGGGCCGCCGTCGAGCACGAAGGCCAGCTGCGCACGTAGGCCCGGGGCCAGGTCCGCCGCGCGCGCAACCTCGGGCCCTCCCGAGAAGTTGGCGCTCGTCGAGGTGATCGGCCGGCCGAGCCCCAGCGCCAGCGCGCGCGCCAGCGGATGCGAGGACAGGCGGAGCCCCACGGTGCCCTCCGGCCGCAGCGGCCCCGGCAGCTCGGCATGCGCGGGGACGACGAGGGTGAGCGGCCCCGGCCAGAATCGCTCGGCGAGGCGCTGCGCCCACGCCGGCCACTCGGCGCAGAGCAGGGGGACCTGCGCCTGGTCGCCCACGATGCAGGGGATCGCCTTCCCCGCGGGCCGTCCCTTGAGCGCCACCAGCCGGCTCACCGCCTCACCGCTCAGCGCATCGGCCGCGAGGCCATAGAAGGTCTCGGTCGGAAACGCGATCACCTCGCCACGGGCGAGGCAGGCCACCGCTTCCCGGAGCGCTCTCGAGTCGTCCATGCTCATGCCCTCGAGGCGCAGCATAGCTCATTGCTCCCCCTGCGCTTTTCCGTTATGTCGTCGGCGCGTGAGAAGCGTGTGCGCGATCGCGGGGGCTCTCGGGCTGCTCGTGTCCGCCGCGGCCCTCGCCGCCGACCCGGTCGGGGTGCAGACGTGCAAGGCCTGCCATCCCAAGGCGTACGAGATCTGGGCGGCCGGGCCCCATGCGCACGCCGCCGCGAGCCTGACGGCGGCGCAGCGCCAGCAGCCGAGCTGCACGCAGTGCCACGCGCCCGAGCTGGCGCACACGCGCAGCGACACGGGGCGCCAGCCCACGGCCGCCGAGGCGGACGGCATCACCTGCGAGGCGTGTCACGGCTCCGGGCAGTACTACAGCCCGGCCTACGTGATGCGCGACGCGGAGCTCGCCCGCGCCGTCGGCCTCGCCGATCCGGGCGAGCGGTCGTGCAAGGGCTGCCACCTCGAGGGCTCGCCGGGCCTCTCGCCCTTCGAGTTCGGCTCGAAGGTCAAGGTCATCGATCACTGGACCGCCGAGCGCAAGGCCTCCGTGAAGACGGCGGAAGCCGCGCCGTGAGCGTGCCCGCGGCGGCCTTGCCGGGCGTGG
>DATJNL010000351.1:0-12551 GCA_035508175.1 Myxococcales bacterium
GCCGCGGTGTCGATGAGCCGGTAGCCTACTTCCAGCGCCTTGGCGATCGTCTTCCGCGCGCCCGCGCCGGCGTGCACCTTGTAGACGCCGAGACCGAAGCGGGGCATCTCGACGCCGTTGTTCAAGCGGACGGTGGGGGGCAGGGGCATGGCGGCTCTGCTTAACTCCCCGGCGAGGAGAGCGCCACCCCCCCTATACCGTCGAGGGCAGTGTTCGGTCTAGAACGGAGTTGCTCCCGGGGGGCATCGCGACCGACGGGTGCTGGGAGGCGGATTCTGGGCGGTGTCGTGGAAAGAATCGAGTGGGGCAGTCCCCCGGATCTGCCGGGCGTGGTGGCCCTCCACGCCGAGGGCACGGCGCAGCTCTTCCGCCACTTCTACGAAACCTACGCGGTGTGCAACATGCCACGCGGTCCGGCCAGCCTCGGGACCGACTGGATCTACCGCGGCCAGACTCACTACACGGGCACCGGAATCCTGACGGCGCTGTTCGAGCCCGGGGAGACGCACCGGCAGCTGCGCCGCTGGGGCCCCCCAACCGGCTTCGACGTCTTCTTCTTCGACGCGGCGCTCGTGCGTGAGGCCGCCCGCCAACTCGGAGGCCGCCCGCGCGCCCCTCATTTCTCCCGCGCCCTGGTCGGCGATCCGGGCCTGTACCGGGCCATCCAGCGCTTCACCGCGGCGGTCCACGGGGAGGCGAGCCGGCTGGAGCGCGAGTCGCGTCTGGTCCGCGTGCTCGAACGCCTCGTCTGCAGCCACGCCGAACGCAGTCGGCCCGCGCCCCGGGACGGCGGCGAGCCGGTCGCGGTCGCGCGGATCCGGGCCTACCTGCACGATCACCTGGCCGAGAACGTCTCGCTGGCCGAGCTGGCGCTCGAGGCCGGGCTGAGCCGTTTTCACGTGCTTCGCGTCTTCAAGCGGGCCACCGGCTCTTCCCCGCACGAGTACCAGCTCCTGGTGCGGATCTGCGCCGCCATGAGCCGCCTGGAGCGAGGGGAGCGGCCGGCGGAGGTCGCCGCCACGCTCGGCTTCGCCGATCAGAGCCACTTCGGCCGCCACTTCCGCCGCATCGCGCGGGTCGCGCCGAGCGAATTCGCGAAGGCGGTCCGGGGCCGGCGCGCCTGAGTTGACGCTGCCCCGGCCGCTTCGCTAAACATTCGCCTTTCCGCCCCCGGGGATCCCATGGCCGCCGCCTTCGACAGCGCCGCGAAGCTTCGCTCGGTCCCCGGGCATGCCGACGGCCCCTTCGCCGACATCGCGCCCGCCTTCACCGAGCCCGAGATGCTCGCCGAGGCGAACCGCTGCCTCTACTGCTACGACGCGCCCTGCACCCGCGCTTGCCCCACCTCCATCGACGTCCCGGCGTTCATCAAGAAGCTCGCCACCGGCAACCGGCGGGGCGCGGCCCGCGTGATCCTCGAGGCCAACGTGCTCGGCGCCTCCTGCGCCCGCGTCTGCCCCACCGAGGTGCTCTGCGAGGGCGCCTGCGTGCACAACCTCGACCAGAAGCGCCCCATCCCCATCGGCCGGCTGCAGCGCAGCGCCACCGACTGGGCGCTCGAGCGCGGCTGGCTCCCCTTCGGCCCCGGCAAGGCCACCGGCAAGCGCGTCGCCGTGGTGGGCGCGGGTCCGGCCGGGCTCGCCTGCGCCGCGGAGCTGCGGCGCCTCGGCGACGCGGTGACGATCTTCGACGCGAAGCCGCAGGGCGGCGGGCTCAACACCTACGGCATCGCAGAGTACAAGATGTCGGCGCCCCTGGCCCTGCGCGAGGTGGAGCAGGTGGCGGGCCTCGGCGTCGACCTGAAGCTCGGGGCTCCCGTGACCGACTTCGCGAAGCTCCTCGGCGAGTTCGACGCGGTGCTCCTCGGCGTGGGGCTTCCGCGCGCGGTGCCGCTCGGGATCCCCGGCGTAGACCTGCCCGGCGTCCGCCAGTCCCTCGAGTTCATCGAGGAGGTCAAGGCGAAGGCGCCCCGGGAGATCAAGGTGGGCCGGCGCGTCGCGGTGGTGGGCGGCGGCAACACCGCGGTCGACGCGGCCACGCAGGCCAAGCGCCTCGGCGCCGAGCGCGTGCTCATGGTGTACCGGCGCGGCCGCGAGGAGATGTCCGCGTTCCACTACGAGATCGAGCTGTTGCGCGCCGACGGCTGCGAGCTGCTGCTCAAGTCGCAGCCCATCCGCATCGAGGGCCACGGCCGCGTGGAACGACTCGTGTGCCAGCGCGTCGAGCTCGGCGAGGCCGACGAGAGCGGCCGGCGCAAGATGCGGCCGGTTCCGGGCGCCGACGTGGCCCTCGAGGTCGACATGGTCATCGTCGCCGTGGGCCAGCGCCTCGACCAGGGCCCGCTGGGGAAGATCCCCGGCGTCGCCTTCAAGGACGGCGCGATCGCCGTGGACGAGAGCTTCCGCACGGGCAACCCCAAGGTCTACGCCGCCGGCGATTGCGCCAACGGCGGCGCCGAGGTCGTGAACGCCGTGGCGGACGGCCGCGACGCCGCGCGGGCCATCCACGCTGCACTGGGGGGATAGGCGTGAGCCCTGCCGCGGATGTCGTCATGGGACTGGCTTGGATCGTCCTCGGCGCGGCATTCGGGGCCTGGGGGCTGTGGAACTGGGAAAGGTACGGCATCCTGGACCGGATGAAGGATCTGGTCTTTCTCGCCATCGGGTTGGCCTACGGCGCGACGCTGCTTCGCCGCGCGGCCCGCAAGCGATGGCAGACACGCGAAGCTCCTGCGCCCTCCAACGTCGAAGAACGCTGACCGTGGATCCGCCGAACGACACGGGAGCGCCTCCCGCGGACGCCGCCAAGAAATACGTGCGCCTGAGAAACAACCTGCCCTTCTACTTCGGCCCTCTGACGATTGTCGCGAATGAAACGCTGAGAGGCTGGATGAAAGAAGGAACCAGCGCGTTCGTGCTCTTCTCCTGCTTGCTCGATGTCGCGTCCCTCGCCTTGCTGGCCTGGAGCTGGTGGAAACTCCGCCAGCTGGGCGTGGAGGCCGGACGACCGCCGGAGGCATTGAGCGACCCGGTCTCCTTGGTGATCGTGGCGGCGCCGGCGGCCCTGTTCCTGGGCCTTCAATTGCTCCGCGTCGGAATCGTGCTGCCCGCCCTGGCGCTCAACCTCGGCATCGTGGCCCTGGCCGCGCTCACCTTCCGCGCCGTCAGGGCGACCCCGTGAACGTGCAGCGGGGGGGAAAGACGTCGTTCCCACCACACGTACTCTCGCTCGAGGCTTTCCAAGTCGGGCGGCACTGTCGCATCCCAGCAGGCTCGATTGACGCCAGCCCGCTCGCTTCTGTAAACACTCGGCCTCCATGGCTGACCTGACGATCGACTTCTGCGGCATCAAGTCGCCCAACCCTTTCTGGCTGGCGTCGGGGCCGCCCACCAACACCGGCGATCAGGTGATGCGCGCGTTCGACGCCGGCTGGGGCGGCGCGGTGTGGAAGACCATCGGCGAGCCCATCGTCAACGTCTCGTCGCGCTACGGCGCCCTCGACGTGGGCGGCCAGAAGGTCGTCGGCTTCAACAACATCGAGCTCATCACCGACCGGTCCATGGAGGTGAACTTCCGCGAGATCGCCGAGGTGAAGAAGCGCTACCCGAAGCACACCGTCGTCGCCTCGCTGATGGTGGAGAGCAAGGCCGAGGCCTGGCACGAGGTGGTGCAGCGCGCGCAGGACGCCGGCGCCGACGCGGTCGAGCTGAACTTCGGCTGCCCGCACGGCATGAGCGAGCGCGGCATGGGCGCCGCCGTCGGCCAGGTGCCGGAGTACTGCGGCCGCATCACCGGCTGGGCCAAGGCGAAGGCCAGGATCCCGGTGATCGTGAAGCTCACGCCGAACGTGACCGACGTGGTGTATCCGGGCCGGGCCGCCAAGGAGGCGGGCGCCGACGCGCTCAGCCTCATCAACACCATCAATTCGGTGATGTCGATCGACCTCGACACCTTCGCCCCCTCTCCGGCCGTCCGCGGCCAGGGCAGCCACGGCGGCTACTGCGGCCCCGCGGTGAAGCCCATCGCGCTCAACATGGTGAGCGCCATCTGCGGCGACCCCCAGATCGGGCTGCCGGTCTCGGGCATCGGCGGCATCTCCACCTGGCGCGACGCCGCCGAGTTCATCGCGGTCGGCGCGACCAGCCTGCAGGTCTGCACCGCGGTGATGCACCACGGGTTCCGCATCGTGGAGGACATGATCGACGGCCTGTCGGCCTACCTCGACGAGCACGGCTCCACGCTCGCCGCCATCCGCGGCCGCGCCACCCCGAACGTGCGCCGCTGGGAGGAGCTGGATCTCAACTACAAGGTCGTGGCCCACATCGACCACCAGAAGTGCATCGGCTGCCAGCTCTGCTACGTGGCCTGCAACGACGGCGCGCACCAGGCGATCGGCCTCGAGCCCTGGGCGAAGCTCGGTGTCCAGCCCGCGCCGCACCCGCACGGGCTCGACCCCCGCTCGGGCCACGCGCCGGTGATCCTCGAGGAGAGCTGCGTGGGCTGCAACCTGTGCAGCCTCGTCTGCCCCGTACCCGCCTGCATCGAGATGCAGGACCGCTCGCCCACCGCCGCGAAGAAGAGCTACAAGGACTTCATCGCCGCCGGCGAGCAGCCGCGCGCCAGCTTCCAGCACCGCTAGCATGACGGGCCAGGGAGAGCGCCGGGGTGCGGGGACCTGGCGTCGCGCCGGGCTCCTCTTGTGCTGCGCGCTCTTCGTCACCCTCCCCGCCCGCGCGCACGTGCTCGACGTCGGCTACCTGCGACTCGAGATCAAGGGCGCCCACGTCCACCTCTCGCTCGACGTCGACGCGAAGATGACGCAGCAGCTCGCCGGGCTCCCCGCGATCTCCCTGGATCCCGCCGCGCTCGCGGCCGAGCTCAAGGCCACGCTCGGCAGCGGCCCGCTCACCCGCGGCGGCGAGCCCTGCCGCCTCGGCGCCCCCACCGGCAAGCTGGAAGGCATGCGCCTCGGCCTGTTCGCCGACGGCGAGTGCGACGAGGACGGCGGCACCGTGCAGTGGTCGCTGCCCTTCCTCGAGCGCACCCCCCTCACCTTCCGCCTGCTCGGCCAGGCGCACGTCGACGGCGTCGAGCACGAGCTGGTCCTCGAGCCCGGCCAGACCCTCCTGTCCCTGGCCGGCAACGCGCGCCACGGCTTCTGGGAGTTCGTCCTCATGGGCGTCCGCCACATCGGGGCCACGCCCTCGGAGTGGCGCGGGCCGCACGGCTTCCACCTCCCCGCGGGCATCGACCACATCCTCTTCGTGCTCGCGCTCATCCTCTGCGACGTGAGCCCCGTGCCCACCCTGAAGGCCATCACCGGCTTCACCGTGGGCCACTCGGTGACGCTCGCGCTCGCCACCTTCGGCATCGTCCACCTGCCCTCCCGCCTCACCGAGTCGGCCATCGCCGCCTCCATCGCCTACGTGGCCGCCGAGGACTTCATCACCCGCAAGCCCAGGCACCGCTGGCAGATCGCCGTGCTGTTTGGCCTCGTGCACGGCTTCGGCTTCGCGAGCGCGCTCGGCGAGCTGCACCTGTCGCACGGCGGCATGGCCCGCGCGCTGCTCGGCTTCAACCTGGGCGTCGAGCTGGGGCAGGAGCTCATCGTGCTGATCGTCGCGCCGCTCCTCTGGCTCCTCTACCGCCCGCCCCAGCTCAAGCGCTTCCTGGTGCCCCTCGGCTCCGCGGCCATCTTCGTCGCCGGCGCCACCTGGTTCGTGCAGCGCGCGTTTTTCTAGAAGCGGCGCTCACGCAGCGCGGTCAGCAGGGATCGACGCAGAGCGGGCCGGTCCCGTCGCCGGGTCCGGCAGGCAGCATCCGCCGCAGCTGTCGCGCTGGCACGTCGACCCGCAACCATCCGCCTGACCCACGCAGGCATCGTGGTATTCGACGATCGAGCGGCGGGCGAGCTCCTGCGCGCGCCGCGTGTCCTTGGCGGTGATCGTCGTCGCGAGCGCGAGGAACAGCGAGATCCCCATCCTGGAGAGGATGCCAGCGCGGCTGGAACCGGCGCGGAAAGCCGGTGATCCCGCTGGCACCGCTGCCGCGCGCGGTCTAGGCTCGAGCTGCCGTGCGCGCCAGTCTCGTCCTCCTCCTCGCCGGCGTCACCCTCATGGCGGGCCGCGCCCGCGCGGACGACGGCGGCGCCGCGTGTCCGGCCGGCTGCCTTTCCGCCGGGGGCATGTGCACGGGCGCTCCCTACCGGCGGAGCTGCACCACCGACGGGGAGTGCTGCTGCGCCCAGGGCTCGTGCGTCTCCTGCCTCCCATGGACCTCGCCGGACGGGGGCTCGGGCGGTACCTGCTGCTACCCTCCCCCGCCGTCGTGCGCCGTGTTCCAGTCCACCCTGGGCGCAGGCTCCTGCACCGAGTGCGCCGAGGCCCCCGAGGGAACGCCCTGCTTCGACCCCGACGGCGGCACGGGTTGCGGCGACCTGCTGTCCTGCGTGCCCGTCTCGGGAAAGCCCCTGTGCTGCCGCCCTGCTCACGGGTGCCAGTGGGGCACGGGCCTCGACCCGGAGGGTTGCCCGGCTTGCAACGTGGCGCCCGGGGGCTGCAGCTGCGGACAGGCGAACGACGCGGCCCTCGGGGCCGGCCTCGTCGTGCTGGCCGTGGCGCGACGCAGGCGGCGGCGAGCCATGTCGATCGCGAGGTGAAGGCCGCCCCTGACGGCGGCACGAGCCGCTGCGACCCCAGGCTGGCACCGCAGCCAGGGTGCCGGCAGCCGACTCGCGGGCGGTGACACGGGCCCACGTCGCTTGGCGCAAATCCTGCGGATGTGCCCGCGCAGCGCAAAGCTTGCGACAGCGCTCCTGGATTTCCTGATTTCTTTGGGGCCGCAGGCGCACGGCACGGCGGCTGCACTGACGAGATGCATGCCGCCACGAACATCGTCGGGCCTGCGAGAGATGGTTGCTCCCCCAGAGCTCGCCGACGCGGTGCGTCTCGCCCTGCACGAGCGCCGCTGGCTGGTCGGCTTCGCCGGGATCGCGGCGGTGGCCTTCGCAGCGCTCGACCCCTTCCTGTTCGGCCGGGTCGATCCCGGCCTGCTGGCCATGCGCGCGGTCACCGTCGCGCTGCTCGCCTCGCTGATGCTCCTCGGCGACCGCCTCTCGGAGCGGCCGCTCACGATCGTCTCTTGCTCGTTCGGCATCCTCGCGAGCGTCGTCTACGCCTTCACGGCCAGCCGCACCGGCGGCGAGCAGAGCCCGATCATGGTGTTCCTGGTCATCACGCCGCTCTGCTACACGATGATCCTGCCGGGAAACCCCATCGCCTCCGGCCTGCAGTCGCTCGCGAACGGCGCCCTCATGGTCGGGGTCGCGATGCGCGGGGGCGCGGGGCCCGCGACCATCGCCTACTGGGCGGCGTTCGGCGTGCTCGAGACCGCCTTCGTCGCGCTCGTCGCGGCCTTCGACCTCCGGGCGGAGGTTCACCTGCTCCGCGCGGGCAGCGCCGCCATCGCGGCGCAGCGCGAGCTCACCGACCGCACGCGCGAGTGGGCCCAGGCGGAGCGGTTGCTGGTGCTCGGAGAGCTCTCCGCGACCATCACGCACGAGATCAACAACCCCGTGAGCTACGTCGGCATCAACGTCACCACCGCGCGCCGGCAGATCGACCGCCTGATCCAGGCCGGCCACCCCGAGCTCGTCGAGGTCGCCGAGACCCTCGCGGACGCCGGCGAGGGCGTCGACCGCATCCGCCAGATTGCCGTCGACGTCCGGGGGCTCTCTCACGCGACCACCGAGGAGTGCGGGCCCACCGACCTCAAGGCCGCCCTCGACAGCGCCGTGCGCCTCGCGAACGGCCGGCTCAAGCACGTGGCCACGCTCCACGTGGAGCTCCCCGAGGGCCTGCGACCGGTCCGGGCGAACGCGGGCAAGCTCACGCAGGTGCTCCTGAACCTGCTCGTCAACGCGGCCGACGCCGTGGAGGAAGGCCAGCCGCAGGCGCCCGCTGTCGAGGTCCGGGCGGAGCACACGGGCGACACGCTGGTCGTCACCGTGGACGACAACGGCACCGGCATCCCGCCCCACGTGAAGGCCAAGCTCTTCACCCCCTTCCTCACCACGAAGCCCGCCGGCAAGGGCACGGGCCTCGGCCTCGCCCTCTGCAAGCGCTACGTGGAGTCCTTCGGCGGCACGCTCGAGGCTGCGGACCGCCCCGGCGGCGGCGCGCGCTTCGTCCTGCGGCTGGCGGCCTGAGCGACGCTCGCGGAAGCTCGTGACTCGCCTCCGAGCCTTCCTCGCGAGGCCCGGAGATCGGCGCCCCCTCCCCGAGCGAATCGTGCCCTGCCGGGCCCCGCTCGGCGCGGACCTCGCGCTGTCCGTCTCCTCGGTTCTCCTCTACACTCCGCTTCGATGCGTCTCTGGACCCTCGCGCTCGCCGCGGCGGCGGGCTGCTCGGTGAGCGGCATCGTCACGGGCAACGGCACGTCGTCGGGCGGACCGGCCTCCACCTCGACCACGGCCGGCCTCGCGTCCACCGGCGCCGTGGCCGGCACCGGCAGCACGGCCAGCTCGGGCACGGCCGGCGGGTCCACCGGCGAGGGCCGGACGAGCGCCGGCTCGGGCACGGCCGCGGGCGCCTCCAGCGCAAGCAGCAGCGGCAGCGCGGCCGGCGGCAGCACGGGCGGAGGCGCTACGACGGGAGGCGCCAGCAGCACCGGCGGCTCCGCGGCGGGCAGCGCCGCCGGCGGCTCCAGCACCGGATCCGCGACCGGCGCCTCAACCGGCACCGCGGGCGGCACCACCGGCGCCATGCTCACGGTGGACTGGTCCGCCGAGCAGCAGACGATCGACGGCTTCGGCGCCTCCGACGCCTACGTGGGCGCCCTCACCACCGCGCAGGCCGACCTCTTCTTCAGCACCACCAACGGCATCGGCCTGAGCCTGATGCGCACCGGCATCGAGACCACCGGCCAGCCCTACAACGGCAGCGCCGAGTGGACCAACTGCGCGCTCGCCATGGCGCGCGGCGCGAGCGTCTGGGCCACGCCGTGGTCGCCCCCCGCCGCCGACAAGAGCAACGACGACATCGACAACGGCGGCTCGCTCTGCGAGGGCGCCGGCAACCCGAGCGGCTGCACCGCCGACGGCATGACCGACTGGGCCAGCGTGCTCGTCTCGTTCGTGAGCAGCGCCTTCCAGAACGGCGTGCCGCTGTACGCGCTGTCCGTGCAGAACGAGCCCGACTACACGGCCTCCTACGAATCCTGCATCTACAGCGGCGCGCAGATGGCCACCTTCATCGACGTGCTCGCGCCCGCGATCCAGAGCTGGGCCGCCGGCACCCCGGGCGCCACCGCGCCCTTGATCCTCGCCCCCGAGACGTCGAGCTGGGGCGACCTGTCGGGCTTCGTCTCCGCCATCGCCGCCGACCCCGTCGCGCTCGCCGCGACCGGCCTCTTCGCCACGCACCAGTACGGCGGCGGCGCCGGCGCGCCCCCGTTGGCCACGGCTCCGGTCACGCAGCACTTCTGGGAGACCGAGGTCTCCACCTTCGACGCCTTCGACCCGAGCCTCACCAACGCCGTGAACGTGGACACGCTGATCTACGACGCGCTCACCCAAGGCCAGGTGAACGCCTGGCACTACTGGTGGCTCGTGAACCAGAACACCGACAACGAAGGGCTCATCGGCGTGAGTGGCGACGGCGAGCTCACGAAGCGCCTCTTCGCGGTGGGCAACTACGCGCGCTTCGTCCGCCCCGGCTGGGTGCTGCTCGGCACCGAGGGCTCGCTCCCCGGCGGCGCGCTCGCGAACGCGTTCAAGAACCCCGCCACCGGCGACTTCGCGGTGGTCGTGATCAACCCGAGCGGCGGCGACCTGCCCATCTCCATCGGCCTCAGCGGCGCCGGCACCTCGAGCGTGGCCCCCTGGATCACGTCCGGCACCGCGCTCCCCGCGGGCGGCACCGCCGACGGCAGCGACGGCAACCTCTCGCTCGGCTCCCAGAGCGCCAGCATCCCCACCTCGCTCCCGCTGTCGGGCGGCGCCTTCAGCGTGACCGTGCCCGCGGGGGTGACCACGTTCGTGGGCACCGCGTCGTAGCCCCCGCGGAACTCCACGCTCGGGTCTCCGATCTCTCGGAGACCAATCGAGCGTGGTATACAAAGCGGATGGTCGCTGCAATTGCGCTCGTTGCGGCCCTCGTCGCGGCGGCGCCCCAGCGGGCTGCCTCGCTAACGCCCTCCGACCGGCTCGACCAGGCCGAGGCGGCGCTCGAGAACTTCCGGGACGCCGACGCCAAGGCGGTACTGGTCGGTCTCCTGCATCACGCGCCGCAGGCCCGCGTGGCCGCCCGGGCCCACCTGTTCCTTGGCATCATTGCCTTCAACGACTACGACACGACCACTGCGCGCGCCGAGTTCAAGCAGGCCCTTGCGCTCGACCCGGGCCTCGACCTGCCGATCCGGCTCGTCTCCCCGAAAGTCTCCCTCCTGTTTGCCGAGGCGCGCCGGGACCTGTTCAGAGAGGTGGTCGCCCAGGGAGACGTGCCACCGCCTGCCGTGCTCGAAGCGCCGGCAGCGCCCACCAAATACCCGGGGAGAATGGCGTCCTACTGGGTCCTCGGCGGCGCCGCCGTCGCCGCCGGTGTGGGAGCCTACTTTGGCGTGGACCAAACGAACGCGCTGTCGGAGGCGCGAGCGGCGACGGATTCGGGCACGGGGATCGCCGATCTGAACCGCTTCACGCGCGACGGCATCCTCGCCGACGTGCTCTACGGCGTCGGCGGCGTGGGGGCGGTCGTCGCCCTCGTCCTCTTCTTCGCGCCAGGCGGCGACCGGGGCGAACGTCCGTCGGTCACGGTGGCGCCCACGGCCGGCGGCGCGATGGCCACGGTGGCCTTTTGAAGGCCGCGCCGGCGATCGCCCTTGCCTGGTGCGTGGCGTGCGCCGTGGATCCGCCGTTCGTCACGTTCGCGAACAAGAGCTGCGAGCCCACGAGCGATCCTTGCCCGAGCGGCTGGATCTGCGTCGACGCGGAGTGCGAGCTCGCGGACGCGGGTGTGGCGACCGACGGCGGCGTCGACGCCGGACCGCCGGACGCCGGACCCCCCGATGGCGGACATACCGATGGCGGACCGCGCGATGCCGGGAGCCCGGACGCCGGATCCGATGCCGGCAGCGACGCCGGGTTGCCCTGCGGCTGCACGCCCGGGCAGGCGCTTTGCGACGCCAACGACGTCACGCTGGAGACGTGCGTGGCGCCCCCGGATGGCGGCTGCGCCTTCTACGTGCCGCTGCTCGACTGCTCCGACGGCGGCCTGGTCTGCTCGCCGAGCGCCCTCGCCTGCCGCTGCCCCGCGAACGCCTCGAGCGACTTCTACGTGGATCCCTACCAGGGCGGCGACGCCAACGCGGGCGCGCACGCCACGGGCCTGCGGGAGCCCCCCGCCTGTCGCCTGGGTACACTGACGCAGGCCCTGGCCCTGGCGGGGGCCGCGGCGCCGGCCAGCGTCATTGCCATCTCCGACCCGGTGGATGGGGGCTACCCTTCGAGATCCATGGCCACCTTCGGGGACGCCGCCGAGGATGGGGGCGAGACATTCCCGCTCACGCTGCCGCCCCTGGTCACGCTGGAAACCTGGGAGCCGGACGCCTCCTACACCTTCGTCACCGAGGTCGTCGCCGGCGATCCCACGCTGACCACGTGCGTCATCGAGTCGGCTGGCTCGGGCGCCGCGATTGAAAACGTCGGCATCCAGGTCCAGACGCCCAACGCCAGCGGCATCTGCTGTTCGGGCGGCAGCCTCACCCTGAACGCGGGCGACCTCTACTTCGGCGCGGCCAACGGCGACACGTCTGCCAACGGGATCGACGCCGATGACGGCTGCCAGCTCAACCTCGGCGCCTACGACTCGGTCACGGGCTTTCCCGGCGATGGCGTCCGGCTGGGGCCCGCGGCCGGAGCCGCGCTCTTGACCGCTCCGCTCCTCGTCCAGCAAAGCGGCCTCGCCGGGGTCGCCGTCCTGGGCGGCAGCTTGACCGACGGCCCCCAGCAGCCTGGCAGCATTGCCTCCGTGCAGAACCAGGGGGACGGGCTCACCGTGAGCGGCGGCACGGTGGATCTTTCGGGCGGCTTGGCCGCCCTCACGGCCTACGCCAACGGCGACCACGGCATCGAACTGACGGGAAGCTCGACGACGGTCACCCTGAGCTCCGTGGACGTTCAAGGGGCCGCCGTGGGAACGGCTGCCGCCAGCCTTATCCTCGTCGCCGCCGGAACGCTGACGATCAACGGCGGCAACGTCATCGGCCTGAGTGACGCGACTCCCTGCGTGCAAGCACAAGGCAGCAGCGTCCTGTCGATCACGGGAGCCACGGTGCAGGGAGGCGCCGTGGGCCTGGCGTTCAGCGGCCAGCAGGCCACGCTCACCGATGTGATGGTCACCGGCAGCAGCGGTACCGGGATCTCCATCGCCGGAAACGGCAGCGTCTCCCTGCTGGGCTGCACCCTCTCGAACAACACCGGCTCGGGCCTCGTCGTGTCACCCACCACGCCCAACTTGATCGTGACCCTGAAGAACAACCTGGTCCAGGACAAC
>DATJNL010000352.1:0-7622 GCA_035508175.1 Myxococcales bacterium
GTGCCGGCGCTGGACGGGGCGGCGAACTTCCTCTTCAACTTCCGGCGCGACGCGCTCGCGAGCCCGCGGGGCGAGCGGCAGCGCTCGGGGCTGCTGGGCACGAGCCTCGCCATCCAGAAGGTCCGCGCGCAGATCGACGCCGTGGCGGAGCAGGCGAAGCTCTCGAAAGACCCGCTGTACGTGCTCATCACGGGCGAGACGGGCACGGGCAAGGAGGTGGTGGCGCGCGCGCTGCACGCGGCGCTGCCCTCGCGCGACAAGCCGTTCTTCCCGGTGAACTGCGGCGCCATCCCGCCCACGCTCATCGAGAGCGAGCTCTCGGGCTACGAGAAGGGCGCGTTCACGGGCGCCGACCGGCTGCGGCGCGGCCCCTTCGAACTGGCCCAGGGCGGCACGGTGTTCCTCGACGAGCTGGGCGAGCTGCCGCTCGCGCAGCAGCCGAAGCTGCTGCGCATTCTGCAGGAGCGCGCGGTGGTGCGCGTGGGGAGCGAGGACCACGAGCCCATCGCCTGCCATTTCGTGGGGATGTTCGCCACCAACCAGGACCTGCTCTTCCTGGCGCAGAAGGGGCTCTTCCGCGAGGACCTCTACTTCCGCATCAACGTGGTGGCCATCGCCCTGCCCCCGTTGCGCGAGCGGCCGGAGGACGTCCGCGTGCTGGCCCGCGCCTTCGCCGAGCGGCGCGGCCGGCGGCTCACCGAGGCGGCACTCGACTCGCTCGAGGCCGAGAAGTGGCCGGGCAACGTGCGGCAGCTCGAGAACTGCGTGAAGCGGTCGATCGTCCTCGCGGGCACGAAGACGCTGCTCGACGCCTCCGACATGGTGATCTGGACCGACGACGAGCGGCGGCAGCTCGCGCGCTTCGAGGCCGAGGCGCGCGAGACCGACGCGGGCTTCGTGCCCCGCACGCTCGAGGAGGCCGACCTCGCGAAGCGCCGCATCGTGGAGCAGGCGCTGGCCCAGGCGAAGGGCAACCAGGCCGACGCGGCGCGCAAGCTGGGCCTGCCGGAGCGCACGCTGCGCAACTGGTGCAAGCGCTGGAAGCTCGGCTGATGCTCGAACGACTCGAACCGGTCCGCGCGCTCGCCGAGGGGGGCGAGGGGCGCGTGGTGCTGGCACGCGACCCCGCGCTCGGGCGCTGGCTGGCGGTGAAGATCGTGCGGCTCGCGCCGGGGGCGCGGGCGGTGGGGGAGCAGCTGCTCGCGCGGCTCGCGGCGCACGCGCGGGAGATGCTGGAGCCCGCGGTGGTGCCCATCCTCGCGAGCGGGCTCTCCACGGAGGCGCCGGCGGAGTTCCGTCGGCGCTTCGGGATGGGCGACGCGCTCGCGCTCTACGTGGTGATGCCCTACGTGCACGGCCTGCCGGCGCACGAGCTGGCGCGCGGGCCGCTACCCACGCGCGAGGCGGCGGCGCTGTTCCTCGCGGGCGCGAAGCTCCTCGCGCGGCTGCACGCGCAGGGGCTCGTGCACCTCGACCTCAAGCCGGCGAACGTGCTCGTGGACGTGCAGGGGCGGGTGGTGCTGGTGGACCCGCTGCTCGGCCTCGTGCGCGGGACCGGGGCGTACGCGGCGCCGGAGACGAACGAGCGGCCGGCCGGGGGAGAGGGTCCGGGCCCCGAGGCCGCCGCGGATCGGTACGCGCTGGGGCGGCTCGTCGCCGCCGTGTGGACCGGGCGCTACCCCGAGAGCGAGCGCGAGGGGATGGCGGCGCTGCCCGAGCCGGCGCTGGAGCTCGCCGGGAAGGAGCGGCTCGCGCACGGAAAGCTCCGCGCGCAGCTCGAGAGGCTGGCGGCGCCCGGCGGGGAGCGGGCCATCGACCTCGCGGCGGCGGAGGCGTTCGTCGCGGATCTCGGCGGCGGGCGGCTGGCGGAGGCGGTGGCGCAGAGCCCGTTCCGCGGGAAGCTCGCGGAGATCGAGGCGCTGCAGGCGAGCGCCGTGCCGGCCGGTCCCGGCGAGGCCGTTCCCGCCACCTCGGGGTTGCCGCGGAGGTGGCCGCTCGCGGCCGCGGTGGTGATTGCTGCGGCCCTGGGGGCGCTCTGGATCGGGCTCCGCACGGGCCAGCCGACCTCGGTGCTCGACACAGCGGCAGCGCCCAAGGCGGCTGCGCCTCCGCCCGCCAGCTCGTGCGAGTTCGGCGAGATCCTGGCCCCCAACCTCGTGCGCTTCCTCTGCGCCGGCCAGGAGCCCCGTCCCGGCCACGCTTCGCTCTGCGCCCAGGTCGAAGGCCCCACCGGCACCACCACGGTCTCGATGCCGCGCACCGGCCAGACGGTCTGGCGCCTCACGTCTGCGCCCAAGGGCACCACCCTCTGCCTCGAGCTCGCCGCGCCGCACTGGTACGTGTTCAGCACGCCTACCCTGCGCCCGGACGACCCGCTGACATACCCCTGCGGCGCCCAGCCCGGAAAGCACTGCGGCCCCTACGGCATCAATGCCGGGCAGGAGGCGGCCCCGCCGGCTCCCCCGGAGAGCTACGCGCAGGTCCAGAGGAGCGATCCCGACCGCCTCGTCGACGAGCCCCTGGTATTCCCGCACTTTCGCGCCCCCGCGGAGATCGCGAGGAGCCCTCTCACGCTCGTGAGCCTCGACCTCGACGGCCCCGCCGCCATCGCCTGGGACATCGGCGAGCGCCCCTGCGACGAGCCGCGGATGCTCGTCGCCCCCGCGGACATCACCCCCGAAATGCCTTTCGAGCTGCCCGAGGGAGCCTCCGTGTGGGCGTGCCCGCCCCCCAAACCCTCGGGCGGGCCGTTGAAAGTGCACGTGCAAGGCTACCGGCCCCCGAAAAGCGCGCCGCCGCGGCCGCCGTGAGGCGATCTTACGGCCGGCAGACACAATCTGCCGCCCGGCGGGTTCAATCCGTAGGCCTGCGGACTCAATCCGCCGGCCGGAAGACTCTATCCGCCCCCCGGCGGATTCAATCCGCCGGCCGGAAGACTCTATCCGCCGCCCGGCGGATTCATCCTGCCGGCCGGAAGACTCTATCCGCCCCCCGGCGGGTTGATCCCGCCGCCCGGCGGACTCTATCCGCCGCCCGGCGGATTGATCCCGCCGGCCGGAAGACTCTATCCGCCGCCCGGCGGATTCATCCTGCAGGCCGGAAGACTCTATCCGCCGCCCGGCGGATTCATTCCGCCGGCCGGAAGACTCTATCCGCCGCCCGGCGGATTCATCCCGCCGCCCGGAAGACTCTATCTGCCGGCCGGCGGATTGATCCCGCCGGCCGGAAGACTCTATCCGCCCCCCGGCGGATTCATCCTGCCGGCCGGAAGACTCTATCCGCCGCCCGGCGGATTCATCCTGCAGGCCGGAAGACTCTGTCCGCCGCCCGGCAGATTCATCCCGCCGCCCGGAAGACTCTGTCCGCCGCCCGGCGGATTCATCCCGCCGCCCCCGTGGGGCCTCTCTGCTGGTTTGGCACCGTCAGTCGAGGTCGACTGCCAGATTGGCAGGAGCGTCCTGCCGCGACGCCCGTGTTCCGCGACTTTGCCTGGCATGATCGCCGGCGAGCCGCTTGCAGGGATCGGCCGGCATGCCGAAGCGAGTGAAGTGGCTCCGCGTTGCGATCGGTGTGGGCGTCGCCGCCGTCATCGTTTTCAATCTCGGCCTGCTGCTCCTCGTGCGCGTCCGCTGCGGAAGCCGCGGGGGCCCGCGGTGCGCGGAAGCCCTCACGCTCAGTTGCCATCTGGGCCTCTGCCTCGATCCGGAATGGCAGGTCGCGGAGCTCGATCTCCGGGCTTACGCCCAGGCGCTCGAGGCATTCCGCGGGAGGCATCGCCGATATCCTTCGACCCGGGAGGGGCTGGCGGCGCTGTACGAGCTCGCGGGGGGGACGCCGAAGCGCGATCCCTGGGGGCACCCTTACGTCTACGTCTCTCCTGGAGAGCGCCACCCCGAATCGTACGACCTCGCCTCGCTCGGCGCGGACGGCGCGCCCGGAGGCAAAGGAGACGACGCAGACCTGATCGGGCGGTAGCCGGCCTGCCTGCTATCCTGCGACCATGACGGCAAGGCTCGCCGCCGCCACCTCGCTCCTCGCGCTCTCTGCCGGCCCGCGCGCCGGCGTGCTGCGGCCGGCGCCCGCCTCGGCCTCGTTCTGGCCCACCCGCGTCTGCGTGTCCGAGCAGCGCCTGGTGATCGAGAACGACTGCGGTTGCAACGACGCCATCCTCTGCCGCGTCGTCGGCGCGCGGGCGCCCGCGCTGCGGCTCGACGTGCGGCGGGACCCGCACCGGCCGCGGAGGTGCGACGACTGCTTCCCCATGGTTCCGGGGCGCTGCGACCTGCCGCCCCTCGCGCCGGGCAGGTGGACCGTGGAGCTCGGCGGGGCGGCGGCCTTCGACCTCGACGTCGGCGACGGCGGCGCGCTGCCCGACGGCGCCTGCTGGACGCAGGCCCGCTCGCGGCGGTGAAGGTCGCGCCCAGCGGTTGCGCGAGCGGCCCCGCGGTCAGCTTCAGGCCAGGCGCCGCGCCAGCATCGCGGTGGTCGTGCCGCGAACCAGCACGGTCTCTCCGAGCCCGCGCAAGGCGGCCCGGGCGCCGTCCTGCAGCGCGCGCAGGCGCTCCGGGGTCAGCCGCCGCTGGTGGTCGCTGATCGTGGGCATCACCGCGGCCCACTCCGCGCCGCTCAGCCGCCGCTCCCAGCCGTACGTGCGCACCTCCGCGGGCGAGAACGGTCCTTCGAGCGGAGGGAGGCTCGCGTCCGGCGGAGGCGGTCCGCCGTACGGGAACACCTCGGGGGCCAGCTCCCGGTAGACGGGGGCGAGGGCCGCGCGCGCCGGCTCCTCGAGGACCTGGAGGTTCCAGACCAGCGCGAAGACGCCGCCGGGCGCGAGGACGCGCGCGACCTTCTCGGCCCCGCGCCTGGGGTCGATCCAGTGCCAAGCGTCGCCGCACGTGACGAGGTCGAACTGCCGGCCGGCGTCGTCCCAGTCCTCGAAGCGGGCGACCTCGACGGGCAGGCCGAGCTTGCGCGCGACGCCGGCCATGCGCGGATCGAGCTCGACGCCGAGCACGTCGACGCCCCGGCGGGCGAGGCCGCGGCCGAGCTTGCCCGTCCCGCACGCGACGTCGAGCGCGCGACGAGCGCCCAGCGCGGCCAGATCGTCGAGGAGAGGGTCGGGGAACGCGGGGCGATGGGCTTCGTACTGCTCGGCCACCGAGCCGAACGATCCGGCCCGGTCGCGATCCAGGTGCAGCTCGGAGAAGGACACGCCGGTGACGATAGCCCGGGCGCCTGACGGGGACCGGGGCCCTACCGGCGCTTGCCGGCCCGCGCCACCCAGCGCTCCACGTCGGCGACCTCGCGGGGGAAGGCGTCGGTGAGGATGCGGCAGCCCTTCGCGGTGACCACCACGTCGTCCTCGATGCGCACGCCGATGCCGCGGTAGCGCGCGGGCACGGTGAGGTCGTCCTTCTGGAAGTAGAGGCCGGGCTCCACGGTGAGCACCATGCCGGGCTCGAGCTTGCCGTACTTGTAGCTCTCGGCCCGCGCCTGGGCGCAGTCGTGCACGTCGAGGCCGAGCATGTGGCTCACGTTGTGCAGCGAGTAGCGCTTGTAGAACTGGTGCTCGTCGGCGAGCGCCTCCTCGGGCGCGGCCTTCAAGATGCCGAGCGCGTGCAGCCCGTGGGCGAGGTGCACCATGGCGGCGCGGTTCGGCGCCATGAAGTCGTTGCCGGGCCGCACCTCGCGGAAGGCCACGCGCTGCGCCTCGAGCACGAGCGAGTAGATCTCGCGCTGCGCCGGGGTGAAGCGGCCGCCGATGGGGAGCGTGCGCGTCACGTCGGCGGTGTAGAGCTCGTTGCCCTCGACGCCCGCGTCGAGCAACAGCAGCGTGCCCTTCTTGATGGCGCCGTCGTTGCGCGTCCAGTGCAGGATGGTGGCGTTGGCGCCGGCCGCGGCGATGGTGCCGTAGCCCACGTCGTTGCCCTCGACGCGCGCGCGCTTGTTGAAGATGCCCTCGACCTCGCGCTCGCTGCGCAGGCCGCCGAGCTCGCGCACCACGTCCTCGAAGGCGCGCCGCGTGGAGTCGATCGCGCGCTGCAGCGCGCGCAGCTCGAACGAGTCCTTGAGGAGGCGCTGCTCGGAGAGCGCCGTGCCGAGCTTCTGGTCGGCCTCGCGCTGGGCCTGCACCAGCCCGTCCACGTCGGGGTCCATGCCGCGCAGCACGCGGTGGCGGTGCGCGCCGCAGAGCTCGGCGAGCTGCTCGCGCAGCTCCGGCAGCCCCAGGCAGCGGTCCACCTGGTAGCGCTCGCGCGACTGCTCCACGCCGAGCCGCGGCCCGACCCACAGCTCGCCCTTCATGCGGTCGGTGAAGAAGGTGGGGGAGCTGCGGCCGGGGTTGGGCTCCACGAAGAGCCACGACTCGTGGCCGGCGGGCGTGGGCACGAGCAGCAGCACGCAGTCGGGCTCGAGGTTGCCGGTCAGGTAGTAGAAGTCGCTGCCGGGGCGGAAGCGGTAGTTGGTGTCGTTGGCGCGGACCTTCTCGTGGCCCGTGGGCACGACCAGCAGCTCGCCGGGGAAGAGCGCCGAGAGCTTGCGGCGCCGCTCGGCGAAGCGCTCCGAGCCGGCGACGCGCGGCGTCTTTCCGTGGGCGGCGGCGCGCCAGCCCTGCAGCATGAACTCGACGAGCTTCGGGGGATTGAGGGAGTCGTGCGACGCCTGCTTCTGGGCTTGGGTCGGGTCGAAGGTGGCCATGGCGCTGCTTCCCTTATCAGAATCGGCCGGCGTATGCCGCCATGGCGCCGCCGGGGACCGGCGCCAGCGAAAAAGTCCCCGAGTCCTTGGAGGTGTCCGGGGTGGAGGCCGAGGATGAGGAGTGCCCGGTGAAGAACAGCCACGCGCCGATGCCGAGGCCGACCACGCCGACCGCGGTGCCGGCGACGCCGACCACGAGGAACTGCGTGATGGCCGACTGGTAGCTCGCGCGCGCCGAGGGGCTCGCCTTGTTGTTGTTCGTGACCTCGGTGTTCCACTCGGCCCAGCCGTAGATGCCGATGCCCAGGCCCACGAGCCCGACGCCGGCGCTGACGGCGCCGCCGATCATCTGGCCGGAGATTCCCCCGCCGCTCTTCTCGGCGGTGGCCGCGGGCTTGGGCGCGCTGGGCGTGGCCGCGGCCTGCGCGGTGACCTGGCGGACCGCGGCGGCGACGGTGACGTGGAGCGGGTTGTCCGGGCTGCCGGCGCGCGCCGGGCCGTTGCCGTCGTTGTCGTAGGCCTCGAGGTAGTACTCGACGTCGGACGAGATCGTCGCACCGGGCAGCGTGGCCGTGTACACGTCGTTGCCGCTCGGGAGGAGCGGCACCTTCGTCCAGCTCGTCTCGCCCACGTGGCGGAAGTCGACGACCGGCTGGAAGACGCCGTTGGAGCTGTGGATGGTGGCCGTGAGCGTGAGCGGCTGGCCCGGCGCGGCGCGCGTGACCGGGTTGTGCTCGACGACGGGCATCGCCGTGCCTTCCTGGCCGAGCGCGCCGGCCGCCGGCAGGGCCAGCGCCATCCACAGCATCCACTGCGTCTTCATCGCGGGAGTCTCCTAGGGATTCGTGGGCGTGATCTTGAGGACCGCGGCGCTGTCCATGCCGGGACGGATGAGCTCGATCCGGACGCCCTGGTCGGGCAGCGGG
>DATJNL010000353.1:0-13733 GCA_035508175.1 Myxococcales bacterium
CGGCGAAGTCGGCCGCGAAGCCGTGCAGCGGGCTGAAGTGCAGCGGCAGCTCCCAGCTCCGGTCGCCCGGGCCGTCGATCTTCAGGCCGTAGGAGTCCTCCGGGAGGGGCGCCACCAGCGCGCCCCCGATCTTCTGCCGGATGAAGCCCTTCACGTGCACCACCTCGCCCGGCCGGTAGATGGGCCGCTCCGTGAAGACGAAGGCGAGGGGCTTGTCGTTCGGCGGCGGCGGCACCGGGTGCATGAGCCAGGAGAGCCAGTCGGAGGCGTAGCCCCAGTGGTGGCTCGCGAACTGGGGCGGCGGCTCGTGGGGGTCGATCACGAGCACGTCGTCGCCGTCGCGCACCGAGAGCCGCTCGATGGACACCCAGTTCTCGAGCGGCGCGCCCAGGATGGCCTTGCCGTCGCCGTCGGTGCGCAGCTCCAGGCTCACGGGCCGGTCGATGCTGCCGCCCGTGGACACCGGGTAGCGGGCCACGCCCTCGAGGGTGATGTGCGCGCCGGAGATGCCCTCGGCGTCGTCGAGCGCCCGCACCCAGAAGACGAGCTGGTCGCGATCCTCGACGGTGGTCAGCGAGAGATTGGTGATCTGCACGCGCACGTAGCTGCGCTGGGGGCCGCCCGTGAGCCGGCGCAGGCCCACGAGGTAGGTGCCGGGCCGCCGGCGGCCGACGACGGGATCGAGCAGCCCGCCGAGGTCGAGGCCGAAGCGGGTCGCGCCGGCGTGGCGCGCCAGCGGCAGGTCGACGATCTTGGAGACGAGCGGCGAGCCCAGCAGGCGCAGGTGGGCGGCGAGGTCGTCGGGCGGCGAGGCGGAGCGCGGGGGGCCCGCGTTCTCCGGTTCCTCGCCGGGGAAGGGCGGCGCCTCGTGCTCGTCGATCTCGACGGGCGAGGCCGGGAAGGGCCAGAGGCCGGTGAACAGCGGGTCGACCCGGTAGACGCGCACGTCGGCGCGCGCGTCGCCGTAGCCGACGAGCGGCAGCATGCGGGGACCGCGCGCCTCGAGGATGGCGGTGGACTGGCTCCAGCGCAGGAAGGCGGTGCGCCAGCCCCGGTAGAAGAAGAGCTCCGCGTCGCCGGGGTCCTCGAGCGGCCGGTCCGTCTCGTCGTGGACCGGCGCGGCGGAGATCTCCATCCGGTAGAGCACGTCCGGCACGAAGCGGCCGCGCAAGGAGACGCGTTCGCCGGTGCTCTCGAACGACAGGTCGGGCACCGCGGGCTCGAGGCGCACGAGCTGCTTGAGCGCCGTCAGCGTGAGATCCTTCACCGGCGCCGAGAAGACCAGCTGCGGCAGCTCGCCGTGCACGCCGCAGGCGAGCGCCAGCTCGCGCGGGAGCTTGGCGTTCCCGCCGATCTGCGCCTCGGCCGCGCCGCAGTGCACCTCGCGCAGGCGGAAGGGCTCGCGCGTGGAGAGCCGGCCGGTCCAGAGGACCTTGTCCTCGTCGCCGAGCGCCAAGGCCAGGGTGACGACCAGCTCCTTGCCCTCCGGGACGTCGTCGTCGAGCGTGACGGCGTACGTGGCGGGGTCGCGCTGGTCGCGGCGGGGCAGCTGCGAGAGATCGACGTGCTCCACCACGCGCCGCGGCGAGTCGCCGAGCCCGGGCAGATCGCGGATCTCGATGCGGAGCATCTGCCGCAGCGATTCGAGGGGCAGCGCCTGCGGGAACGTGAGGGTGAGCGTGCGGAAGGGCAACAGGTCGGTGCTGCCGTCGGAGGGCTGCATCGCCGACGGCGCGGACATCATGGTGGCGAGGGTGCGCTGGGTCCCGTGAGCGGTGACGGCGAAGCGCCGCAGCGGCGGCCAGGGCTCGGCCGGGCGGAACTGCAGCGTCTTGCGGTCGACCCAGAACCACGCGCCGGGCCAGGCCGGCTCGATCCGGAGGAGCTTGCCGCCGTCGTCGGCGGGCCCGGTGCCGGGCCCCTCGTGGCCGGAGAAGTAGGCGGTGATGGGGTCGTAGCCGCGCAGGAACTGCTCGGGAAGGATGTCGGTGCCCCCGCGGTCGGGCCGCTGGCCGAGATCCGCGGGCCGGTAGGGCGGCGGCGTGGCGGCGAGCAACAGCGCGGCCAGGGGCAGCAGGCTGATTCTTCCGCTCATGTCAGGGCACCTCGCGGCTGGGCAGGCCGACGCGCGCGAAGAAGTCGTCGAGGTACGATTGCGGGACGCCCATGCGCGAGCCCGACAGCCCGAGCAGCACGGGAGAGAAACGCGTCGGTGCGCTGCCGGCGGGCGCGCGCACGCGCAGCCGGTAGTTGCCCGCCTTGAGCGCGAGGAACTCCTGGCAGCCGGTGCCGACGGTTCGCCCGCTGGCGTCGCGCACCTCGCAGTCGAGGGTGTCCGCGGGCGCGCGCAGGCCGAAGCCCACCTGGCCGTCGGAGGCCAGCGTGAAGCCGAAGAGTCGCGCCTGGCCCGGCGCGAGGGACGAAGGCGGGCCCACGCCATCCCCGAGCTGCTGGAGCGGCTCGCCCGTCCAGACGGCGCTGCCCGCGAGCGGTAGGGGCGGCGGCGTGCCGAAGGCGCGCACGAGGAGCTCGTACCGGCCGGCGGGCAGGACGCGGTCGAGGGCGCAGCCCGCGGTGCCGTCGACCTCCAGGGGGCGGCCGTCCTGCAGCAGGGCGCAGACCCCGGCCTCCGATCGCAGGTGCACCGCGGTGTCGCCCGGGACGCGGAAGCTCCGGCGGGCTTGCAGGCCCGAGAGCGGCGCGGCGACGCCGGGCGACCAGGCTTCCGCCTCGCCGGTCGGACCCGGGCCCAGGAGGGTCGCGGCGCGCGCGCCCGCAGCGTAGAGCAGGACGCGCAGCGGTCCGGCGCCGTGGCGGAGCTGGACCGTGGCGGCGCTGCCGGCCGGAACCGTGGCCTCGCAGCCGCGCAGGCGCCGGCCGTCGGCCAGGGCGGTCAGGCAACCCGTGGCGCCCCGGACCTCGAGCTTGCGATCCACGGGGGCCCCGGCCACGGTGAGGAGCGTCTCGCCCGGCGCCGGCGCGACGGTTTCGTAGAGGCCCGCGAGCGCAACGGCGGCGGGCGGCTCGCCCGTGAGCGTCACGAGCGCCTGCGCGTGTCCGCCGGGCGCCTCGATCCAGACCTCGCCGCCCTTGCCCCCGAGCACGCAGTCGCTGATCTCGCTGCGCGGCGCGCAGAGGTCCACCGCGCGGCCGTCGCCGTCGAGCTGCACGGCCCAGCTCCCGGCGGGCAGGGTGAGCTCCACCTCCGCCGAGCTCCCCGGGAAGGCGAAGCGGGCCGCGTCGCCCGTCCAGGCAAGCTCGCGCGCGCCGGGCTCGAGCGCGGGTCCCGCTTCCGGCTCGCGCAGCGCGCGGCGGACGACCTTGCCGGTCACCGAGACCTCGGTGGGCGCGGACCAGCGCGCGAGCGACTCGCGGCCGGCGCCGCTCGCGGCGTCGCAGCCGAACGGCCGCAGCTCGCGCACGCCGCCCGTGTCGTCCCCCGTCACCGAGCAGACGGGCGCCGCCGCCTCGCCGTAGGGCACGTCGATCGACAACAGGTGCAGCGCGCGGTGCGAGGACCGCTGTCTCTCCAGAAAGGGCCGCGCCGCCAGCGGGATCCGCTCTTCGAGCGGCTGGTCCAGGGCGGCCACGATCTTCTCGAGCGGCAGCTCCTCGCCCGGCGCCCCGCGGCCGACCGCGAAGAGCGTCGGCCCGGCCTCGAGCGAGACCTCGGGGCCGCAGGGCCGGAGCAACCCGTGCGCGCCCGCCGGGAGGCAGAAGGCTCCGTCGAGCGTGCGGTAGCGGCCGGCCTGCTCGATCGAGGCGAGCGCGGCCCGCGTCGGGGTGGGTGTGCGGCCCGAGGCGATGGGCTGCAGCGCGAGGCCGACGTGGATCTGCGCGGGCCGGCCGAGCGTCCAGACCCGCACCTGCCAGCTCTCGCCGGGCGCGTGCACGAAGGCCGCGCAGTCCCGCACGCCCGCCTGCCGAAGGGGCGAGCCCGACGGTCCCTGCACGAGGCACGAGAAGGGCGAGTCGGAGGTCAGGTCGACGGCCGCGACGGCGTCGCTCTCGGGCAGCGCCAGCGTGGCCGACAGGACGTCCGCGCCGGGCGCGAGGGTGGCCCCGTCCTGCAGCGGCCCGACGTCGCGCAAGGACGGCGACGCGAGCGTCACGAGGGTCGAGCCGGGCACCTGCGTCTCGCTCTCCAGGACCAGCGTGTAGTCGCCCGCGGCGAACGGCTCGGCGAGCGCGCAGTTCCAGTCGTCGCCGTTGCTGGACGACTCGGCCACGAGCTTCCCCGTCCCGTCGAAGAGCCGGCAGCGCACGTCGGTCTCGCCGGCGGTGGAGAGCCGCAGCGTCCCGTCGTGCGGCACGCGCAGCGTCGCACGTGAAGGCACGGCCAGCGTCTTGCTGACGCCGGGAACGAGCGTGTCGCTGCCGAGCGCCAGCTCGTAGGTGATGCCCACGTCGCCCTGGCTGTGCTCGGTGGCGAGCCGGTAGCTGCCCGCCGCGAGATGGGCCACGTGCGCCGCGGGCGGCTCGGACGGTGCGGACGCCTCGGGACTCGGGGCCGCCTGCTCTTCCTCGCCCTCGTCGCCCTCGCCACCCTCCGTGGCCTCGGGCGGGCTCTCCCCTTCGCCGCCTTCCGCGTTCTCGTCGGCCGGCGGCGGCGTCGCCGTCATCTGGGGCGGCACGAGGTCCACCGGCTCCTCCCCGGCGGTGCTCACCCGGTAGATCCGCCCCTGCATGCCGTTCGTCAGCGTGACCTGCACGTCGAGGTCGGCGGGGAGCGTGAACGTGAAGGAATCGTGGCCGGTCGGTCCGAGGCTGACCGTGTAGCTCCTGTCGAGCGAGATGGGGTGAGTCTTCTTGCCTTTCAAGACCCGCGGCGCGCGGATCCGCTCGAGCTTGGTGTGGCGCAGGCTCTCGACCGTGAGCGGCAGCTGGATCCAGCCGTAGCGGCCCGGATCGAGGGCCAGCGATTCATCGCAGCCCATCGGCAGCTTCACGAGCGGCCAGCCGCGGTCGTCCTCGAGGCGGCAGCCCAGCTCCACGCCCTGTCCGGTGGTGGTGAGGTGGTAGCGGGCCCGGCGCCGGACGCGGAGGTTCTCGGCGATGAGCTCGCCCGCCGCCGTGCGGAAGAAGGCCTCCTTGCCCGCGTCCACCTCGGGGCCGACCCGCATCGGCCGCCGCGTGCCCTCGATGCCGGCGCGGCCGCGGCTGCGCCCCACCGTGGCGACCGTCAGGAGGTAGCGGCCCGGCCGCAGGTAGCTGGCGATGAGGCAGTTGCGGCCGCGGCCGCCGCTCGTGTCCTCGTACAGGTGCGGGAAGACCGGCGTGCGGATGGTGCAATGCGTGGCGAGGAGGCCCGTGGTGGCGACGTCGTAGAGGCCCGCGTCGCCGACCGTGAACACCCACGAGCGCGACTCCTCGCGGTCGAAGTCGGCGTGAATCTCCCGCGCAGAGGGCAGCTCCGGCGGCGGCTGCAGGGCAGGGCTGAAGGCCGCGGTCGCCCGGGGCACGGGCGGCGCCTCGAGGCGCGCCACCTCGGCAGGCGCGGAGGCGGGCCGCAGCGTCAGGCCGCGGGCGGTGGCGTGGCCTCCGCGGCTGAAGATCAGGCGGTAATCGGCGCCCGCCTCGAGGTGGACGGAGTCGATGGCGCAGGCGGTCTTCGTGGCGGTGTCGGCGCCGGAGCCCACGAGCGGCGGCGCGATGGCGAGGTGCTCGATGCCGGCGGCCCCGCCGGTGAGGTCCAGCTCGTAGCGGCCCGGCATCAGGAGCTGGCTCAGCTTGCAGCTCTCCTTGTCGCCCTGCGCTTCCTGCTTGCGGTCCGGCCCGTCGAAGCGGGACAGCGTGCACGTGTCGTGGCGGTCGCCCGAGGTCTCGAGGTGGTAGAGGCCGGGCTGGGTCAGCTCGAACCAGATCGTCGCGCTCCCCTCGTAGTTGAAGCTGCGGCGGAAGGGATTCGTGTTGCTGACCGGGATGAAGTCGGAGGCGACGACCTCGGCGGAGGCCGGCCCCGGCCCCGTGTGCTCCTCGAGCAAGAGGCAGGAGAGCGGCGCCGCGTCGCTGTCCGGCGGGACGTCGTGCGCGCCCACCGCGTAGTCGCCGCTCGACGCCGGGTGGATGCGGATGTGGTCGCGGACCGACGAGTACTGGCCGTCGCGCAGCAGGTCGTCGTCGGTGTAGCTGGACCAGCGCAGCTCGACCTGCGCGCCGGGCGCGCCCCGCACGAAGAGGACGCGCCGCCCCTGGCGCGAGGTGACCAGCGCGCACTCGGGGACCAGGGCCTTGGCGCCGATGGAGCAGGTCGCCTCGTCGTCCGTGAGGTGGGTGGTCCCGTCCGCGTCGATGGCGTGCAGCGCAGCCTCGACGGCCTCCTGGGCCGTCGAGCGCCGGTCGACCGTGACGGCCGCCCCGGGCGCGGGCAGCTCCAGCGCGGCGAGACCGGTGAAGGGCAGCACCAGGGAGGTTGCCCCGCTCGCCGGCGCGGGCAGGAAGCCGCTCGCCACCGAGAGCCGCTCCGAGCCGGCCCCTTCCGTCCACACGGCGGGCGCGGTGCCATACGCGGTGAGCAGGTAGTCTCCCGCCTCGAGCGTGCCCTCGAGCCACCACTCGTGGATCGGCTGGCCGGCGCGCGGCTCCACCTGGGAGTCGCGCAGGAGGTCGTCCTCGAGCCACTCCCCCGAGTGCCACAGGTGCAGGGCCCCGGCGGTCTGGCCCGACACGCGCACCGCCACCGGCCCGCGCTTGTCGAGGTGAATCCAGTAGGAGATCTGACGTCCGAGCGGCAGCGTGCCCTCGGTGGCCTCGCCGGGCTCGAGCCGCTGGGGCGCGGCGTTCAGCTCGGCGAAGGGTTGCGCCGAGACGCGCAGCTGGCCCTTGCCCTTGCGGGGCGAGCGAAGCCGGATCGCGTAGGTGCCGCTGTCGAGCAACAGGTCGAGCGCGCAGTTCCGGACCCCCACGCGACCGGCGGAGGCGAACGGTCCGCGCAGGTGATCGACCACCTCGCAGGAGGTGCCGCCGCCCCCGCTGACCGAGAGGCGCACCATCCCCGCGCGATCGAGCGTGATCTCGGCTTCGTGCCGCCCCCGCGCCGGCAGGACACCCGGCGTGACCGTCGCGTTCCCGAGCAGCAGCGCGCCCACCACCCACACGGCCATGTGCATCGACAGCGGGCTCCCTCTCCGCGAGGTGCGTTGACTTGCCTACGACGTTCACAAGCTACCGCGGTTCGTGCGGCACGACAACGCTCCGAGGGCGATGGAGATCTGCTCTTCGGGCGCTGATCCGGCGATCTCAACCGCGCCTCGGGTTTGTCGCTCGCTCCGGACCTCGTTCCCCCGGCCTCGAAAAGGACGGAACCCAGAGTCAGAAGCAGTGGTGATCCCAGATCACCTGCTCGCCCCAGGGGGGCGGTGCCTGCCCCGGCGGCGGGGTCGCGCGCTGCTCGCGGTAGATCTTGAAGGTGCTGAGCGCCGGGCGGCCGGAGCGGTCGTTGTTCCAGCGGCGGCAGAGAAAACGGCCGAACTCGAGCAGGTTGGGCTCGCTCGTGTAGGCGATGTTGTTGATCCACTTGGTCCAGCGGCTGAACATGAAGTGGGGCGAGGCCGGGGGGAGGGGGCCGCCGTCGAGGCCGCGCAGCACGTCCACCGTGGTGCCGTCCTGGAGCTGGCCCACGCCGCGCAGCCAGATGTCCGTGTCCATGGGGTTCGGCGAGAACATGTCCCACACCTGCCAGAGCTCGAGCTCCTGCACCGTGTCGTGCATCCAGTTGGGCATGTGGGCCAGCCGCGGGTTCTCGGGGAGCGAGAACCAGGTGCAGGCGAAGGCGAGGAAGGCGAGCAGGGCGTAGGTCGCGCGCCGGCCCGCGACGCGCAGAGCGGGGAAGAGCGGCGCGGCCTCCGGCACCGGGACCGGTCGCGGGCCCGGGCGGTTGTGGACGTCCGCGTGGGCCGCCACTAGGCGGCGGTAGATGCGCTGGCCGAGCCAGCCCATGCCGGGGGCCTCCGCGAGCACGCCCAGAGGCCAGAGCGCGGGCGTGGCCTGGGCGGCGCGCGCCAGCGCGTCGAAGCCGCGCGCGGTCTCGCCGTCGCGCCGCACCGTCCACACCTCGCGCTCCAGCTTCGCGAGGGATGGCGCCCGCGCCGGCAGCGCCGCCAGCGCGGCGCGGTCGCGGAAGTTCACCAGCGAGACGGCGCCGAACGGATCGAAGCCCTTGAGCGTGGTCGCGATGCCGCTGCAGACCGGGCACACGCCGTCGTACACGAGGGCGAGCGTGCGCCGCTCGAAGGGCTTGCGCAGGAGCTGCACGAAGCCCTCCGCCCACTCCGGCTCCCAGAAGAGGAAGTACGTCGCGGGCATGAGGTAGGAGAAGTTCCCGACGTTCATGGTCAGCCAGATGCCGGCGTGGAGCAGCACACCGCCCGCGAGCGCGGCGGCCTTCACCCGCGGCTGGAAGAACGGGAAGAAGACCATGAAGAAGAAGGCGGCCTCGAAGGCGATCGCGTAGTAGGTGCCGGGGTAGACGAACCAGTTCTGGTTGAAGAGCCGCTGCCCCAGCCAGCGCGTGAACAGGTGGTCGAGGCCCAGGCCGTAGCGGAGCGCCGTCCCGTCGTGCCAGTGGCTGCCGCCCCACTTGTAGAGGAACGTGTTCAGGTACACCCAGGCGATCTGGAGCTGCCCGATCCGCATGGGAAACGCGGGCGCGACGTCCTGGCGAGGCCGCCCGCGCGCGGCCCGCAGCACCGCGTCGACCGAATAGCGGCCGCCCACCGGCATGAACATCGCCCAGAACAGCAGCGTGCGGATCACGTTGTCCGCGCCGTCGAAGGCGAGGAGGTTGCGCTCGTGGATGCCCGACACGAGCAGGAAGCTCGCGACGGTGGCGAGCCGGCTGTGCCAGCCCACGGTGAAGGCGAAGACCGCCAGCAGGGCGAGGACCCATACCATCGTCACGGCCCAGGGCGTGCCGGCGAAGTCCATGATGGAGAAGCGGTTCGTGCGCGCGATGCCGCCGAGGAGCGCCGAGCGCGGCATCACGCCCGAATCGGACAGCAGGTCGAACAGCACCGGCCCGATGTCCGCGACGGCCAGGATCAGCACCACCCCGAACGCGATCCGGAACAGCCCGAGCGGCCGCAGATCGAGGTCGCCGAACCAGTACCTCGGCGAGAGGACGCTGTAGCAGCGGTCGGCCTGCGGGCGCGGGGGCGAGGCCACGGTCTCGTTGCTCATCTCTGCACCATCTGCCCGCGCCCCGCGCGAGTCCTTGACGGCGATCAAGTCAGACGGCCCGCGACGCGTAGCCCGCCGGGCGCGCATAGGCATCGAAGACCGCGGCCACGTTGCGGATGAAGACTCGCCCGAGCGGCGTCGCCTCGATCTCCGTGCCTGCGAGGCGCACCAGGCCCTCGGTCTCCAGTGCGTTCAGCCGATCCAGCTCCGCTTCGAAGAGCGGCGCGTCGCCGCCGAGGTCCACCCAGAAGTGGCACATGAGGCTCTGGATGACGCGGCGCCGGCGCCGGTCGTCGGGTGAGGTCACCGCCCCGCGCTCGGTCGCGAACCGCCCGCCGCGCACGGCTGCCTGGTAGCGAGCGAGCGGCCGGCCGTTCTGTGCGTACACGGTGGCGAGGTCGCTGATGGCCGAGGCGCCCACCGCGACGACCTCCTCCACCGGGGCGGCGGTGTAACCCTGGAAGTTGCGGCGCAGCCGGCGCTCGCGCTGCGCGATCTCGAGCGCGTCGCCCGGGCGGGCGAAGTGGTCCATGCCGATGGGCACGTAGCCCGCGTTTTCGAACGCCTCGTACGCGATCTTGAAGAGCGCGAGCTTCGCGGCGCCGAGGGGCAGCGTCTCGCTCCGGATCAGCCGCTGGTGGTGGCGGACCTGGGGCACGTAAGCGAACGAGTAGACGGAGGCGCGGTCGGGCCGCATGGCCAGCACCCGCTCCAGCGTGCGCTTCCAGCCGGCGGCGCTCTGCTGCGGCAGGCCGTAGATCATGTCGACGTTGAGCCCGCGGTAGCCGAGCTCCCGCGCGAGCTCGAGCACCGCTGCGGTCTCCTCGGCGCTCTGGAAGCGGTCGATGGCCGCCTGGACGGCCTCGTCGAGGTCCTGCACGCCGACGGAGAGGCGGTTGAAGCCGAAGCTTCGCAGGAGGCGAAGCTGGGAGGGGCGCGTCACCACCGGATCGATCTCGACGGCGAGCTCGGCGCCTTCCTCCACGTCGAAGCGATCCTCCACGCCGCGCCAGAGCCGTTCGAGCTGCGCCTCGTCGAGCGAGGTGGGCGTGCCGCCGCCCCAGTGGATCTGCGCGAGCCGGCCGCGCCGCCCCAGCCGGCGCGCCACGAGGTCCAGCTCCGCCTCCACCGCTTCCAGGTACTCGTCGATCTGCGAGCGCTGCCGGAGGACGACCATGTTGCAGCCGCAGAACGAGCACATCGCCTGGCAGAAGGGCAGGTGCACGTAGAGGGAGAGCGGGTCGCTGGCCTCGCCCAGCGCCTGCGCGTAGCGGTCGGGGCCGACCTGCTCGGTCCAGGCCGGCACCGCCGGATAGCTGGTGAAGCGCGGGGCCTCCACGTCGTAACGCTGAACGAGGTCGTCGGTAACGGTGGGGAAGGGCACGATGAACGGACATCCAAGGTTCGTGCCGGCGGTTTGGGCCGTGGCGAGCCGGCCAGGAGACGCAAACGCTGCGCGATCCCGCGTTTGCAACTTGATCCGGCGCAAGTTGCGCGCGTCGTTCCACCTGCGCGGCGTCGAACGGAGCGGCGTTCGGGGGTGGCACGGCGGCTGCTATTTCTCGGCGGATTGAGCGCCGGCGACGACAGATCGGTGGCCTGTGGCTCCTGCAGCCTGGGCGCGGCGTGCCTTGGTCACGCCTGCGTGTTCACCCGCGCCATCCGTCCGCAGGGGGAGACGCTCTTTCGCCAGGGGGACACACCGGACGCCGTTCACTTCCTCAGGCGCGGCCGCGTGCTGCTCACGGAGATCGACGGGGAAGGGCGGGTGGTCGATCAGCTCCTGAGGCCAGCCGGCTCGCTGCTGGAATCGCTGGCGCTCTCGCGCCGGCCGCACCGGCGCACCGCGATCGCCGTGGACGAGGTGGAGGTCTGCACGCTCGCCCTGGCCTCGCTCGAGGGGTGGCTGGGACCGGCGCGCAGCCCCGCACGCGCCCTGCTCGAGCTCTGCCTGCGAGAGACCGCACAGGCCGGCGCCGATCGAGGCCGCACGCGCGGACCGGCCGCCGCGCGGGTGGCCGCCTTCCTGCTGGAGCACGGGGACGATTCGGCGCCCTTGCAGCTTCAGCTCCAGCTGGTGGCCGGGCTGCTGTCGATGCGGCCCGAGACGCTCTCCCGCGTCCTCGCGCGTTTCCGGGAAGCCGGCGCCATCGCCGGCCGGGGCTCCCTGCGGATCCTCGACCGTTCGCGGCTCGAGGAAGCGGCCGGCAGCGACCGCTGAGCCGTTCAGCCGCCGAACTGGCAGCAGTTGCCGCTGCACCCGCTCGAGAGGGACGAGCAGGACGCACAGATCAAGCTGCTGCACGCGCCGCAGTCGGCGCCGGAGCTGCAAGGCATCCCGAGCACCTCGTCGGGATCCGTCGAGCAGAAGCTGGGGCCGCTGAGGTCGCCGCAGATCTCCGAGGGGACGACGCACACGGCGCAGGAGCCGAACGTGCTCAGGCAGTCCGACGTGCTCGCGCACGCGACGTTCCCGGCGTCCGGATTGCCGGCGTCGCCGCCGCCCGCGTCCGAAGCCCCGCCATCGCGCCCGCTCCCGCCGTCTGCCCGGCCGCCGTCCGTCGCGCCGCCGTCCGTGACTCCGCCGTCGCGACCCCCGTCCGTGACGGTACAGCTGTCGAGCCCCTGCAGCCCGGCGAGCGTCCCGTTGTAGTAGTCGTGGTCGAGCGTGTTGTTGGCGGTCCCGAACTGGAAGATCGTCCAGGTGGTCCAGGGCACGTTCACGTTGGGGCAGGTCGGACCGTACTGCGCGACCCAGAGCGGGTACTTGGCGAACGAGGCCGGCAGGCCGCCGTCGCCGCGCACGGGGAGCGGGAAGAACGCCGACGAGGTGTAGATCATCGGCGTCTGCCCCGTGGCCTTCTGCACCGCGTTCAGCCAGAGCTGCGCGTTTGCCTCGGCCTTGCTCCACGGAACGCCTTCGGTGACCTCCCAGTCGAGAACCGGCGGCAGGCCGCAGACGCCGCCGTCCAGGCCCTTTTCGATCGCCTTCAGGAAGTTCTGCGCCTGGGTGTTTCCGTCGTCCGCGGGATGGAAGAAGTGGTAGGGACCGTTCAGGAGCCCCAGAGTGTTGGCCTGCTTGCGGAAGCTCACGTAGTCCGCGTCCTGGATGGTGTTCCCCTCGCTCGCCTTGAGGTACACGAAGGTGATCCCGTTCGCCTTCTGGGCTCGCAAGTTGAAGTTGGCGCCGTTGTTGGACGAGATGTCGATCCCCGACGCCTCGATCGGCTGGCCATTGCCGCCCTTGGAGGCGCAGACCCGAAGGAATTCCTCCTGGCTTTCGATGGTGTCGCCTGGCCCCGAGTCACCCGGGCCGCACGCGCCGAGGCCAAGAGCTGCGGTGAATCCCACGATGAGGAACGTCCGGCGCAAGGCGTGGCTCACGATGACTCGCAGGCTACCGCGAAGACGTCGCGTCCAGATAGTCCGCGCGCTGACGGATGCGACAGCGCCCTACACGAACCTACATTCACTGGCAGCTGCCCGCGTCGACGTTGCAGACGCCTCCGCCGCAATCGGACGACGTTGCACAGGCGGCACAATCCGGTGCGCCGGCCGCCGCGGCGGTGCCGCAGAACGGAGAACAGGTGCCCGTGTTCACCCCGCAGCCATCCGGCGCCGGGCAATCCGCGTTGACCCAGCACGAACCGCAGGCCCCGCTGAGGCTGTTGCAGCCGGGGCTGCCGGCGGGACATTGCCCGGGCGACGTGCACTGCACGCACAGTCCCTGTGAGCAATAGGGCGTCCCGGCATCGGCGCCTGCGCAATCGGCATCGACGCCGCAGGTGGCGCAGCTTCCCGCGACGCAGAACGGCGCCAGCGAGTTGGTGCACTGCGCACTCGAGAGACACTGCACGCAGAGGCCGGAGGTCGAATCGCAGACGGTGGGGCCCGTGTCGGTCACGCCGGTGCAGGCGCCGCCGTCGGCGGTGCACGGGAGCACGCAGGCGCCTTGCAGGCCATGCCCGGGATCGCAGACCTCGCCCGGGCAGCTCGCGTTGCCGACGCAGCCGCAGACGCCGGGCCCGCCATCGAGGAAGCAGTTGGGCGCGGTGCCCGGGCAGTCGCCGTCCGACGCGCAGCTGCACGCGCCGCCGACGCAGCGCTCGTGGCCCGGGCAATCGCTCGAGACGTTGCACTGGTTGCACTTGCCCTGGTAGCAGCCGAGCAGACCGGGCGGGCAGTCGGAGGGGCCGAGGCATTCGACGCAGGAAAGGGTGACCGCGTCGCAGAGCTGACCGGTGGGGCAGTCGGAGTCCACGAGGCAGGCCACGCAGGCGCCGCTCGAGGGGTCGCAGACTTCGCTGTTGGCGGCGCAGTCGGTCGCGCTGCAGGTCGCCACGCACACGTCGTTGGCCGGGTCGCACGAGCCGCCGCTGCACTGCGAGCTCGCGACGCACTCCACGCACTGGCCGAAGAGATCCAGCGATCCGGAACGGGTGTCGCAGTAGGGCGTGCCGTTCGTTGCCGAGCAGTTGGCGTCCGAGAGGCACGCGACGCAATCGCCGGTCGCGGCACAGAACTGGCCCGTCGTGCAGGCGAAGCCGCAGACGCCG
>DATJNL010000354.1:0-8275 GCA_035508175.1 Myxococcales bacterium
CCGGCGGCGCACGCGGCGAGGAAGGCGAGGGACATCGGACGGCGGTGGGCGGAGGTCATGGCAGTTCCTTCAGTGCAGCTTGGCGTTGGTGGCTTGCTCCATCTGGTAGACGGAGCTCCAGTAGTTCGCGAGGTCCTGGTGATATTCGAGCTCGGCGGCGACGTACGTCCGCTCGGCGAAGAGGAACGTCAGCAGCGAGGCGGCGCCCTTCTGGTATTGGATCTGCGCCAGATCCCGCGCGCGCTTGGCCTCGGCAATGAGCTGGCCCTGCATCCGTTCGACCTGTTCACGCGCGGCCGCGTAGCCGGCCCAGGCCTGGCTCACGTCGGAGAGGACCTGCGCCTGCGCTTTCTCGAGCGTTCGCTGGGCCGCCGTCACGTTGCTCTCCGCCCGCGCGATCTCACCCTGCTGCCAGTAGAGGACCGGCAGGTTGCCCGAGAGGCCGAAGTTGAAACCGGGCGCCGAGGAGCAGGTCGCGCCGTTGCAGATCTCGCTGTAGCCGGCGTTCAGGGAGATGTCGGGAAGGACCGCCCGCTTCGCCTGCCGTACCGCGACCTCGGCCTGCTCGAGGTTGCGCTCGGCGATGCGCACGTCGGTGCGATTCTTCTGCGCCTCACCGACCAGCGCGTCGAAGCTGGTGCCGCGGATCTCGGGAAGCTCGCGGTAGTCGATGCCGCTCGTGAGCGTGACCTCGGGGCGCGCGCCGCGGACGCCGAGGAGGTAGACCAGCGATGCCAGCGCCTGCTGGTAGCCGGCCTGGGCCGTCGCGAGCGCCTGGAGCGCCTCGAGCTGAGAAGTGGCCATCTGCGATAGGTCGAGCCGGCCGATGGCGCCCGCCTGGTACTGCTTGCGGCTGAGGTCGAGCTGCTTGTCGTAGGTCGTGAAGGTCTCGCGGGCGGACTCGGCGTTGAGCTTCGCCATCACGGCGGCGACGTAAGCCTGGCGAAGCTGCGACAGCTCCGTGCGCTTGACGTCCTGCACGTTGATCCGGGCGGCCGCGAGCGCCTTCGCGGCGTACTCGATGCGCAAGGAGCGCTTGCCGGAGAGCTCGTCCTCGATGGCGGCGTTGTCGTCGAGGGCAAGGCCGAGACCCCAGACCTCCGCGGCGGTGTTGTTTCCGAGGTTGCTGTAGAGAAGGTCCTTCGTGGTGGACGGGACGTAGTAGAGGGAGGGCTGGAAGTTGGGGTTGGGATGCGCTCCCGCCGCGGTCAGGTCGCCCTCCGCGCCGCGCACCGAGGCCTCGGCGATGAGCAGGTCGAGGCCGCGGGCGAGGAAGATGTCCTCGGCGTCGGGAAGGCTTAGCTGGGCAGGCAGGCCCTGGTTGACGCTGTTTTCGGGCACGGCTGCCACCGCCAACCCCGCGGGCATGGTGGCGAGAAGACCGAGATGAGAGGCGCGGAGACGCACAGGACGGCCCCGAAGCAACACCGATGCCACCGGTTTCTGCCTGAAGAACGGGTAGATACGGCGATTGCTGGCCTGCGCTGAAGCGGTGGTCGTCGCAAGGAACTTTCGATGATCGATCGAAACTTGCGGCAATCTCCATTTTGTTAGAACGGCGCGTGCGAGTGAGCGCGTCGGTTGCCGCGGCTCTCCTTGAACGTTAAGAATCGGTCCGTGCCCCTCTACGATCCCTTCGATCCTGCAGTCCTGCACGACCCCTATCCGAGCTACCGGGCCTTGCGCGCGCAGGCGCCAGCCTACGAGACGCCGGCGGGGTTCTGGGCGGTGAGTCGCTACGATGACGTACAGAGCGTACTCAAGAACCCGACGTCGTTCTCCTCGGCCGCGATGAATTTCTCGGCGTCGCGCGCCGACGGCACGCCTGCGGGCGGCCGCATGCTGATCTCGGCAGATCCGCCGGTGCACACGAAGCTCAGGAACCTCGTGAACCGGGCCTTCACGAGCCGGCGAGTGGCCGAGCTGGAGCCGCGCATCGCCGCGCTCGTGGACGGGCTGCTCGCGCCGCTCTTGCGTTCGGGGCACATGGACTTCGTGCACGACTTCGCCGCACCGCTGCCCACCATGGTGATCGCGGAGATGCTGGGCATCGACCCCGAGCGGCGGCACGACTTCAAGCGCTGGTCGGACGACATCGTCTCGCTCGCGGGCGGGCTGTCGTCGGAGGGCGACCTCGCGAAAGCGCAGGCGTCGTTGCCCGAGTTCTCAGAGTACCTCGAGCGCGTCATCGCCGAGCGACGGCGCGCGCCGCGGGCGGACCTCCTCTCGGCGCTCATCCAGGCGACCGACGAAGGGGAGGGGCTGACCCCCGACGACGTGCGCGCCTTCGGCGTGCTGCTCTTGATCGCGGGGAACGAGACCACGACCAACCTGCTGTCGAACGCCCTGCTCGCGCTCCTCGGCCATCCCGAAGCGCTCTCGCGCGTGCGCCGCGAGCCCTCGCTCGTGCCCGGCCTCGTGGAGGAAACCCTGCGCTGGGACAGTCCCGTGCAGGCCGTCTTCCGGGAGGCCACGCGCGACGTCGAGGTCGCGGGCCAGACGATCCCCGCGGGCTGCGCGCTGCTCGCGCTGCTCGGCTCTGCCAACCGCGACGAGCGGCGCTTCCCCGACCCGGACCGCTTCGACCCCTCGCGCGACACGGCCGGGCACGTGGCGTTCGGGTACGGGATCCACTTCTGCGTCGGCGCGCCGCTGGCGCGGCTGGAAGCGCGGGTGGCGCTCGAGCGCTTTCTACCCCGTCTGCGCAGCTTCGCGCTCGAAGGCGAGCCTGCGCGGCTGGCCTCGTTCTTCCTGCGCGGCCTCACGAAGCTCCCGCTCGCCTTCGAAGCCGCGTAAGCACTGGAGCCGCCTTTCGAGCGCGGGTCGGCGCGCGGCCCCCCGCGGGCTTCGCGGTCGCGGCGGGTACGTGGGCACCGGCCGTCGGCATCGTGAGCAAAGGGGGGGCAGGTGCCAATAGGCCACTCCCTACTGCCACGGGCCTGCTCGTGACGCTGGGCGGCGCCGGCTTCACTTTCTACGCCGACCCGGCCTGTGCTTTCCCACTCCCAAGCGGCACCGGCGGCCCGGCCGTCTGGGACGGACGCCGCGGCGTTCTACGTGTCGAGCTCGACGGTGGGGTCCTTCAGCCTGGCGGTGACGGTTTCCGGCTTCAGGGTCGCCTCGCAGGTCGAGAAGGTCAACTAACCCCGCAGCCGCGCGCCGAGCTCCTGCAGCTGTGCCGCCGTGCCGAGCACCAGGAGGTGGTCGCCGTCCTGAAGCTTCGTCTCGCGCGGCGGGCTCACGAGCGGCTCGTCGCCGCGAATGAGCGCGAGCAACTGAGCGCCCGAAGCGGGCACCGCTCCCACGTCCTTGCCCGAGAGCGGCCCGCGCGGCTCGACCACGACGTCCTCGATGGCGAGGCGCTGATCTCCCGAGGCCAGGACGCTGTCGAAGAAGCGCACCGCGCCCGGGTTCACGAGCAGGTGCGCGAGCCGCCGCCCGCCGATCGCGTGTGGGCTGATGGCGTGGGTGGCGCCTGCCCGCAGCAGCTTCGCCGTGCCCGCCGCGTCGAGGCTGCGCGACACCACCTGGATCTTCGGGTTCAAGAGCTTGGCCGAAAGCACGACATACGTGTTGGTCGCGTCGCTGTCGGTGGTGACCACGAGCCCGCGCGCCCGCGCGACGCCCGCCGCGAGCAGCACCTCGTCATCGGCGGCGTCACCCAGAATGAAAGGCCAGCCCTCGCGCTCGGCGAGCGCGCGCGCATCCTCCGTCGGGTCGATGACGGCCACGGCAAACGTCGGCGCGAGCTCGCGCACCGCCTCGCGCCCGACTCGCCCCAGCCCCGCCACGATCACGTGGCCGTCCAGCTCGTCGATGTGCTTCTGCATGCGCCGCCTCGTCCGGTGAGCGCGCGCCTCGGGGCTGACGAACGATTCCGCGAGGGCGCTGAGGAAATAGAAGAGCGTGCCGATTCCCGAGAGTCCCACGGCCATCGTCCAGAGGCGGCCGAGCGTGCCGAGCGGGCGCACCTCCTCGAAGCCGATGGTCGTGAGGGTGAGGAAGGTCATGTAGGCGGCGTCGAGGAGCGTGCCGCCGCGGCCGCGCCAGAGCAGCCAGAAGCCGAGCGTGCCGAAGATCCCCACGAGGGACATGAAGAGGAACGAGATGCGCAACCGGGCGGCGAGCGCGGACACCTGGGGAATGGGGCGCTCCATGCGCGGGCCATGCTACCCCATACGGGCTGCCGCGGCGTCGCCTGCAACGCGGATCCTGGCGCCACCGACGTCGAATTTCGTTGCTGCGGCGTGACCCGACGACCGCCCCGGTTCCACCGCTTCGCGAACGGCGGTAGGCTGGGGTCGATGCCCGAGGCAGCGCCGCCCCAGCCCGCGACGATCGACCTGCACCCTGAGCCCGAGCTCCCCGCGCAGGCGAGCCTGCGCATGGCGGGCGAGCTGTCGGCGCGCTTCCGTGCTGGCATGCGGCCTCTCGCCCTCGGGACGGCGTTGTGCGTCGCGTTCTCCGCGCCGCTCGCCGACTTCCTGCTGGAGCGGCACGACCTGGAGCGCCGCGCCGACGCGCAGGCGGCTGACCTTGCGAAGCGCCTGGCGCAGCTTCCGGGAGGCCCGCGCGCGGAGCTGCTGCCGGCGGCGGTGGCAGCGGTGATGGAGCGCTCGGGCGCGGTGGAGGTCGCGCGGGTCGAGGTCCTGGATGCGACGGGGGCGGCCCTGGCTGGTTGGCGAGGCATCGACGCCTGGCCGGTCGTCAGCGGCTCGGCAGCCCTGGTGGTAGCCGGCCGGCACGTCGGCGACGTGCGCGTGGCCGTGGGCGAAGCAGAGTGGGTGGATCGCGATCTGCTGCTGCTGGGAATCTTCGGCGTGCTGGGACTGGCGCTCGGCCTCGCCTCCTACTTCTTCCCCCTGCGCCTCTTCCGCGAGGAGGATCTGGTGCGGCTCTTCGGGTGGCGCTCCATCAAGGCGACCGAGGAGGAGCGGCTGCGCCTCTCGCGCGACCTGCACGACGGGCTGGGGCAGACGCTCGGAGCGGCTGCGGTGGCGCTGGCCCGCCTCGGGGAGGGGAAGGAGATCGGCGAGGCGGCGGAAGCGGCGCGCCTGATCGACGGCGCACTCGACGAGCTGCGGCGGGTGGCCCGCGGCCTGCGGCCGCCCTCACTCGACGACCTGGGGCTCGGCGCGGCGGTCGAGTCGCTGGCGCGCGAAGCCGAGCGCACCGGCCTCACGACCGACCTGCGCATCGACGAGCTGCCGCGGCTCGACCCCGACGTCGAGCAGACGTGCTTCCGGCTCGCACAGGAGGCCTTGACCAACGTGGTTCGCCACGCGGTCGCGAGTCGCGTATCCGTGTCGCTCGGCCTGGGCGCCGGGGGGCTCGTGCTCGAGGTCAAGGACGACGGCCGCGGCTTCTCTCCGGCCGGTGGGATCGGGCTGGGGCTCGTCGGCGCCCGCGAACGGGCGGCCCGGCTGCGGGGCAGTGTCCGCGTCACGAGCGAGCAGGGTCGCGGCACCACGCTGCGCGCGGTCATTCCGCTGGCCGGGAGCGCCGCGTGAGGGCCATCCGCTGCCTGCTCGCAGACGACCACCGCATCTTGCGCGAGGGCGTGCGCTTGCTCCTCGCGCGCGACCGGGGCAGCCCGCCCCTCGAGATCGCGGGTGAAGCCGAGAACGGGCGGGAGGCGGTCGAGCTGCTGTGCCGCTTGCGCCCCGACGTGGCGGTGCTCGACCTGGCCCTGCCAGGCCTCGGGGGCCTCGAGGTCTGCCGCGAGGCGCGGAGCGGAGGCGCGCGCGTGGTCATCCTCACCATGCACGTGTCGGCGGAGCACGTGAGGCGCGCGCGCGAGGCGGGCGCCGACGGCTACGTCGTGAAGGGCTCGGGTGTCTCGGACCTGGCCGCTGCCGTGCGCCGTGTCGTGGCGGGGCAGTCCGGTCCGTTTCCAGAGGTGGATGACCCGATCGGCGCGCTCACCGCGCGCGAGCGCGAGGTCCTCGTCGAGGTGGCCCAGGGGCGCAGCAACCGTGAGATCGCCGGGCGGCTCGGCATCTCCATCCACACGGTGAACACGCATCGCATCCACCTCATGGAAAAGCTGGGCGTCCACGACGCCATCGCACTGGCGCGGCTGGCGATTAGCGCGGGACTGCTCTCCTGAGGGCCGCCCTGCGACGCCTCGCGCCGGTTCTCGCGCTGGCCGCGGGCTGCAACGTACAGCAGACGCCACCGGAGGCCGGGCCCGGCTTCGACATCCCCGACGCGGGGCCGGGGCCGCACGGCTGGAGCGCCCTCACGGTGCTCGCGGGTCAGCCCGGCATCGCCGGCGACCTCGATGGCACCGGACCGGGCGCTCGACTCGACCTGCCGGCGGGCCTCGCGGCGGATCCGGCGGCGCTCTACTTCGCCGACAGCGCCAATGACGTGCTGCGCCGCTACAGCTTCGACGCGGGTACAGTGGTGACCTTCGCGGGCACTCCAGGCGTAGCCGGTGCCTCAGACGGCACCGGCCTGCAGGCGGCCTTCGGCGGCCCGGAAGGCGTCGCGCTGATCGACGGCGGGGTGCTCTTCGTCGCCGACACCGCCAACGACGCCATCCGCCGCGTCGATTTGGCTACCGCGGCCGTGACGACCTTCGCGGGCTCTCTGGGCTTTCCGGGGAGCACCGACGGCGTGGGCGGCGCCGCTCGCTTCCGGCGGCCACAGGGCCTGGCCTTCGACGGGCGCGGCGCGCTGTGGGTAGCGGACACCGGCAACGACACGGTCCGCCGCATCGACCTCGCCACCGCTACGGTCACGACGTTCGCCGGCGCACCGGGTGACGCCGGGAGCGCCGACGGCGCGGCCGCCCGGTTCGACGCCCCGGCGGGGATCGCAGCCGATGGGGCACACGGAATCGTCTGGGTCGCCGACACGTCCAACGGCACGGTGCGAGCGATTGACGACGCCGGTGTGGTTGCCACGCTCGCCGGCGCCGCGGGAAATCCCGGCTGGGCAGACGGCGTTGGGACGGCCGCGAAGCTCAGCGGCCCGACCGGGCTCTACTTCGACGGGGCCGGCACGCTCTACGTGGCGGACACGGGCAACAGCGTCGTCCGCGTCATCGACGCCGCGACGGGCGCCGTGGCGACGGTCGCGGGAATCCCGAGCCAGGCAGGAGTCACCATCGGCCCGTTACCGGCGGGCCTCGACGCTCCGCTCGACCTGGTGCTCGGCGCGGCTGGCCAGCTGTTCGTCACGGACAGCGACGCGATTCTAGAGATCCACTGAGGTGTGGCCTCATGGATTGTCGAGGAACGGCGGCGGCACCTCGAGTTCCGCCCGCTCGAGGGCCGGCTCCGCGGCGCCCATCGGGGCGAAGCGGTGCAGGAGCACCAGCCCCGGCACCGAGGCGGCGACCGTGAGGCAGAAGAACGGCGTCCAGCCTAGGGCGGCCACGCTGTAGCCCGCGAGCGGGCCCACGATCACCCGGCCCAGCGCGAAGAGGCTCGAGAAGATCGCATACTGGGTGGCCGAGAAGCTGCGCGAAGTGAGGCGCAGGAGGAGCACGTCGAGCGCGCCCGCGGCGAGCCCCTGGAACGTCGCCTCGCAGCCCACCGCGAGGTACATCGCGAGCCGGTGCGGGTCGACGAGGGAGGCGCTGAGCGGGCCCCCGAGCTGATCGACGCCGGCATAGCCGAGGCAACCCAGCGCCTGGAGCGCGCCCGCGACCCACAGGGCTCGGCCGAGGCCGAACCTCGTCGTGGCGAGGCCCCCGGCGAGCGTCCCCACGAGCGTGGCCGCGAGGCCGATGGTCGCGGTGGCGATCCCGACGTCGGCGGGGCTGAAGCCTCGCTGGATCAGGAACGGCCGCGTCAGCGCAGTGGCGAGGTTCTCGCCGAGCTTGTAGAGGAGCACGAAGGCCAGGATCTCGAGCGCGCGGTGCATCCGGAAGATGCCCGCGAGCGGCTCCCAGACGGCTTGTCGCAGAGATTGCGGACGCGCCGGCGGTTCGACCGGCTCCGGCGCGGCGGCGACGACCGCGATCATCGGCACGAAAAGGAGTGCGAGGCCCGCCAGCACCACCGGCCAGCCCCAGCGCGCTCCCAGCGTGATGGCGAGAGCCCCCGAGAGGTACATCGCGAGCCGGTACACCGAGACGCGCGCGCCCACCGCAAGGCCCATCTCGTCGGGCTCGAGGGCTTCCACGGCGTAGGCGTCGATGGCGATGTCCTGCGTCGCGGAGGCGAACGCGATGAACGTCGCGAGGCCGGCCACGGCGAGGACCGATGGATCGCGCGCCTCGTAGGCGAGCGCCAGCACGCCGCCGACCAGGAGCAACTGGCTC
>DATJNL010000355.1:0-8688 GCA_035508175.1 Myxococcales bacterium
ACCCCGACCCGCCGCCCCGCCCTCAATCCCCCGCCCACCCGCGCCTCTGATCTCGAGCGCCTCTGCAGCGGCGGGGGCGCGGGGGCGGCAGCCCCCGGAGAGGATCCGACGCGTGCATCCGGCGCCCGGAAGGATTAGGTATGGGACCGCCTTTTCCTCCGGAGGAACCCCATGCGCTACCGTCCCCTCGGCAAGACCGGCCTTTACGTCTCGGAGCTGTGCCTCGGCACCATGACCTTCGGCGGCAAGGGCTTCTGGGAAGTGATCGGCAAGCAGGGCGGCGGCGAGGTCGAGCAGCTCGTCGGCGCGGCGCTCGACGCGGGCGTCAACTTCATCGACACCGCCGACGTCTACTCGGAAGGCGAATCCGAGAAGCTCCTCGGCGCAGCGCTCGCGAAGCTGAACCGCCCGCGCGACCAGGTGGTCGTGGCCACGAAGGTGCGCGGGCGCATGGGCCCCGGTCCGAACCAGGTGGGACTGTCGCGCGCGCACATTCTCTCGGCGATCGACGCGTCGCTGACCCGCCTCAAGCTCGACCACGTCGACCTCTACCAGATCCATGGCTTCGACCCCGAGACGCCGATGCCTGAGACCGTGCGCGCGCTCGACGACGTGGTGCGCGCTGGCAAGGCGCGCTACGTGGGCTTCTGCAATCTCCCGGCGTGGCGGGCGATGAAGTCGCTGGACTTCGCCGAGGCCCACGGCCTCGCGCGCTACGTGTCGGCGCAGATGTACTACTCGCTCGCCGGCCGCGACATCGAGCGGGAGGTGGTTCCCCTCGCCCAGGAGCAGGGGCTCGCCATCCTCCCCTGGAGCCCGCTCGCGGGCGGACTGCTCTCCGGCAAGTTCGACCCCGACAAGCCGGGCCCCGCGGGCGCGCGCCGCAGCCAGTTCGATTTTCCCCCGGTGGACCGGGCACGGCTCCCCGCCGTCCTCACGGCGCTGCGCGAGGTGGCCTCGGCCCAGGACGTCTCGCCGGCGCGCGTCGCGCTCGGCTGGCTCCTCGCGCGGCCCTTCGTGACGAGCGTGATCATCGGCGCGAAGACGAAGGCGCAGCTCGACGACAACCTCGCTGCCACCGAGCTGAAGCTGACGGCCGACCAGCTGGCCAAGCTGGACGCGGCGAGCGCGCTGCCGCCGGAGTACCCGGGCTGGATGGTGGAGTGGCAGAACCGCGAAGGCCGCATTCCATCGCCCACGACGCCACCCGGGCGCCGGTAGCCCGGAAGCCCGCTCCCCGGGCGAGGGTTCCGTGCTATGACCCGCGCCCATGATTCCCGCCCTCCTCGCCCTCTCCCTCGCTGCCCCGCTCCCCGACGCCGCCGCGCTGCGCGCGCAGGCCGCCCGCCTCTCGCCCACCGACATCACCGTCGACCTCAACCCGCTCCCGGCCTCCGAGCACGCGGCGCTCGCCGCGCTCGTGCGCGCCTCGCTGTGGATCGACGGGCTGTTCCTGCAGCAGGACTGGGGCGGCAACGCGAGCCTCTTGCTGAAGCTCTCCCAGGACAAGAGCCCCCTGGGCAAAGCCCGGCTGCACCTGTTCCTCATCAACAAGGGGCCCTGGAACCGGCTGGAGAACGACGCGCCGTTCCTCCCCGGCGTCCCCGCGAAGCCCGCCGAGGCCACGTTCTACCCGGCCGACTCCAAGGACGAGATCCAGAAGCTCATCCAGGCCGCCCCTGGCGAGCTGAAGGATCGGGTCACCAGCTTCTACACGCTGGCCCGGCGCGACCCGAAGGGCGGCCTCGTGTGGATTCCCTACAGCGAGGCCTACGCGCCCACCCTGGCGCTCATGGCCGCGGACCTGCGCGAGGCCGCCAAGGCCACCACCAACGAGTCCCTGCGCACGTTCCTCGAAGCGCGCGCGCAGGCGCTGCTCACGAACGACTACCGGCCCAGCGAGGTCGACTGGCTGAACCTGGACGCGCAGATCGAGCCGACCTTCGGCCCCTACGAGGTCTACGAGGACGGCTGGTTCAACCTGAAGGCCGCGTTCGAGTCGTTCATCACGGTGGTCGACGCCGCGGAGAGCCTGAAGCAGGCGCGCATCGGCGGCGAGCTGCAGCGGCTCGAGAACGACCTCCCCATCGACAAGGCCTACCGGAACCCGGCGCTGGGGGCGACCGCGCCCATCAAGGTCGTGAACGAGCTCTTCGCGGCCGGCGACGCGAACCACGGCGTGCAGACCGCCGCCTACGACCTGCCCAACGACGAGGTGGTGACGCGCGAGAAGGGCACCAAGCGCGTGCTCCTCAAGAACGTGCAGGAGGCGAAGTTCAAGAAGGTGCTGCTCCCCATCGCGCAGATCGTGCTCGCCCCCAAGGCGCGAGCGCACGTCACCTTCGACGCCTTCTTCACGCACATCCTGATGCACGAGCTGATGCACGGCCTCGGGCCGCACGAGTCCCCGCCGGGGAGCAAGCGGACGGTGCGCGAGGCGCTCGGCGCCGACTACGGCATCCTCGAGGAGGCCAAGGCCGACATCTCGGGCCTGTGGGCGCTGCAGCAGCTCGTCGACCGCGGCGTGCTCCCCAAGGCGCTCGAGGGCACCATGTACCAGACGTTCCTCGCCTCGGCCTTCCGCACGCTGCGCTTCGGTCTCAACGAGGCGCACGGGAAGGGGCAGGCGCTGCAGCTCAACTACCTGCTCGACAAGGGCGCCTTCACCGTGTCCGCCTGCCGCTTCGACGTGGACATGGCCAAGATCAAGGACGCGGTGCGCGACCTGACGCACGACATCATGACCGTGCAGGCCGAGGGCGACAAGGCCAAGGCCGACGCCATGCTCGCGAAGCTCGGCGTGATCCGCCCCGAGGCGAAGTGCGCGCTCGACAAGCTCGGCAAGATCCCCATCGACATCGAGCCGCGCTTCGTCACCGCCGAGAAGCTGCTGGCGGAGTGACGCGCTACTTGCCGGAGAGGGCTTCGGCGACGCCCGGCCAGCGGCTCGTCTGCAGCAGGTAGCCGACCAGCAGCGCCGCGAGCGCGGCCACGCTGGCCGAGGCCACCCACATGGGCCAGCGCCCCGGCTCGTAGGTCCCCTGGTCGATCTTGCGCTGCAGGGCGTGGTAGCGCACGCCCGCGAGCGCCGCCATCAAGCCGCCCACCACGACCAGCGCGACGCCGAGGCCGGCCGACGAGAGCGCCTCCGGTGGCGGCGCCGCCCGGCCCACGAGTCTCAGGAAGAGACCGAACTTCGAGACGACGAAGCCGAAGCCCATCAGGGCGATCGCGGTGCGCAGCCACGCGAGGAAGGTGCGCTCGTTCGCCTGGTGGTCGGAGACGTTGGGGTTACCCACGCGCGCGAGTGTAGCGCGCCCGCCCGACCCGCGACGGATCAATCGGGCTCACCTGATCAGCGCCGGCGCCGCGACGTGCAGCACGAGGTCGCAGCAGAAGTGCGCGAGCATCGCCTGCTCCAGGCCCCGCCGCCAGTAGAGCCACCCGAAGACGATCCCCGCCGCGCCGTTGACGATGAGCGTGCGCGTGACCAGCAGCGGCGTCAGGGGCGCGAGCTGGGCCGCCGTCGGGAGGTGCCCCGCGCCGAAGGCGAGCGCGCCGACCACGATGGCGGCGACGAAGACCGCGGCGCCGCGCCTGCCGGAGAGCTTGACCAGGATCCAGGCGAGCAGCGTGGTGAGGAAGAGCCGCGTGAGGATCTCCTCGGCGATCCCGCCGTAGAAGGACGCGAGGACCCCGCTCCAGAGGGTCGGCGCCTTCGCCTGCGCCTGGAAGGCTCCCGGGAGGCGGGGCCAGAACGCGAACCAGTCGAGGGCCGCGATGGCGGCGCCGGTCGCGAGGCCGAGCCCGGCCGAGAGCGGCAGGAAGCCCAGCTCCTTCGCACGCCTCGGCAGCCGGTACACCCACGCCCGCACGATGGGGCAGTCGAGCCCGAGGGGCGCTCCCAGCGCGAGCCCGACCCAGCCCAGTCCGAAGGCCAGCACTCCCGCCTGCAGCGCCTGGGCGACCACGACGACCCACAGCGGTGCCCGCGCGTGGTTGAGGGCGGGCGTGAGCGCGAGCAGGTAGGGGAAGATGAGCAAGGCGCTGAGCGCCGAAGCCACGGCGAGGACGGCGGCGAGGCGAACGTGCTTCACGACGGCACTCTACCGCGCCCCGGCCGCGGCGCGGCTACGGGACCGGGCCGTACCCCGGGGGCGGCCCCTGCGGCAGCGTGAAATACGCCGCCACGAGCATGACCGCGAGCAGCGCGATCGTCACCGCCCACTCGAGCCGGGTGGCGCCCGCCCCCTCCGCCCCGCCGAGGCGCCGCGCGGGAGGCCGCAAGGCCCACGAGGCCAGCGCGAAGGCTGCGAAGATCGCCGGGCCCACCCACCGTCCGGGGCCGTCGCCCACCGCGAGATGCGAGGCCGTCGCGCCGGTGTAGTTGAAGACCGCTCCCGCGTACGCCCATTCCTTGAGCCGCCGCCAGCGGGGGAGGATCAGCACGAGCGCGCAGGGAATCTTCCACGCGCCGATCACGTCGAGGACGTACATCGGGTAGCCCAGGTGCTTCATGATCACCCGGACGTATTCGATGCGGAGCAGATCCCACAGGCCGCCGGCTGCCATCTCCCAGGCGACGATGCCGGTGAAGGCCCAGTAGGCGACGAGGCGGACCCAGTCCGCGCGCGTCCGTGAGGGGCGAGCCTGCTCGAGGGGATCGGTCATGGGCACGGCCTCCGAAAAGAGAAGCGACTACTCCTCGCCCGGGTCGAGCTCGACCTCGGTCCGCGCGAGCCGCTCGGGCTCCATGATCAGCTCGATGCCGGCGACCTTGTCCCCCGCCAGCGTGAAGGCCCACGCGCCTCGCAGCTGGCCGCCCATCATCCAGGCGCCGCCCGGCCGGCCGTCCACGAGCGCCGGCTTCAGGCCGCGCGCGCGTCCCTGCAAGAGGCCGGCGACCGCTCGCGCCCCCTGCATCTCCGGGGTGAGCTCGCTCCAGTGGTTGGCGGCGGCCGTCTGGACCGCGAGCGGATCGGCCCGCAGCCGCACGTCCGGATCGAGCACGGCCAGGAGCGCCTCGAAGTTGCCGCCGCGCGAGGCGGCGAGAAAGGCGTCGACGACCTTCCGCTGGCGGTCGAGGTCGCCCGACACGGGTGGCCCGCCGCGGATGCGGCGGCGGGCGCGGCTCGCGAGCTGGCGCGCCGCTTCCGGCGACCGCCCCACGATCTCGGCGATCTCGTCGAACGAGACGTCGAACATGTCGTGCAGCACGAAAGCCACCCGCTCGGCGGGCCCCAGCGTCTCGAGCACCACGAGCAGCGCCGGGCCGATCGAGTCGGCCAGCAGCAGGTCCCGCTCGGTGTCGACCGCCCGCTCCGGCCCGACCGAGGGGCCCGCGTCCAGCGGCGCTTCCCGGCGCGCGCCGCGCGAGCGCAGGATGTCGAGGCACACGCGGGCCACCACGGTCGTCAGCCAGCCGCCCAGGTTGCCGACCTGCCCGGCGTCCGCCTGGCTGACGCGCAGCCAGGCCTCCTGCACCGCGTCGTCCGCCTCCTGGCCGGAGCCGAGCATCCGGTAGGCCACCCGGCGCAGGTGCCCCCGATGCTCCTGGAAGCGCTCCACCAGCCAGTGTTCCTGGGGCATTGCCGTGGCTCCTCCACCGCGCGTCCGGCCGCGGTCACGTTCTACTGCGCTCGGTCCGTCAATCCAATGACGGACCGGGGCTTCACCAACGTGACCGGTCGCCCATCAGGAGAATGCGATGACCACCGCCAGCGCTTCCACCTCGATCCCCGCCTTCCCCCGCGGCCGCCTCATCGCCTACTGGGCCGCCACGGGCCTGGTCGCGGGCCCTTCCCTCATGGCGGGCGCCGTGGACCTCTTCCGGCTACCGCCCTACTTCGGCGTGCTGCTCCACCTGGGCTACCCGGCTTACTTCGGCTCCCTGCTGGGCGTCTGGAAGATCCTCGGGGCCGTCGCCCTGCTCGCGCCCGGCTATCCGCGCGTGAAGGAGTGGGCGTACGCCGGCCTCTTCATCGACTACACCGCGGCCGTCGTTTCTTACCTGGCGGTCCACGACGGCGCGGCGCAGCTCGCGGGCCCCGTCTTCTCCCTCGGCTTCCTCGCCGCTTCGTGGGCGCTGCGACCACCGTCCCGCCGACTCGCGGGGACACCGCCCGCGGCAGAGCTTTCGGCCGCTTGACCCATCGCGTTCACCGCGGCTACCGTCGCCCCACTTGGGGATCGTCTCCGCTGCACTGCTGGCACTTCTGACGACCGCCAGCCCGCAACGGGTCGCGGTGATGGACATCCAGGCGCGCGAGCGCGTCACCCAGGGCGTCGCGCAGATCGTCACCGACGCGGTCGTCGCCGACCTGCGCAAGGGCGCCCCGACGCTGGGACTCATCGCCTCCGAGGATCTGCGCAACCTCGTCGGCTTCGAGACGCAGCGGGAGCGGCTGGGCTGCCAGGACACGGCCTGGCTCGCCGCGATCGGTGGCGCGCGCGGCGTCGACGAGCTCGTCGTGGGCTCGCTGGCCAAGCTCGGGTCGAGCTACATCCTCGACCTCCGCCTGATCGACGCGCGCCGGGCCAAGGTGATCGCCGAAGCCAACGAACGGCTCGAGAACGGGACCGCGGACGACGGGGTCGTGGGCCTCGCCGCCGGCGCCGTCGCGGCGACGACCTAGCGCAGCGCGCGAACAGGAGGCAGCCCAAATGCCAAAGGTGATCATCGACATGACCATGTCTCTCGATGGGTACGTCGCCGGCCCGGACGACGGGGCGAAGTTCCCACTCGGGCGGCACGGCGGCATGGCGATCTTCGACTGGTACTCATCCGGGACCCGGGAATTCCGAGATCCCCACTTCAAACCCGAGGCGGGGGCCAACCGCGCAGAGGTCGAGCGGATGTTCGAGGAGTCGGGGGCGTTCGTCTTCGGGCGACGAACGTACGACATCACCCACGGCTGGGGCGGCCGGCACCCGGTGAACGGAGCGCCGGTGTTCGTGCTCACCCATCACCCGCCTCCGGAGACGAGCGTGCCCCAGGGTCCGTCGAGGCTCACCTTCGTCACGGACGGCATCGAGAGCGCGATCGTCCAGGCGAAGGCGGCGGCGGGCAACAAGCACGTCAAGCTCGGTGGCAGCTCGCCCGGGAAGCAGGCGTTGCAGGCCGGTCTGGTCGACGAGATCCTCGTCCACGTCGCGCCCTATCTCCTGGGCGGCGGCGTGCGACTCTTCGACGAGCTGGCGGATGGTGTGAGGCTAGAGAAGCTGGGCGTCAGCGACGGGCCCCTCGCCACCCACCTGCGTTATCGCGTGCGTCGAGCTCCCTGAGCTCGCGGGCCACCCGGTGCGCCGGTGTCATCCGATCGGGGCGAATCCACCGGGTCGCCGCGGTGGCGGCCTTCTTGCAGTCACTATCGTCGTCACGCTCGGCTCCGCGGCCTGGCTCTTCCGGCGCCGGATGGAGTGAGGCGACGCCGGGCCGCCGGAGCCGTGGCGGGCTCACGACCGACGCGCAGCCGCTCGAGGAGCGCCTGGAGCCTCCGCCGCTCGGCCGGGGCCAGCCCGTCGAAGAGTGACGACAGCGACTCGCGCACCTGGCCGTAGAGCCGGTCGGCCAGCCCGGCCCCCTTCTTCGCAAGGCGCACCTCCACGACCCGGCCATCCACCGCGTTCGGGACGCGCGCGAGCAATCCACGCTTCTCGGCCCGCTCGACGAGTCCGGTCATCGTGGATTTCTCCAGGCCCAGGTATTCGGCGAGCGCGGTCATCCCGAGCCGCCGATCCCGCAGGATCGCCAGCACCCGCAGCTGGGTGAGCGACAGGTCGTTGTCCCCTCCCACCTCGTTCAAGACCGCCATCGTCGCGAACGCGGCCTGGACCAGGGCGTCGAGCAGCCCATCGTGCGCGGCCGTCCGCGCTCCTCGCGTCCTTCGCCCTCGCACCCCACCCAGTCTAGTTGACGTCGTTCGCATTGCCAACTACATTTGGTTCGTAATACGAATTACATCGAGGTTCGCCATGAAGGCCGCCGTGGTTTCTTCCTTCGGCACCCCGCCTCGCTACCAGGAGCTGGCGCTCCCCGGCGCGACCGGCGAGAACGACATGGTCGTCGAGGTGATCGCGGCCGGCCTCCACCCGAGGGTCCGCTCGCAGGCCGACGGGTCGCACTACACGAGCACCGGGGAGCTGCCGCTCGTGCCGGGGATCGACGGGGTCGGGCGGGGGCCGGACGGGCGGCTGCGCTACTTCGTCCTCCCGGACACCTCGCTGGGCTCGATGGCCGAGCGGACGATCATCGACGCCCGGCGCAGCGTGGTCCTGCCCGAGCAGAGCGACCCCGTGGCGGTCGCCGCCGCCATGAATCCCGCCATGTCCTCGTGGGTGGCGCTGCGCCGGCGCATCTCGTTCCAGGCCGGACAGGACGTCCTCGTCCTGGGAGCCACGGGGAACGCGGGGCGGATGGCCGTCCAGGTGGCCAGGTTCTTCGGCGCGCGGCGCGTCGTCGCGGCCGGCCGCCGGGCGTCGCAGCTCGCGCAGCTGCCCCGACTTGGCGCCACCGACACCGTCAAGCTCGCGGACTCCGATCGCCTCGGCCAGGCGGCCGGCGACGTCGACGTGGTGATCGATTACGTGTGGGGCGAGCCCACCGCCGCCGCCATGGCCGCGGTAGTGCGCCAGCGGGCCGATCGAGAGAAGCCGCTCGCCTGGATCGAGGTCGGCTCGGTCGCAGGC
>DATJNL010000356.1:0-4527 GCA_035508175.1 Myxococcales bacterium
CTGCACCCTAGCCGCTCATCTAGAGCTCATCGCGATCCGGGGGCGCGGGGGCGAAGCCCCCGCAGAGAGCCCCCCCCATTGCACTCCCGCGCTGCCCCGTCGCATAGTCCCGGCCCCCAGGAGGCAATCATGAAACCGACCCCGCAGGGCTGGCCGCGCATCTCCGCCGCCGTCTATTACGAGGATCCCGCAAAGGCGATCGACTTCCTCGCCAAGGCCTTCGGCTTCGAGGTGCAGGTGAAGCACGAGGAGAACGGCGTCGTCGTCCACAGCCAGCTCGTGCTGCCGGGCGGCCTCGTCATGGTGGGCGGCACCGTCTCGGCGGGCGACCCGGACCAGAAGTGGCGGCGGAGCCCGAAGCAGCTCGGCGGGGCCAACACGCAGGCGCTCTTCATCTACGTGGACGACGCCGACGCGCACTGCAAGCAGGCCCGCGCCGCAGGCGCGAAGATCGTGCGCGAGCCCACGACCGTCGACTACGGCAAGGATTGGTGGTCCGACCGCGGCTACGAAGCGGAGGATCCGGAAGGCCACCACTGGCACTTCGCGCACCGCGTGCGGTGACCGACCCGCCCAAGCGCTCGGGCGCGAGGCGCTGGCTCCCCTTCGCCGCGATCGGACTCCTTCCCCTGACGATGGCCGTCTGGGGCTTCTCGCGCGTCCTGGCGCCGAGCGTGGTGACGGGCCGCTTCGTGAACCGCGGCGGAAAGTACGGCGACTGGACCCTGACGCCGACCGAGTGCACCTCCGGCCAGCGCGCGGAGTTCTTCGGCGTGATCCTGCGGTCGGAGACTCCGCCGCTCGAGGCGCGGGTCATCCAGGATGCGACGCGGCGCGTGTCGCTCGACATCGACGTCCCCGGCACGAACCAGGCGCTGACCATCGACTGCCCGGGGCTGCGCGCCAACCTCGTGCGCACGCATTCGCGCTTCAACGGCATCTGGGAGATGCAGGGCGACGCCCACGTCGACTGCGACGGCGTCCTCGGCGGACACCTCACGGGCGACCTCACGTTCGCCCGCTGTCATTGACGTCCGGCGCGGGGTGGAGGTAGACGCCCAGCATGGCCAACGCCAAGCTCGTCCTCGTCCGTCACGGACAGTCCCTCTGGAATCTCGAGAACCGCTTCACCGGCTGGGTGGACGTGCCGCTCACCAACCAGGGGCGGGAGGAGGCGCGGCGCGCCGGCTCGCGCATCCGGGACATCGACTTCGCGGTGGCCTACACCTCGGTGCTGTCGCGCGCGCAGGAGACGCTCGACATCATCCTCCGCGAGCTCGGCCAGAAGCCGCCGATCATCCGCGACCAGGCGCTGAACGAGCGCCACTACGGCGACCTCCAGGGGCTCAACAAGGCCGACACCGCGAAGCGTTACGGCGACGCGCAGGTGAAGCTGTGGCGGCGCTCCTACGACGTGGCGCCCCCGAACGGGGAGTCGCTCGAGCTGACGGCCAAGCGCACCCTCCCCTTCTACGAGCGCGCGATCGGCGGCGACCTGCGGCAAGGCAAGAACGTGCTGGTGGTGGCGCACGGGAACTCGAACCGCTCGATCGCCATGGACCTCGAGAAGCTCTCGCGCGAGCAGGTGGTCTCGCTCGAGCTCGCGACCGGCGTACCCATCGTGTACGAAATTGCGCCGGACGGGCGCGTGCTCGCGAAGGAAATGCGCGAATAGCTCCCACGGCGCGCTGAAAGCAGGCGCTGGCATGCATACTGCTTGAGTCGGAGGGGAGCCATGACTCGCTTCGTCCTGAACGGGAAGCCGGTGGAGGCCGCCGACGGGCCGCCGCGCACGCTGCTCTACGCGCTGCGCGAGGAGCTCTCGCTCCACGGCCCCAAGTACGGCTGCGGCGAGGGCGAGTGCGGCGTCTGCTCGGTGCTGGTCGACGGCCAGGTCGTGCGCAGCTGCGTGACGCCGCTCGGCGACGCCGCCGGCAAGCGCGTCACCACGATCGAAGGGCTCGCGCCCCCGGGCCGGCTGCACCCCGTGCAGGCCGCGTTCGCCGAGCTCGGCGCCATGCAGTGCGGCTACTGCACGCCGGGGATGGCGCTCGCCGCGGCGGCGCTGCTCGAGACGAACGCCGATCCGAGCGAGGCGGCGATCAAGGCGGCGCTCGAAGGGAACGTCTGCCGCTGCGGCACGTACCCGCGCATCGTGCGCGCGGTGCGCCTCGCCTCCGAGATCGCGCGTGGGGTGAAGCCCGCGCCGGCGCCGCCCCTGCCCGCCGCGCCGATCCCCGACCTCCAGCCCAAGGCGATGCCCTGGGACGAGCTGCGCCCCGACCAGCGCGGGATCTTCGACGTCCTGGGCGAAGGCGTCGCGGCCGTGGTGCCACCCTCCCCTCCGCGCGGCGGCCCGCCTCGCGGCGGCGCGTGGGTCCACGTGGCGGCGAGCGGCGCCATCACCGCGGGCACGGGCAAGATGGAAATGGGTCAGGGCACGCGCACCGGCCTGTCGCTGCTCGTGGCGGAGGAGCTGCGCGCGCCACCCGACCGCGTCGCGCTGGTGATGGGCGACACCGACCTCTCGCCGTGGGACATGGGCACGTTCGGGAGCCGCTCCACGCCCGACGCGGGAACGGACCTGCGCCAGGCGGCGGCGGCGGCGCGCGAGCTGATCGCGGGCCTCGCGGCGGCGCGCTGGAAGGTCGAGCGCAGCACGCTGGCTCTCGATGCCGGCGAGGTGAGGCGCGGCTCGCAGCGCGCCACCTTCGGCGAGCTGGTCCGCGGCGAGCGACGTCTGGAGGTCGTCCAGGGCGACGCGAAGGTCACCCCGGCGGAGGCATGGACGGCGGCCGGCCACGAGGCGAAGCGCGTCGGCACGCTCGAGATGGTCACCGGGGCGAAGCGCTACGCGAGCGACTTCGCGCGGCCGGGCATGCTTCACGGCAAGGCGCTCCGGCCGCCGGCCTTCGGGGCGAAGCTGCGCCTGGCGGACGTCTCGGGCGCACGGGCTTTCCCCGGCGTCACCGTGGTCCAGGACGGCGAATTCGTGGGCGTCGCCGCCCCCACGCCTCTCGCGGCGCACGCGGCCCTCGAGGCCGTGAAGGCCGACTGGCAGCTGGCGCCGCAGCCGGGCGAGGCGGACATCGCGGATTACCTGCGCGCGCACCCGATCGAGGCCACGGGCTGGGAAGGCGCCGTCCACCGCGTCGAGGGCGACGTCGAGGCCACGCTCGCGCGTGCCCAGGCGCGCGTCGAGGCCACCTACACCGCGGCGTACCTCGCCCACGTTCCCATCGAGCCGCGCGTCGCGGTGGCCGAGTGGAGCGGCGATCGCGTCACGGTCTGGGCGAGCACGCAGGTGCCCTTCATGTCGCGCGAGGCCCTGGCCGAAGCGCTGACCATTCCCGAGGCGCGCGTGCACGTGGTGGCGCTCGACATGGGCGACGGCTTCGGCGGCAAGCACGCGACCCAGGTGGCGCTGGAGGCCGCGAAGCTCGCGCGCGCGGCCGGCCGGCCGGTGAAGGTGCTGTGGGGGCGCGACGAGGAGTTCACCTGGGGCCACTTCCGGCCGTATGCGGTGATCGACGTGCGCGCGGGCGCGGGCGCGGACGGCCTCGCGGCCTGGGAGTTCAAGAACACGAACGCAGGACCGGCGGCCCTGCAGAGCCCGTACGCGGCGGCCGCGTCGAGCGTCCACTACCAGCCGGCGGCCTCGCCGCTGCGCCAGGGCCCGTACCGCTCGCTCGCGGCGGCGACGAACAACTTCGCGCGCGAGTCGGCGATCGACGAGCTGGCGGTCGCGCTCGGCGAGGACCCGCTCGCGTTTCGCCTGCGCCTCCTGCCCGACGAGCGCTTGCGGGACGTGCTGAAGGCGGCCGCCGAGCGCTGCGGGTGGGGCAACCACGTGGGCAGCCCGGGGTTCTGGGGCGTGGCCTGCGGCATGGAAAAGGGCGGGCGCGTGGCCACCTGCGTCGAGGTGCGTCTCGACGGCGGCGCGCCGCGGGTTCACCGCGTCGTGACCGCCTACGACTGCGGCGCCATCGTGAACCCGGACGGCGTGCGCAACCAGATCGAGGGCGGCACGGTGATGGCGCTGGGAGGCGCGCTGTTCGAGGCCGTCCACTTCGCCGGCGGGCGCGTCCTGAACCCGCGCTATGCGGACTACCGCGTGCCGCGCTTCAGCGACGTGCCGGCCATCGAGGCGATCCTGATCGATCGGAGAGACCAGCCTTCCATGGGCGCAGGGGAGACGCCGATCATTGCCGTCGCGCCTGCCATCGCCAGCGCGCTCTTCCGCGCCACCGGCGAGCGCCGCCGCGCGCTGCCGCTGCTCGGGGCGGCGCGATGAGTGCAGCGAGAACGATCACGAGGCCCCCTCACCCAGCCTCTCCCCCTCCGGGGGAGAGGGGCTTCTTCCTCATGGCAAGTCCCCTCTCCCTGCCGGGGGGCTTCTTCCTCATGGCAAGTCCCCTCTCCCTGCCGGGGGGGCTTCTTCCTCATGGCGAGTCCCCTCTCCCTGCCAGCGGGCTTCTTCCTCATGGCAAGTCCCCTCTCCCTGCCAGCGGGCTTCTTCCTCATGGC
>DATJNL010000357.1:0-18436 GCA_035508175.1 Myxococcales bacterium
GGAAGCGCTCATCCACAATCTCGAGACCCGCTTGGACACCGTGCGCGACGTGCCCTGGTGGTCCGCGGGAGAGGCGCAGCTCGCCGAGTTCCTCCAGGAGTCGGACGGCCCCGATAACCTGGTCTCGGCCCACGCGGCCGCGGTGGCGGGCCGCGATGGCTACCCCGAGTCTCCGGGCGGCCAGCGCTGCCGGGACATCGTCCAGCGGATCGAGGCGCGCCAGTATTCCCTTCAGGCCATGCGCTCGGACGCCGCGGGCAAGCGCTCGCTCGAGGTCTTGCACAAGAACCTCCCCCGCCTGTGGTTCCGGGCCTACCGCGTCGATCTCGCCGATCAAGTCGTGCGCTGGGGTCGAGGGAGCGACAGCGACCGGTACATGTACGGCAACCCCACCGAGTGGGTGACCAACCCGGCCCGCGTGCGCGCGCTCCTCGCCTTGAAGCCCGCCGACGCCTGGCACGTCGACCTGCCGCCTACCCCCGACTACAAGCAGCACCACACCTTCGTGGTGCCGCCCCTCGACGCGCCCGGGGCCTACGTGATCGTCGCCTCGGCCACCCAGGCCTTCACGGCTCCCGAGAACGAGATCGTCGCCACCGAGCTCCTGGTCAGCGACCTGGTGCTGGCCACGCAGAGCCGGGAGGGCGAGCTCGACGTGGAGGCCCTGAGCGGCGCGCGAGGCACGCCCGTCGCGGGCGCGACGCTGGACCTCTACCACTACGACTGGAACCACGCGCCGAGGATCGTGGCCACGCGAGCCAGCGATCGCGCGGGTCGGGCCCGCTTCGCCGCGGTCGGCTACGGGGGCGTCTACTTCGTCCTCGGCAAGGAAGGCCGGAACCTCGCGTTGACCGGCGACCTGTCCGGCTCGGAGAAGTCGAGGCCGAGCGCCGAGCACAGCACGACGATCTTCACCGATCGGGCCATCTACCGGCCGCTGCAGAAGATCCTCTGGAAGGTGGTGGCCTGGGCCGGACGCTCCGATCTCGGCCGGTTCGAGCTGCGCAAGGGCCAGCCCCTCACCGTGTTCCTGCGAGACGCGAACTACCAGATCGTCGACAAGAAGACGGTCACGACCAACCGCTTCGGCACGGCCGCCGGCGAGTTCACCGTGCCGGCGGGGCGCCTGCTCGGAAGCTGGCAGCTCACTTCCGACGGCGGCACCGCGCAGATCCGCGTCGAAGAGTACAAGCGGCCGACCTTCGAGGCGAAGCTCGACGATCCCGCGAGCCCGCTGCGCTTGAACCGGCCCGCCCACCTGGAAGGGCAGGCGCGCTACTACTTCGGCCTCCCGCTTTCGAGCGGCACGGTGCGCTGGCGCGTCACCCGCAACCCGATCTACCCGTGGTGGTGGTGGTTTGGCTGGGAGGGCGGGCGAAGCGCCTCGAGCGCCCAGGCGGTCGCCAGCGGCACGAGCGCGCTCGACGCCGACGGGAAGTTCCGCCTCGACTTCACCCCTTCGGCAGACGAGAAATCGAACGACGCCAGGGACCTCACCTACGATTACGCGGTCGAGGCGGGGGTCACCGACGAAGGCGGCGAGACCCGCAGCGCGAGCCGCACGTTCCACCTGGGCCTGGTGGCCATCCGCGCGGACATGCAGGCCGGCGCGAGCTTCTTCCGGACGGGCAGCTCCAACACGATCACGGTGCGCCGGACGGATCTCGACGGCGTGCCACAGGCGGGCCCCGCCAGCTACTCCATCGTGGCGCTGGAGCAGCCCGACCATGCACTGCTGCCGGCCGAGGAGCCGCTGCCCGAGCCGCACGGAACGCCGAACGTGAAGCGGCTGACGCCCGGCGACGCGCTGCGCCCCCGCTGGCGCACCGACTACCAGCCCGCCGTGACGATGAGGAGCTGGCCCGACGGCCGCGAGCTCGCGCGCGGCGAGCTGAGCCACGACGCCACGGGAGTGGCCACGATCGTCTGGCCCGACCTGCCTCCGGGCGCCTACCGCGTCCACTACACCACGCACGATGCCTTCGGCGCCGAGTACGAGACGAGCCAGGAGATCATCGTGGCCGGCACCGCGCTGGATCTGCGGCTCCCGGCCCTGCTGCTCTCCGAACAGGACTCCGTCGAGGTCGGCGGCACCGCCCGCCTCCTGGCGCTCTCGGGGCTGCCCGGCCAGGCGATGTCGTTGGAGCTCTACCGCGGCGGGAAGCTCGCCGAGCGGCGCGCGCTCCTCGCGGGAGCGTCCGGAACGCTGATCGAGATACCGATCACGGCGAAGGATCGGGGCGGCTTCTCGGCGGTGCTCCGTGTGCTGAACGACCACCAGTGGATGCAGCTTCAGGCGAGCGTGTACGTGCCCTGGACCGATCGCCGGCTGCAGCTCTCGTTCGCGACCTTCCGGGACAAGATCCGCCCCGGCACGCACGAGACCTGGAAAGTGACCGTGAAGGCGGCCGACGGGCGCCCCGTGGAGCCCCGCGCCGCCGAGCTGCTCGCGTACATGTACGATCGCAGCCTGGACGTCTTCGCGCCGCACGCCCCGCCCGATCTCAACTCCTTGTGGCCGAGCTTCACGTCGGCCTCGCCGGAAGATCCCGCGCTCGGGGAACGGCCCGCCAGCTTCGTGCTGGGGAACGGACTCGCCACCTTCCTGAGCTACGACTGGCCCTACGGCGACACGCTGCTCTTCTACGACAGCTACGGCGTCGGCGGTCCCGGTCGGCGTGGCCCTTATGGCTTCGGGATGGACGGCCTGGGCCCGCGGCGCGCCTACCACGCCTTGGGGTTCGCGGCCCCTCCGACAGCTGCGCCGATGGTCGCGGACGGCAGGGAACGCCTCGAGGCGCAGGCGGACAACGACGACAAGTCGCGGAGGCCCGAAGGCCGGATGGGCAAGACCGAGTCACCGGGCCAGCCGGCGGCCGCGACCCCAGCGCCCCTGCGCAGCAACTTCTCCGAGACGGCGTTCTGGCAGCCCCAGCTCCTCACCGGCACGGGTGGCACGGCGTCGATCCAGTTCGAGGTCCCCGATTCGGTGACCAGCTGGAACGTGTGGGTGCACGCCCTGACCGCGGACCTCCGCGCCGGCTCGATCGAGCGCCAGACCCAGACCGTCAAGGACCTGCTGGTGCGCCCGTACCTGCCGCGCTTCCTGCGCGAGGGCGACCAGGCGCAGCTCAAGGTCGTGGTCAACGACGCCTCGGATCACGACCTCGACGGCCGCCTCGAACTGGACATCCAGGACCCCGAGACGCACCGGAGCCTGCTGCGGGACTTCGGCCTCTCGCCGGCCCAGGCCCGGCAGCCCTTCCACGTGAAGAAGGGCGGCGGAACCGACCTCACCTTCCCGATCACCGCCCCGCGGCACGTCGGCCTGATAGCCATCCAGGTCAAGGGCACGGCCGGCGACTTCTCGGACGGCGAGCTGCGGCCGTTGCCGGTGCTGCCGAGCCGCCTCCACCTCGCGCAGTCGCGCTTCGTCAGCCTGCGTGACGGCGACAGGAAAACGCTCTCCTTCGCGGACCTCGAGAAGAACGACGACCCGACCCGCCAGAACGAGCAGCTCGTCGTGACCGTCGACGGCCAGCTCTTCTACAGCGTGCTGAGCGCGCTGCCGTACCTGGTGAACTACCCCTACGAGTGCACCGAGCAGACCCTCAACCGCTTCCTCTCGACCGGCATCCTGACTTCCCTCTTCAAGAGCCACCCCGCCATCGCCGCCATGGCCAAGGAGATGTCGAGCCGCAAGACGGAGCTCGAGGCATTCAACGCGCCCGACCCGAATCTGAAGATGGCGTACGAGGAGAGCCCCTGGCCGCAGGAGAGCCGGGGTGGGGCGCAGGGCGACGACCGGAGCCTCGCCAGGGTGCTCGATCCCGTGATCGCCGCGGCACAGCGCGAGCAGGCGCTCGCGAAGCTGCGCAAGGCCCAGCTCTCGAGCGGCGCCTTCCCGTGGTGGCCGGGCGGCCCGCCCTCGCCCTACATGACTCTCTACCTGACCTACGGCTTCTCCAAGGCCACCGAGTTCGGCGTGCCGGTGCCGAAGGACATGGTCGTCTCGGCGTTCCGCTACCTCGGGGACTACCTGCGCCAGGTCTGGGACACCCGGCTATCCGACTCCGCCGACTGGGAGTACCTGACCTTCCTGAACTACGTCGCCTCGAACTTCCCCGACGACTCCTGGCTCGGCGGCGCGATCACGCCTCAGGAGCGCAAGGACATGCTCGATTACTCGTTCGCGCACTGGAAGGACCATTCGCCTTATCTCAAAGGGCTGCTCTCGCTCACGCTGAAGCGCATGGGCCGCCCCGATGATGCGAAGCTCGTCTGGGACAGCGTGATGGACTCCTCGAAGACGCTCCCCGACCAGGGGACGTTCTGGGCGCCGGAGGACCGCTCCTGGCTCTGGTACAACGACACCATCGAGACCCAGGCCTTCGCGCTGCGCACGCTCACCGAGCTCGAGCCCGACGATCCGCGCAAGGACGGGCTCGTCTTGTGGCTGTTCCTGAACAAGAAGCTCAACCACTGGAAGTCCACGCGCGCGACCGCCGAGGTGCTCTACTCGCTGGCCAAGGTGCTCCAGCAGGAGAAGGCGCTGGGGACGACCGAGGAGGTGGACGCGCAGGTGGGCTCGCGCGAGGCGAAGTTCGTCTTCCGGCCCGACCACTACACCGGCAAGAAGAACCAGCTGGTCGTACCTGGTTCCGCGATCGATCCGGCGCACGCGAAAACGATCGTGACCAAGAAGGGAAAGGGCTTCGCGTTCGCCTCGGCCACGTGGCAGTTCTCGACGGACGAGTTGCCCAAGGAAGACCGGGGCGACTTCTTCTCGGTGTCGCGGCAGTTCTTCAAGCGCAGCTTCGACGGCAAGCAGTGGACGCTGCAGCCGCTGGCCGAGGGCGCCCATGTGAGCCCCGGCGACGAAATCGAGGTCCACCTGTCCCTGCGCAGCAAGCACGAGGCCGAGTACGTGCACCTGCGCGACCCACGCGGCGCGGGCTTCGAGCCCGAAAGCCAGGCCTCGAGCTTCAAGTGGGACCTCGGCATCGCCTGGTACGAGGAAGTCCGTGACAGCGGCGAGAACTTCTTCTTCGAGAGCCTCCCGGTCGGCGAGTACACCTTCGAGTACCGGCTGCGCGCGAACCTCGCCGGCACGTTCCGCGTGGGGCCCGCCACGGTGCAGTCGATGTACGCGCCCGAGTTCAACGCCTACTCGAGCGGCGCCGTGTTGACGGTGGAGTAGCGCTCAGGCGAGCGCGGACGCGACCGCGGGCGGGACGACCTCGACCACGTCGCCTTCGATGCGCAGCGAGGCGAGCTGGTCGTGCTCCGTCGGCCCCTGGTTCACGATGGCGTAGGGCACGCCCGTCTGCAGCGCCACCAGCGCGACGCCGGCGGCCGGCTGCACTGACAGCGTCGAACCGAGGGCGAGCACCAAGTCGCAGCCCTCGGCGGCCCGGATCGCCCGCGAGAGCACCTCGGGGCGTAGCGCCTGGCCGAAGCTGATGGTGGCGAACTTGAGGAACCCGCCGCAGTCGCAGGTGGGCGTGACGCGCTCGCCGCGGAAGCGCGCCACGGCCGGCTCGGGATCGGAGAGCTTGCCGCACTCGACGCACTCGACGAAGCGGTTGGTGCCGTGCAACTCGACGACCCGCTCCGGATCCGAGCCCGCCGCCTGGTGCAGGCCGTCGATGTTCTGCGTGACCAGCCCGGTGAGGCGCCCGGCCTTCTCCAGCTCCACGAGGGCGCGGTGCGCCGCGTTGGGCTGAGCCGTGCGGAAGGCTTCGTGCGCCTCGATCTTCTGGTCCCAGTACTCGACGCGCTTCTCCTCCGAGCGGAGGAAATCCTGGAAGTACACCGGCTCGCGGGTCTTCCAGACCCCCTTCGGCCCCCGAAAATCCGGGATGCCGCTGCCGGTCGAGAGGCCCGCCCCGGTGAAGGCAAACACGCGCTTCGCGCGGCGGAGGGCGTCGGCGAGCTTCACGACGTCGTCGGGCATGCTTCCTCATAGCATAGGCGTGTGACGGCGCGGCCTGGCAGCCGGGAGCCGCGGAGGCCACGTCAGAGCCGCCGCTCGTCGCCTTGAGGCCTTCGCTCCCCCCGTGCTAGCGTCCGCCGTCCATGCGGTTCACTGCCCTGCTCGCGCTCGTCGCGCTCGCCGCCTGTGCCCCTCCAGGCGACTACCGCGCCCAGCCGCCGCCCCTCTACCCGCAGGCCGCGCCCCCGCCGCTCGAGCCGCCCACGATCGCCAACTTCGATCTCCCCCGCAGCATGATCAACCGCGTCACCATCCTCGATCCCAAGGTGGTCGCGGCGCTGCAGACGGACGTGTTCCAGCAGAGCTCCGCGCTCGTCGACGTGCTGTGGGTCGTGTCGAACGCGGGCATCATGGCGGACGAGCGCGACCGCCTCGCGAGCGCCGTCTCGGCCTTCATCCAGGTGCTCGCGGGCTCGCAGGTCAACTGGCAGATGGGCGTCACCTCGTCCGACCTCTCCACCTACCCCGTGCCCGGGGGCGGCACGCACAAGGGCGACGGCGGCTTGCTTCACGGACCGGTGCCCATCCTCACCGCGTCGGACCCCAACTACGTCGCCGACTTCCAGTCCGCCCTCACCTGGACCATACAGCGCGACTCGGCGCCGTCTCAGACCTCCATCTTCAGCTCGATGGTGCTTGCCATCGAGAACGCCTCCCCGGGCGGGCCCAACGCCGGGCTGCTGCGCCCCAACGCGTCGCTCGCGGTGATCGCGGCGGCCAACACCGACGACGAGTCCTTCGGCGAGCCCGGCTACTTCGCCCGCTACCTGCGATCGATCAAGGGCAAGGGCAACGAAAATCTCGTGAGCTTCTCCGCGCTCGGGGGCCCCACCGGCGGCTGCACGCCCACGGGCCAGAGCTCCATCTTCGGCTCCCACGTCGACCCGACGCCGCGGCTGCAGGAGCTGGTGAAGGACACCGACGGCGTCTTCGAGAGCATCTGCGACGAGGCCGCCTTCGTGCCGGCGCTGCAGCAGATCGCCCTGAACATCAAGACGCTCCGCCGCTACTTCCCGCTCTCGGCGCCGCCCGATCCCACCTCCATCGTGGTGCAGGTCAACGGGCAGGCGGTCGCACAGGATCCCGAGGAGGGCTGGCAGTACCTGCCGGTGATCAACAGCGTCGCTTTCCTGGGGAGCTACGTGCCGGATCCGGACGCCACCGTCACCATCACCTACGCGGTCGAGGCTGGCTGATGGCGCGGCGCCTCCCCCTCCTCGCCCTGGCCCTGGCCGCCTGCGGGCGCACGGCGATCGGCGGCGCCTGCCCCCAGGGCACAGACGAGCAGACGGGCCTCTGCGTGTGCTCGAACGACGACGGCTGCCCCGCGGGCGAGGCCTGCACCGACGGCGGCGTTTGCGCCTGCGTGAGCGACTACTGCTGCCCCACCGGCTACGTGTGGGACCCCGTGGGCGAGGCGTGCGCCTGCCAGGCCACGGTTTGCTGCCCGGTCGGATACGCGTGGGACCCGGACCAGGCCGCGTGCGCCTGCGCGCAGAGCAGCTGCTGCCCGGAAGGCTATCGCTTCGACACCGGCCAACAGCAATGCCTCTGCGCCTCGGACGCCTGCTGCCCGGTGGGCACGGCCTGGGACGACGCCGAGCAGACCTGCCAGTGCGAGAGCGACACTTGCTGCCCCTCGGGCTTCATCTACGACCAGAGCCGGCAGAACTGCACGTGCGGCGAGGACTCCTGCTGCCCGCCCGACCACAGCTACGACCCCAGCGTGCGCGCCTGCGTGTGCACCGGGGCGTCCTGCTGCCCGCCCGGCTTCGCGCGCAGCGGGAACCGCTGTGTCTGCACGACCGACCAGTCGTGCGGCACCGGCCAGACCTGCAACCAGGCGACGGGCAGCTGCCAGTGCATCGACGACACCGGTTGCCCGAGCGGCTACTTCTGCAACCCGAGCGGCTCGTGCCAGTCGCTCGCGGGGTGTGCCACGAGCTATGACTGCCCGGCCGGCTACTTCTGCGACATCACCGGCCCCATCTGCTCGCTCGTGCAGTGCACGCTCGATTCGCAGTGCGACTTCGGCGAGATCTGCACGGCGGACCAGTGCGTCGCCGGCTGCCGGTCGACGGCGGACTGTCCGCTGTACCAGAGCTGCCAGAACGGCCAGTGCGAGAATTACTGCACGAGCAACGATTTCTGCCCGGTGGGCTGGTTCTGCGGCTCGCTTCAGCCTGGCCTTTGCTCGCCCACGCCGGAGAACTTCTGCTTCGACCCACCGGGTTGCAATCAGTGCCCCTGCGACTGCTCGTCGGCCACCTTCGGCACGACGCCGAGCCAGTGCCTCGAGACGCTGATCGAGGGCCAGATCTCGCCCTGGTGTGCGCAGGCGTGCACGGTGCAAACCGACTGCCCGAGCAACTTCGATTGCACGCCGACCGTGGAAGCCTGTTGCCAGAATCCCCCGGACGCGACCGTGGATCAGTGCGCATCCGTGGTTGGCTCGAGCACGCTGTGCCCGGGGGACGGGACGATCTGCGAGGCCTGGACCACCGTGGACGAGACGCTGCCGGAGTACCTTTGCACGAACCCGACCACGGGACAGCCCCAGGAGTACCAGTCGTACTGCGCGCCGCGCAGCGGCAACTGCCAGCAGTAGGCGCCCGGGTCACTCGAGCAACAGCTCGCGCACCGCTCTCACCCGCGCCACCTCCACGGCCGCGCGCCTCCAGCACAGGTAGATTGGATACAGAGCGCGCCGCGCCGGCCCGGCGCGCGGGTGCTCCGGCGTGAGCACGGCCACGTTGCCCCGGTCCACCGACTCCTCGAGGAAGAAGTTCGGCAGCACCGTGAGCCCCATGGCCGCCTCCGTGAGCGCCAGGATCTCGTCGAGGCTCGCCACGCGGCAGGCGTGGCGCGGCGGCAAGGCCGCTCGCGAGCCGAAGTGCGCCCGCCACCAGGGGCGCAACATGGCGAGCGCCTGGTCGAAGACGATGAACGGATGCGCCGAAAACTCCGCCAGGGTGCGGGGCGAACCGGTCCGCTTCAAGTAGTCAGGAGCGCCCACCGCCAGGAACTCCTCGGTGTAGATCAGCTTCGAGACCAGGCCCGCCGAGCGCGCGACCGGGCCCACGAGGATGCACAGGTCGAATTCCCCGGCGACGAGCCGGGGTCCCAGAGACACGCTCGAGTCGTAAAGGACCTCCGGCAGGAGCTCCGGGTGGCGCTGCCGCAGCGCCACGAGTCGCGGCCTCAGCCACATGCGGCCGAAGGCCACAGGACAGCCGATGCGGATCGAGCCGCCCACACGGGAGCTGTCGCCGCGCAACGTGGCGACTGCCTCTTCCAGCGGCGTGAGGCTGCGATGGGCCGCGTCGAACAGCCGCTGCCCCTCCGCGGTGAGGCGACTCGAGCGGCCCGCTCGGGCGAAGAGCGGGAAGCCGAGCTGGTGCTCGAGCAGTTTGACCCGCTGGCTGACGGCTGAGGGGCTCACGTGGCGCCGCCTGGCCGCGGCGGTGAAGCTGCGCGCATTGCCAATGTCCACGAGGGTCTTCAGCAGGTCAAAGTCGATGTCCACGGGCCGCTCCTTCGTTCAGCATCTCTTAACATTCGATTTAGAAAGTTGAAAAAGACTCGCGGCTGCCTCTCGCTTATGATTCGTCAGCCCGAAGAGCCGGGCGTCGGGAGCTCGCTACAATGTGGATCGTGCGCCTCGCCCTGAGGCGCCCCTACACCGTCGCCATCATGTCGGTCCTCATCCTCGTGATGGGGGCGCTGTCGCTGTCGCGCATGGTGGTCGACATCTTCCCGACCATCGACATCCCGGTCGTGATCGTCCTGTGGAACTACCCGGGTCTCTCGGCTGAAGACATGGAGCGTCGCGTGGTGATCATCACCGAGCGGGCGATGTCGACCACCGTCAACGGGATCGAGCGCATCGAATCGCAGTCGACGCCGGGCATCGGCCTCCTCAAGGTCTACTTCCAGCCCGGCACCGACGTCGCGGCCGCCATCGCGCAGATCAATGCCGTCACGGGCACCATCCTGAGGATAACGCCCCCGGGGATGACCCCGCCGAACATCCTGCAGTTCAACGCCTCCAACGTGCCGGTGGCCCAGCTGACCGCCTACAGCGCCACGCTGCCCGAGGAGCGCATCTTCGACTACAGCCTGAACTTCATCCGCGTGAAGCTGTTCACGATCCCGGGCCTCGCCACGCCTGCGCCGTACGGCGGCAAGCAGCGGCAGATCAACGTCGATCTCGACCTCCGGGAGTTGGCCGCCCGCGGTCTCTCACCTTCCGACGCCGTGGCCGCGCTGCAATCCGCCAACGTGATCCTGCCGGCCGGCACCTCGCGCATTGGCAGCCGCGAGTACGACGTCTTCATGAACTCCAGCCCTCCCGCGGTGGCCGACTTCGCCGACCTGCCGCTGCGCGTGGTCGGAGGCCGGCTGGTGCGGCTGGGCGACGTGGCGCACATCTCGGACTCCTTCGCCGACCAGACGAACATCGTCCACATCGACGGCAAGCGCGCGACCTACCTTGCCATCCTGAAGCACGCGGACGCGTCCACCCTGGCAGTGGTGCAGGCGGCTCGCGGGGCGCTGCCCGCCATCGAAGCGGTCGCACCGCACGGCCTGGAGCTGCGCATCGACTTCGATCAGTCCGTCTTCGTGCGCGCCGCCATCCGCAGCGTCCTGCGGGAAGCCATCGTTTCCTCGATCCTGGTGTCGCTGATGATCGGCCTGTTCCTGGGCAGCTGGCGCAGCATGGTCATCGTCTCCACCTCGATTCCGCTGGCGATCTTCTGCTCGATCATCGGCCTCCACCTTTTCGGCTACGGCGTCAACATCATGACGCTCGGCGGTCTCGCCCTCGCGATCGGCATGCTCGTGGACGATGCGACCGTGGAGGTCGAGAACATCCACCGCAACCGCATGCTCGGCAAACCCCTGACGCGGGCCATCCTCGACGGCGCGCAGCAGATCGCCGTGCCCGCCATCGTCGCCACCCTCGCCATCTGCATCGTCTTCTTCCCGGTGGTCCTCCTCGTCGGCCCCGCCAAGTACCTCTTCGCGCCGCTCGCCCTCGCGGTCGTGCTGGCGATGCTCGCCTCCTACCTGCTGTCGCGCACGCTCGTCCCCACGCTGGCCCGCCTGCTCATGGCGAGCGAGCACCACGGCGCCGTGCCGCACACCGCGTGGGGCCGGCTCGCCCGGAGCTTCAACGACGCGCGCGACCGCGGCTTCGAGCGTTTCCAGAACGCCTATGGGCGCCTGCTCCACGTGGCCCTCGACCACCGCGTCTTCACGCTGGCAGTGGCCGCCGTGATCGGCGCCGCCTCGTTCGCGCTGCCCTTCGTGATCGGCACGGACTTTTTCCCTGCCGTCGACACGGGCCAGATGAAGCTGCACTTCCGCGCGCCCGCGGGGACACGGATCGAGGAGACGGAGAAGCTGGTGCTGGCGGCCGAGGCCCGCATTCGCGAGATCATCCCGGCGGGCGAGTTGCAGACGATCAACGACAACATCGGCGTCCCGCCCTACTACAACCTGGGTTTCGTGGGCACGGACAACGTGAGCGGCATGGACGCCGAGATCCGCATCGCCCTGCGGCCCGAGCATCACCCCACGGCGGGTTACCAGCAGGCGATTCGCCGCGTCCTCGAGGAAGGGTTCCCCGGCTGCACGGCGTATTTCCAGTCGGCCGACATCGTGAGCCAGGTCCTGAACTTCGGTCTCGCGGCGCCGGTCGACGTCCAGATCGAAGGCTCCGATCTGGACAAGGACTTCGTGCTCGCTCGGCGACTGCGCGACCGGCTCCGCCTCATCCCGGGCGCCGAGGATGTGCACATCCGCCAGCTGCTCGACTACCCGTCGTTCCAGGTCGACGTGGACCGCCAGCGCGCCGCCCAGGTCGGTCTCGCGCAGCTCGATGTCGCAAACGCGCTCGTCACGTCGCTCTCGTCGAGCGCACTCGTTGCGCCGTCGTATTTCCTCAACCCGCAGAACAACGTCAATTACACCGTGGTCGTGAAGACACCGCTGCGCGACCTCGATTCGGTCTCGGCGTTGATGGCCACGCCGCTCAGCTCGCCCACCCAGGGCGGCCTGACGCCGGCGGGCCCGTCCACGGCGCCGGCCCAGCTGCCGCGGGCGCCCACCGAGACGTTGAGCAACATCGCCGAGATCCATCCCCGGAACAGCCCCGCCCAGATCAACCACTACACCGTCCAGCGGGTGCTCGACATCGACGCCAGCGTCGAGGGGCGGGACCTCGGCTCCGTCGCCGCCGATATCGACCGTGAGGTGCGCGCGCTGGGCCCGCTACCACCGGGGATGCGGATCCACGTGCGGGGACAGGACGAGGTCATGAAGAGCTCGTTCCGCTCGCTGGGACTCGGCCTGATCCTCGCCGGCCTGCTCGTCTACTGCCTGATGGTGGTCCTCTTCCAGACCTGGCTCGACCCCTTCATCATCATGGTTGCCGTGCCTGGGGCGCTCGTGGGCATCCTGTGGATGCTGGCGCTCACCGGGACGACGCTGAACGTCGAGTCGCTGATGGGTGCGATCATGAGCATCGGCATCGCGGTGTCGAACTCGATCCTTCTCGTGAACTTCGCCAACGACGTGCGCACCGACAATGCCGAGGTCACCTCTACCGCCGCCGCGCTCGAGGCCGGCAAGACGCGGCTCCGTCCGGTGCTGATGACCGCGCTCGCCATGATCATCGGCATGATCCCCATGGCGCTCGCGCTCGGCGAGGGCGGCGAGCAGAACGCGCCGCTGGGGCGCGCCGTCATCGGCGGCCTGCTGGTGGCGACGCTCGTCACGCTGTTCATCGTGCCCGTGGTTTATTCCCTCCTTCGGGTGCAGCCTCCCACCAAGCACCTGCTCGAGGCGCGCTTCCTGGCGGAGGAGCGCGGTCTCGAGCCGCTTCCCGAAGGAGGCACGGCGTGACCGAAAGGACGCGTTCGACCGCCTACTACACGGCCGGAATGGCCGCGGCGGTGCTCGCCGCGGGCGGAGTCGCCGCACTCGCCTGGAGCCGCGGCGCGGCCGTGCACGCCGAGGCCCTCGCCCGCGAGAAGGCGCTCGCGCCGGGGCCGCACGTACGCGTCGCGCAGGCGGGGCGCTCGGCTGCCTCCCGCGAGGTACACGTGCAGGGCGAGGCCGAGCCCTATGCGAGCGTCACGCTCTACGCCAAGGTGTCGGGCTACCTCCGGTCCATCCAGGTCGACAAGGGCGACTCGGTGAAGCGGGGACAGCTCCTCGCGGTCATCGAAGCCCCCGAGATCGATCAGCAGCTGCTGGCCGCCACCGCCGACGCCAAGAACAAGCGTGTGAACGCGGCGCGCGCGAAGGCGCTCGTCGGACCGGGAGTCGTCTCGGCGCAGGACTACGACTCGGCCGTGGCGAGCGCCGAGGTGGCGGAGGCAACGGAAAAGGCCGCGCACCAGGAGCGTTCCTACGAGGTCCTGCGTGCGCCGTTCGACGGCACGGTGACCGCCCGCTACGCGGATCCGGGCGCGCTGCTGCAGGCCGCGACGTCGGCCGAGACGAGCGCACTGCCCGTGGTCACGGTGGCCCAGATCGATCGACTTCGCATCTACGCCTATCTCGACCAGCACGATGCTGCCTTCGTCCGCGAGGGAGATGCCGCGGTCGTCACGGTTCCGGAGCGGCCGGGGCAGCCCTTCCGCGCGACCGTCACACGCCTCTCGCGCGAGCTCGACCCGTCGACGCGCACCATGCTCGTGGAGGTGGACCTGGACAACTCCGCTGGCCTGATCGTGGCCGGAAGCTTCGTGCAGGTCGCCATCGCCATCCCCGTGCCCAGCCTCGTCGAAGTGCCGGTGGCGGCGCTCGTCCTGCGCGGGAGTGCGACCTTCGTGGGCGTGGTGGGCAACGACGACCGGGTGCGCTTCCGCCCGGTCACTCTCGCCGACGACGACGGCGTCCGTGCCCGCGTGGCAAGCGGGCTCTCGGGCGGCGAGCAGGTCGCGCTCAACCTCGGCGAGGACGTCGCGGAAGGGGGGCTGGTGCAGCCCATCGCCGAGGAAGGCCCGCATGTCGTCGCGCAGCACTGAGCCCAAGAGACCCCGCCGCGCCAGCGGCGGGATCCTCGGCCCGGCAAATCTCGGTCGTCGCCATCGACCTGCGACCCTGGTGCGGGGGACCGAGCTGGCGCTCGCCGTGCTCGTCTGGAGCGCGGGCGCGGCGGCGCAACCGGCCGGCCATCCGACCGTCCTTTCGTTCGAGGACGCGGTGGCGCGAGCGCTCGCGCGCAACCCGACCGTCGGCGTCGCCGCCCAGGAGGTGAAGCGGGCGGTCGCGCTGGTGGAGCAGGCGCGGTCGTCGTCACTGCCCACCCTGGTGGGGAACGTGTCCTACACGCTGCTCGACGGCAACCGCGCGCTCGGCGGAGTGATCATCGCCCCGCAGAATCAGGTGATTGCCTCGGCGACGGTTACCGTGCCGCTCGCGGTCCCGCAGGCCTGGGTGCGCTGGGCGCACGCGCTCGACGCCGTGGACGTGGCCCAGCGAAGCGAAGCCGACGTCCGCCGGCAACTGGCCGTCGCCGTGGCCAAGACCTACCTCAGCCTGGTCGCGCAGCACCGGGTCATCGACGTCACGGATCGGGCTGCCGCCAATGCGCGGGCCCACTACGACTACGCGCACGCGCGCTTTGCCGGCGGCTTCGGCAACCGCGTGGACGAAGTCCGAGCCTCCCAGGAGCTCGCGAGCGACGAGGCGGCGCTCGCTGCCGCGCACTCGGCGCTGTACGCGTTGCAGGAGGCGCTCGGCGTGCTCCTGGGAGAGGACGCCCCCTTCGACGCCGAGCCCGAGGCGAAGCTCCCACCTCCGCCCTCCGTGGCAGCGGCGCTCGACGAGGTCCCGAAGCTGCGGACGGACGTGCTCCTCGCCGACGAGCGGCTCGTGGCCGCTCGTCACGTCTCCCGCGACGACTGGGCGGACTACGTGCCGAGCCTCGCGCTTTCCGGGATGCCCTTCTACGCCAACCCGCCCACGGTCACGCAGCCTACCACCGGCTGGCAGCTGCAGCTGGTGCTCAGCTGGACGATCTACGACGGAGGGCTACGCTACGGCCAGGCGAAGGAGCGCGCGACGCTGGAGGCGGAGGCCGAGCTGAATCTCGAAGGCACCGTGCGGCAGGCCAGGTCCGATGTCCGCGCCGCCGCGGTTGCACTGGATCGGGCGCAGGAGGCCCTGCTCTCGGCGCACGACGCCTCGGCCAAGGCGCAGCAGGCCCTCGTGCTCACGAACCTGGCGTACCGCGCTGGCGCTACCACGAACATCGAGGTCGTCGACGCGGAGCGAGCCGCACTGGACGCCGACACCGCCGCGGCCGTCGCCGAGGACGCCGTGCGGCAGGCCCACCTCGACACGCTGGTCGCCGCGGGGCAATTTCCCTGAGCGGCCTCACGGCACCGCCACACCCACGAAGGTCGAGGACTGATCGTTCGCCGGGTCGACCGACCCCACCTGGATCACCGCGTAGTCGCCGGAGTTCGTCCCCGCCGGCACGCCCACGGTGAGCGTGGCGGTGCCAGCATTCCCGATAGAGTTGGCCGTGAGCGAGAGCGTCGGCGTGAACGTCCCGCCATAGGGAACTGCTTGCAGCTCCCAGGGTGCCAGCGGGGCCGTCGACCAGCCCGTCACCTGGAACGTCGCCTGCGAGCCCGCCGTGACCTCTGGGACCGTCGACGGTTCGACGTCGGTGGCGAAGTACGTTCCGATCGCGGGAAGACACGGATCGCCTCCGGCCTGCGCCGCCTCGTTCGAATACATGCGAGCGATCTCGGAATAGCCGCCCTCCGACCATTCCGGCAGCACGCTGGCACAGAGATCGGCGATCTCGCCGCCAAGGGCGTGCCAGGGATTGCTCGTATCGGTGATGACCCAACCCGGTGAGTCGCTCGGAAAGGGATCCGTCGCGCCCTCGAAGAACTCGTGTGAAGCGGCCGATTCGAGGGCCGCGAGCTCGCCGCTCTGCCCGGCCTGGCAGTCTGGAATGACCGCATAGGCGAAGTCGTTGCCGGAGGCCTGGCTCTCCGCGTGATAGCCGGTCGCGAAGCTGCACACCACCTGGCCGTTGGCGGAGACCGACGTCGTTCCGGGAAAGAAGATCATGAAGATGGTCGAGTCCAGGGGCGACGTCGCCGTGCCGCCGGTGATCAACGAGGCGAGCTCCGTCTGAATGCCGTTGTCGTCGATCGACCCGGGCGCGGCCGCGGTCAGCTCGACGTCGACGCTGGAACCCAACCCGATCCCGTACTCGGGCCCCACGGTGCTGAGCCAATTCGATTTCACGAGAAAAGCCGCGAAGGCCTCCTCAGTAGCGCGGTTCCCATCGTTTGCGTATGTAATGACCGCCAGGATGGGGCTCGCGAAGGTGGCTCCATTCATGTTGGGAATCGTCGGCATTTGATGCGCCGCGGTCTGGAAGCCCGAAGTGCCACCAGAGCTCGAGCTCGAGGAGCCCGAGCCCGTCCCCGACACTGAGTTCGCGCCGGTCCCGGTCCCGGTCCCGGTCTCTGAACCCGACCCGGAGCCAGAGCCAATTCCCGAGCTGGAGGCGGAGCCGGAGCCCGAGCTCGACCCGGTACCCGTCCCGTCGGGGTGGGCACAAACGCCGGCCGGCGCACAGACCAGGCCCCCACAGCAGTCAGCGTCGCTCTGGCAGCCTCCCCCGAAGTATTGGCAGACCCCGTTCCTCGCGACGCCCGACAGCACGCAGCCCCCGCACAAGGCCCACAGCGAGATCAGCGCGACGCGGCCCGGCAAGGCGCGGTCCCTAGGGCGCGGCCGCCGCCGCTGCGATGTCCGGCAACTGCTCCCGCACGCGGGCGATATCGCTCTCGTACTTGAGCAAGAGGTTCAACGTGTCCCGCACCAGGCCGGCGTCGAGCGAGTCCGCCCCCAGCAGCAGCAGGGCTTTCGCCCAGTCGAGGCTCTCCGCGATGGACGGAGGCTTCTTCAGGTCCAGCGCCCGCACCTTCTGCACCGCCGCCACGATCGACCGCGCCAGCCGCTCGCCCACGCCCGGGACTCGCGCCCGCAGGATCGCGAGCTCGCGCGCCGCATCGGGGAAGTCGATGAAGAGGTGGAGGCAGCGTCTCTTGAGCGCGTCCGACAGCTCGCGCGCGTTGTTCGACGTCAGCACGACGCGTGGCACGTGCTTGGCCCGGAACGTCCCGAGCTCTGGCACGGTCACCGCGTAGTCGGCCAGCACTTCGAGAAGGAAGGCCTCGAACTCGGGGTCGGCCTTGTCGATCTCGTCGACCAGCAGGAGCACCGGCACGTCGCTGGTGATCGCCTTGAGGATGGGCCGGGGCAGCAGGAAGCGCTCGCTGAAGAACACCGCGTCACTCTTCGCGATGCGATCGGCCGCCTCGTTCAGGTCGCGCGCCCCGGCAAGCGCCTCGCCGATCTTGTCACGCAGCAACTGCGTGTAGAGCAGTTGCTTTGCGTACTCCCACTCGTAGAGGGCCTTCGCTTCGTCCAGCCCCTCGTAGCACTGCAGTCGCAGGAGCGGCCGTCCGCCCGCTTGCGCCAGCGCTCGGGCAAGGTCTGTCTTGCCGACGCCGGCGGGCCCCTCCACGAGGATCGGCTTCTCCAGCCTATCGGCGAGGAAGGAGGCGGCCGCGATCTCCTTCGACGGCAGATAATTGGCCGCGGCGAGGCGCGCGGACGCGTCGTCGATGCTCTCGAACATGGAGACATCCTACCACGCGGCGGTCTGGTAGCTTCGCGGGCGATGCGGGGACGCGAGCTCTCGAGCTGGTCGGTCGCGGCGGCGATGCTGCTCGCCGGAACATGGATGCTTCACGGCGCCACGCTGGCGGCCGGCCTCGGGCGCCTTCCCGGGGACCTGGGCGACACCCGGTTCAACCTGCTCGTCTTGGAGCATGGCTGGCGCTTCCTGCACGGCCAGGGGCACGGGAGCTTCTGGTCCCCGACGTGGCTGTTCTGGCCGCACGCGAACACGCTCGCCTACTCGCACAACCTGGTGGGCGATTGGCCTCTCTACGCACCGTTCCGGATACTCGGCCTCGATCCGGTCCATGCCTTCGGCGCCTTTCTGGTGCTCTGCACGCTCGGAAACTTTGTCGCGACCCTCGCCCTCGGGAGGGCGCTCGGTCTCTCGGTGCTCGGCTCGGCCGCCGCCGCCTCGCTCTTCGCCTTCGGCATGCCGCGGGTGGCCCAGCTCGGGCACCCACAGCTCCTGCCGCAGCTGTGGACCCCGCTCTGCTTTCTCTGCGCCACGCTCGGATGGCGAAAGTGGCAGGCGGGGCGTCGAAACGCAGCGTGCGTGCTGTGCGCCGCCGGGCTCGCCTGTGCGGCGCTCCAGCTCGCCGCCAGCATCTACCTCGGCGTCCTGCTCCTGATCGCGGGAGCCAGTGCCGCGCCAGGGGCCGCGGCACGCCTGGGCAGAGACCGGCTGAGAGCCTTCCTGGGGCGAACGTG
>DATJNL010000358.1:0-5151 GCA_035508175.1 Myxococcales bacterium
GCACGACGAGTTGGGAGGCCGGCCTCTGAGCGCGATCGCCGGCATGCTGCCTCGCCCCACCTCCTACCTCTTGCCCAGCCCCGGCGCCGTCTTTTACCAGCCACTGACGCGCCTAGCCGCCAACCTCCCGATGGCCTGGGAGCACACGATGTTCGCGGGCCTCGCGCCGCTCGCGGCACTGGTCTTCCTGGCGCTCGCGCTGTGGCGCAGGCGGCCCTTGCCCGTGAGCGGCGGCGCGGCGGCAGCAGTGCTGGGATTGTGGGGCTTCACCTTCGTCGCGACCCTGCGAGTCGGCAGTTGGCACGGCGTGCCCCTGGACCTCTGGTGCCTCTTGAACGCGGTGCCCGGTCTCGATTCTCTGCGAGCCGTCACCCGCGTAGGTCTCGTGCAGCTCCTCGCGGGCGGCCTGGCTGTGGGCATCGGAGTGACCGCCCTTCGCGCGCGACCCGGGCTCGCGCTCGCACTCGCGCTCTTGCCAACCGTGGAGAATTGGAGCCGCTGCCCCGCCGGCGTCACGGCCGCGGAGGTCGGCGCCCGTGCTGCGCACGTGGAACGGGCCATCGGGCCAGGTTGCCGCGCCTTCTTCTGGCGAGGGGACGACCCGGCGGCGCCGCCCTACGCCGTGCAGCTGGACGCGATGTGGGCATCGTTCGACCTGGGCATTCCCACGTTGAACGGCTACTCGGGGAACGAGCCGCCCGGCTGGCCGCTGAGCGACCCACGAGCCGTCACCCCCGAAATGGCCCGCGCATGGCTCGAGCGCGCGGGGCTGCCCGCGGACGGGTTCTGCTTCGTCCCCTAGCTGCGCTCGCGCTTCAGCCTGGTCTCTTCGGCGCGTTCCGACGTCTTGGGGTAGTCGAGCGTGTAGTGCAGGCCCCTCGATTCCTTCCGCCGGGTCGCGCATTCGACGACGAGTGAAGCGACCTCGGCGATGTTGCGGAGCTCGACGAGGTCGGAGTTGACGCGCGTGTCCCAGTAGTACTGCCGGATCTCCTCGCGCAGGAGCTCCAGCCGCCGGCGTGCGCGCTCGAGGCGCTTGTCGGTGCGCACGATGCCCACGTAGTTCCACATGAGGCGGCGCACCTCGTCCCAGTTCTGCGTCACCACCACACGCTCATCGCTGTCGACCGCCTTGCCCACGTCCCATTCCGGCACGGAGGAAGGCAGCTTGCTCTGGCCGGCAATCTCGGCGGCGGCCGCCGCGGCGGCGTGCGCGAAGACGAGCCCCTCGAGCAGCGAGTTCGAGGCGAGCCGGTTCGCCCCGTGCAGGCCGGTGCAGGCGACCTCACCGATCGCGAGCAGGCCCGCCACGTCGGTCTGCCCGTGCAGGTCGGTGTCGACGCCGCCGCACTGGTAGTGCGCCGCCGGCACCACGGGGATGGGCTGGGCCGCCATGTCGATCCCGTACTCACGGCAGGTGGCGTAGATGTTGGGGAAGCGCTCCAGCAGGAACGCACGCGACAGGTGCGTCATGTCGAGCACGACGTAGTCGTCGCCGGTCCGCTTCATCTCGGCATCGATGGCCCGGGCCACGACGTCCCGAGGCGCGAGCTCGCGCTGGGGGTGGTAGCGCTCCATGAACGTCTGGCCGCTGCGGAGGCGAAGGATGCCGCCCTCGCCGCGCAGCGCCTCGCTGATGAGGAAGTTGCGCGCCTGCGGGTGGTAGAGGCAGGTGGGGTGAAACTGCATGAACTCCATGTTTGCGATGGTCGCGCCAGCCCGGTAGGCCATCGCGACTCCGTCACCGGTAGCGACGTCGGGGTTCGTCGTGTACAGGTAGACCTTGCCGCTGCCCCCCGTTGCGAGGACGGTGACTGGCGCGAGAAAGGTGCGCACCTCGCCGGCGCGAGAATCGAGGACGTAGGCACCGACGCAGCGGCCGCCCTTGCGCTCGCTCAGGATCAGGTCCACGGCGGCATGGTTCTCGAAGAAGGCGATGCGATCGCGTTGCTCGTCGCACGCCGCCAGGAGCGCCCGCTCGACCTCTCGGCCCGTCAGGTCCTGGGCATGCACGATCCGCCGGCGCGTGTGACCACCTTCACGCGTCAGATCGAACTCGTGGCCCCGCTCGCCCGGCGAGAAATGAGCCCCGAGCTGGACCAGCTCCCGCAATCGGGCCGGCCCCTGGCGAACGCACAGCTCGACCGCCTCACGGCGACACAGCCCCGCGCCGGCCACCAGCGTGTCCTGCACGTGCTGCTCGAAGCTGTCGTCCTCGGACAGGACCGAGGCGATGCCGCCCTGTGCGTAGTTGGTGGCCCCTTCGGACCGCTGCCGCTTGGTGAGCACGGCCACCCTGCCGTGCGCGGCGCACTTGAGCGCGAACGAGAGCCCCGCGATGCCACCGCCGACCACCAGCGCGTCGAAACGTTCGGCCATGGGCGGGGTCGTAACCCCATCCGGAGCCGGCGGTCAATCACCGCCGAAGCGGACGATCCGTCATTTTCGGCTTGACGCCGACGAATTGATGATTAGAAAAGCTTCGATGAAAGTGGCTGCCGAAACCGACGTCGTTCGGATCCTGCGGGCGCTCGGAGACTCGCGGCGCTTCCGGATGGTGCAGGAGCTGGCCGCCGCCGGCGAGCTCTCGTGCAGCCAGCTCGGCGCCCGTTTCGAGCTGTCGCAGCCGACGATCTCACACCATTTGAAGATTCTCGTCGACGCGGGCCTAGTGACCGCCCGCCAGTCGGGGCAGCGCCATTTCTTGTCCGTGAACCCCGACGTCCTGCGGCAGCTCGCGGAGGCGCTGCCCGTGCAGCTCACGCCCTACCCGGTGCGGACCCGGAAGCGCAATTCGAAGCAAGGCAGATCCACCACCGGCCGGCGATCGGCCTGAAGGAGACGACGATGGCAGCGGAAACGTGGGAGTTCGACGTGGTTCATTCGAGCATCAACTTCTGGGTGCGCCACCTGATGGTGTCCAAGGTACGCGGCCGCTTCACCCGCTGGACGGGCAAGCTCTCGCTCGACGAGCAAAACCCCGCAGGGTCGTCCGTGGAGGCGCAGATCGAGGCCGACAGCATCGACACGCGCGAGGAGCAGCGCGACGCCCACTTGCGCTCGCCGGACTTCCTTGACGTGGCAAAGTTCCCGCAACTCACGTTCCGCAGCCGCTCGGTTCAGAAAGCCGGAGATGGACGCTACACCGTGCAGGGAGAGCTGACCCTCCACGGCGTCACGAAGCCCGTCACGCTCGCGGTCGAGCACGGCGGGCGCGCGAGAGACCCCTGGGGCGGCGAGCGCACTGGCTTCTCGGCCCACACTTCCCTCGACCGCAAGGACTTCGGCCTGGGCTGGAACAAGGCCATCGAGGCGGGCGGCGTCATGGTGGGCGAGAAGGTGGAGATCGACATCGAGATCGAGGCGAAGCGCCAGAGCGCGGCGAAGCCGGCCGAGGCACGCCAGTGAGCGCCTCCCTCGAAGCGACGTCACCGGCGGGTTCGCCGGGCAAGGGCCTCCACGTCTGGCTCTGGATCGTTCAGGGATTGCTCGCGGCCGCTTTCCTGATGGCCGGCGGGATGAAGCTTTTCACGCCGATCGCCCAGTTGTCGCAGAAGATGCCCTGGGTCGCGCAGGCTCCCTTGCTGCCTCGCTTCATCGGGGTTTCAGAGATCGCTGGCGCGCTGGGACTGATTCTTCCGGCGGCGACCCGAGTGAAGCCGGGGCTCACCGCGCTCGCCGCACTCGGATTGCTGACCATCATGGTGCTCGCGGTCCCATTTCACTTCATGCAGAACGACGCCGCGCATGCACCGATCCCGGCGGTGCTCGGCCTGCTCGCCGCCTTCGTCGCCTGGGGCCGATTCCGGAAGGCCCCGATCCCCGCGCGCACTTGAAGGGCGTCCGCTGTGCCAGGGTCCCTCAGTTTTCTGACGGAGGCGTCGAAGTCCTGATCCGTATTTCCGCACGGTTGGCTGTGGCCTCCGGCTTGCCTACACCTAGGCTGCGGAGGACCACGGCCATGTGCAGGAAACTCTCAGTCGCGTCACTCACCGCCCTCACCGCTTGCTGCTTCTCGCCGGTTGGTCCGGAGGGCAGCACCTCTAGCGGCACGTCGGGTGGCAGCGCCGGTATCAGCTCGAGCGGCGGTACCGCGGCGAGCTCTGGCGGCAGCGGCTCGGGGGGCGCGTCCTCCGGTGGTGGTTCGAACGGCGGCAGCACGGGCAGCACCGGCGTGAGCTGCACCCCGGGGGCCGTCGACGCCTGCACGACGATCCAGCCGCCGACGGGCGATTCGGTCTACTGCGACTACGCCACCACCCCCTGCCCGAGCGACGCGAGCGTCGGAACGGCCACGCCTGGCCTCTGCGCCGTGTACTCCTCCGATGGCAGCTCCAGCTGCCAGTCGGACGCCGACTGCGGTCCTTACGACGTCTGCGGGGCACAGGGAACCTGCACGGGCTTCGCCTGTCCCGCACAGCCCATCGAATGCCCCACCGGCTGTAGCTTCGAGAGCGTGCCACATACCTGTGGCGCGTGCGTCTGCACGGCCTGCCCGTCCGGCACTGGCGGCAGCTCGACGGGAGGCGGCTCGACCGGGGGCGGCAGCACCGGCGGCACGGGTGGTGGATGCACCGCCGACGATCAATGCTCGGCGAACCTGCCGTCTGGCTTCTCGATCTATTGCGACTACGGCAGCGCCTACTGCTCGTCCGGGACGGTCGTCGAGACGCCGGGGAGCTGCGTGGTCTACCAGACGGGCGCGACGAACTGCACCACCAGCCTCGACTGCGACCCGGATCAGTTCTGCTCGCTGCCCCCTGGCTGCATCGGCGGCTCGGGCTGTCAGGGCACCTGCCAGGACCTCGTGTGCGGCACCGGCCAGACCTGCCAGGCGGAGTGTCCACTGCAAAATTACCCCCATGCCTGTGCCGCCTGTACGTGTCAGGTCTGCGGAGGCTCCGGGAGCGACGGCGGGATCGATGACGCCGGCTGCACCAGCGACGTGCAGTGCCAGGCACCGTTCGCGAGCTACTGCGACTTCACCGTGGAGGCCTGCGGTCAACCCCTGGGGCAATTCGTCCAGGTCCCTGGGAACTGCGAGCCCAACGCGAGCGCCTCGAGCTGCACCAGCGACGCAGACTGCAGCGAGCAGGACTACTGCTTCAACCCGACGGGGGCCTGCGCGACGTGCGGCACCTGCCAGCCGGT
>DATJNL010000359.1:0-2523 GCA_035508175.1 Myxococcales bacterium
CCGTGGCCGCGGGCCGCCGCGCTGCTCGGGGCGACCCTCGTCGCTTGCGCGCCGGCGCCCTCCTCCGGGTCGTCGAGCTCCTCCACGGGAGGCTCGGGCACGACGGGCCGCCGGGCGGGCTCGAGCGGCGCCGCCGGCGACTCCTCGTCGAGTGGCGGCAGCAGCGGGGGCAGGGGCGCGGGCAGCAGCGGTACGGCCGGCGGCAGCGGTACGACGGGCCGCGGCACGGCCGGCAGCAGCACGGGAAGCAGTGGCCGGGGCTCCACGAGCGGCACGAGCAGCGGCGGGACGACCACCGGAGGCGGCCTCACGCCTCCGCCGCCGGCCGCGGCGGCCGGCTTCCACACGCTGGTCTTCGACCAGGGCGGCGACGCCGGCTGGAACGTCGATTACGGCCACACGGGCGCCCCGGGCTACGCCTGGTACGAGAGCGGCGGCTTCTACGGCGCCAGCGGCGCCGTCGCGACCGCGTCGGGTGGTGTGCTGACGATCGCCTCGGCGAGCCTGGCGAGCGCGACCCGCGTGCTGACCGACGACGACGCCGGGTACGTCGGCCACGCCTTCGGGGACGGCTTCTACGTGGAGGCCGACATCGCGCTCGATGGCGGCTGCGTGGCCGGGGGCTCCGCGCCGTTCTCGGCGTTCTGGGGGCTGCCGGTCGAGAAGGAGCTCGTGCTGGGCGTCTCCGACGACTGGCCCGGCCAGGCGCCCGGCTACGAGCACTACGCCGAGCTGGACTTCATGGAGTACTGGGGCAGCTACACGAGCTACTACGTGCTCGACTGGTGGGGCATCTGGCAGAAGACCTGCGCGAGCTTCTGCGACTGCGGAAACAATGGCGGCTGCAAGGGCGTGCCCGACAACGGCCCCGACGACGTGCCCGCCGGCACGAGCTTCGCCGACTTCAACGTCTACGGCGCGCTGGTGGTGCCGTCGCAGGCCAACGACGGCGGCAGCGGCTACACGCAGGGCTACTTCAACGGGGCGCCCACGCCGAGCCACAACGCCTGGGACGCTTACCGGCCCGCGCTGGGCCCGCCCCCCGCGGGGAACCAGATCTTCGCGGTCACCGACGTGGACCACTATTACCTGATCGCCAACACGACGGCCGGCTGCCCGATGCGGCTCGCCTACGTGCGGGTGTGGCAAGCGCCCTGAGCCGAGCCAGCGCCCGCCGACCCGAGCTCGGGACGAACTGCGAGAGCCCCCGGGGGTGATCGCGATCCCCGGGGGCCCTCTGGGGGCTAGCCCGCGCTGCCGGGGAGCGCCGGCCCCGGGTTGGTAGTGCTGGCCGCGGCGCTCTGCGGCGGGCTCGCCTGGCCGCCCGTCGCCGCACCGTTCACCGTGGGCACCACCCCGTCGGCAACCTTCGGCGGGATGGCGGTCAGCGTGCCATCCGCGCCAATCGTCACCGCCGGCTGCGCCACGCCCGGGTTGATCTTCAGCTTCTGCTTCCGGCTCGTGGTGCCGCGCGCCTCCCGGGTCAGCTGCGCCTTCGCCGCCTGCTGCGCCTTCTGCGCGCTCGTGCGCTCGGCCTTGGCCTTCGCGGGCTGCAGGCCGAAGTCCGCCAGCTCGACGCTCTGCGTGCCGAAGTACGCGATGACGGCCCGCCGCAGCTGCAGATGGAAGTCGCGCGCCTCGACGACCATCTTGTCGCGAGCCACCAGCGCGGCCACGTGCTGCTGCTTGGCTGCGTCGACGGCCTGGAGCGTGGCCAGGTACCCCCTGATCTGCGTGTCGATCTGGCCCTGCGTCAGCGCCGCTCGGTTGATCGTGAGCGACACCGTGGCCGGAACGTTCTTCAGGAGGCCCGCGTCGAACTGCTCGAGCTCCTGTTCCAGCTTCGCGGGATCGATTCCCTTTGCCTGCGTCGCGATGATCGCCATTTGCTCGTCTCCTCGAGGCTCGGCAGGATTGCCGGTCCACTTCCATCCCTTGCAAGGACCCCCCCGAAATCGTGCCAAGTGACCGAAGCCGCGGGATCCAGAAACGATTTCCGCGATCCGGTCTCCGACCGGGAGGCCCAAGCTCGTCGCTATCGACGAATTTCTCGTCGCTTTCGACGAAAGCTCGTCGACATCGACGAGCTCGCCCTTCAACCGGCCGATTTCGCTGACGTCGTTCGGACGTCGGCGATGCCCAGGGTGGTCGCCTCGGGCGTGCGGCGCCGCCCGGTCGCGCGCCGCGCCCGACCGATCGCGTTCAGTCGGCGACTGGACGCGTTCAGTCGTTCACCGGGCGCGTTCGGTCGACGACCGGGCGTGGCCAATCGGTTGCCGGGCGCGTCCGGTCGGCCGGCGAGCGCGTCCAGCCGTGGGCCCGACGGCCCCGGGCTCCGGCTGAAACCCTCCGATCGCCGCCTTCCCCCGGCCGGTCGGTCTTCAGACGCTCGCCGTCGTTCACCGGACCGGGCGAGTCCACGACCGTCCATCGCCGGGCGTGGACCGCGCGCGCTCGCTCGATCCCACGGAGGGAATCGGCGTCGACCGGGAACGGCCAGGCCCCGACCGGGCTCGCCCGGGC
>DATJNL010000360.1:0-6552 GCA_035508175.1 Myxococcales bacterium
ACGCATGCTTTGTATCACATCTGCGCCGATGCGAACGAGATCGACGAGGCAGTCATTGCCGTCTTCATGAAGATGCTTCCTGAAGATCAGGTCAAGAACTTCGGTGTCGATTTCGTCCGTCGAATCTTCAAGAGCTTGGCCGATGAGCAAGCCTTGACGCGGCTCAGTTCAGCCAAACCCCTTCCTGTCGACGACCCGCTGTATGAACATTCAAAGATTCTTGTCCAGTGCTACAGGGGTGTCGCCTTTTACCGGGGGCTCATGTCTGGCGATGCGATTCCGTCGGTGGAACTCAGGAAGCACGGCATTCGCAAGGTTCCGACCGCCAGCACTGAAGTGGCGTTCGAGTTCCTGACGGCGTTCCTGGTACAGGCCCACTCGGTGGGCATCAAGACCCTCGTGCTCTGCGTCGACGAGGCAGAGTACATCTTCTCTCAGCTGGCGGATCGTAAGGCAGCGATTGTCTTCAACGCCATACGCTCCATTTACGATCTGACGACCGCTCCAAATCAGGGGCTGAGGTTCGGCGACCGAATCAGCAATATCGTCTTCTTCTTCGCTATCTCGAGCGCGGGCTGGTCACGCCTTGGGGTACTGGAGAAGACGGAGGCTCGCCAGGGCGGCCCCGTGCAGCCGCTCATGACGCGGCTTGCGCGCGTGATCTCTCTGCGCCGGCTCTCCGAGACGGAGACCAAGGATCTAATCGAAGGCTACCTGAAGACTAACCGGGTTACCGGCAAGCGGGAGAGCGATCCGCTGATTCCTTATGATGAGGAATTCGTTGAGTACGTTTACAAACTTACTCAGGGCCATCCCAGGAGCATCATCGACCGTTGCGATTACGTGCTAGTCGACGGACTGCGCGAGCGGATTAAGAGAATCACCAAACGGTACGCGAAGGACGTCTTCGAGAGGCGCCACCTCCCCACTAGCTAACCGCGAGGTTCGGGGTGCGGAGGGCAGCGTCCGCTCCTGCGATCGAGACGTGAGGTCGTATCACCGGAAATGCCGCTGAGGCAGCACTACCAGGCGATCGGGCTGGACGCGGCCGACGCGGAACACTTCGGGAAGATGCTCGCTCGGCTCGCGGCTTCGGCGGAGGAGCACGTCCCGCCGGCGGGCGGTTTCCAGCACCGGCTGTGGAGGGATCCAAGCGGCGCGGCGCTCGAGCTGCACATCGGGCAACGCGGAATCGATTGCGTGACGCCGTTCTTTCTGGCGGGAGAGAGGGCCACGCGCTGGCGCATCCGCACCGGTCCGGTGGTGCGCGATCCTTCCTGCGCCAACTGCGGCGGTGCACTCTGCGACGTCCTGGATGGCAACGGAGACCTGCTCACTCGCTCGACGCTTCAGTGGCTCGACTTCCTGCCGCACGAATCGGCCCTCGCGAGCTCCGCCACCTGCGAGGTGGAGATCGTCGGTTTCGCGGTGAAGGCGGCGTTCTTCGAATCGTTCGCCGAGTTTCAAGCGGCCCGGCCGATGAAGATCGCCGAGAAGGCGTTTCTTCCCGGAGACGTCCTCGGCGGTCCTGGCGCAGGCCTGGCCACCCGGGCCACGGCCATGTTGATAGGTCGGCTGACCGCGGTGTCGCAGGTTTGCAACGAGGCCACGGGTCAGCCGTTCCTGGCGCTCACGGTGGACACCTACCCGGGCTTGCTGAACGTCGTGTTGCCGGCTGGCGGCTTCGAGGGCGCCGCGAGGGTTGGTTGCGTCGCCTTCATCCACGCGTGGCTGGTGGTCAGACCTTCCGGTTCCTTTCCTTCCAGCGGATGAGATTCACCCACACGATGAACGCGGGGCCGAGCAGCGCGGCCGAGAGAACGGAGGCCAGCTCGTTCGGGATCAGCGCGGCGGGATCCCCCAGGGTGCAGCGGTCGGGTCGTTCGGGCAGGTACACGATCTGCAAAGGATCTCCCGCGTGCATCTCGCGCTTCGGCCCGTTGGGGGGCGCGACGAAGGCGCTGCGGCACTGGTAGCGCTCGCCGTTCACCACGTACTCGCCGAGGACGCTGTCGTGGTACCGGGGGGTGTATTCGATCACGGAGCCCGTGACGGCGACGCCGTGGTTCCGCAGGGCGTAGTACGTCGGGAGGTTGAAGCTGCCGATGCCTCCGCCGAGGGCGAGCGCGAGGAGTAGCCACGCGGCGAAGGCGACCTTGTTCGGCGTCCAGGTCATGCGTCCGCGGGCCTCACGTCAGGGCCTTCCTGAGCCCGGTCCGCGCCCAGCTCAGGACGTGCCCGGCGAGCTTGATGCTCTGGCGCACCTCTTCCTCGGCTTCCTCCGACGTGGCGGCGACGGGCGCCACGTCTTCGGGCCCGTAGCTGCGTGTGACGAAGGGAGTCCGCTCGGGCTGGACCTCGATGAGGGGGCAGCCGCCCACGTGTCGCGACGTCCGATACGCGAGCTCCATCACGTCCTTCGTCTCCGGCGCGGCCTCGCCGTGAAGGGCCAGCAGGCCCCTGAGCGCCATCTCGATCGACGCGCGGGCCTGTAGCAAGCGTTGCTGGAAGAGAACCGCCGGCTCCCCGACGCCGAGCTGGGCGAGCTTCAGATGCCCTTGCGCGTAGTCGAGCCACCGCTCGGCTTCCTCCACGTGCGTCGCCGCCTCCCCGGGGTCGCCGGCCATGCTCGAAGTGTACCGTGGTTGGGCCTATCCTCGCGACCGGCGGCAATAGCCGTGCAACGTGCTGTATTTACTTTATTGCGGACTGAATGTCTCCTGATCAAGGTACATATCTTGATCAGGAGATATCTCTTGATCATGATAGGGCATGGCCATCTCTGATGATCCTGATATCCCGGCCGAGGGCATGGCCAGGGCAGCGCTCGAGCCACCCAGCAGCAGCCAGGCTCTCGAGCGGCAGCTCCTGGACCGCGCCGCGCAGGCTTTCCAGGGAGCTGGCTGGAGCGTTCAGCGCCAGCCCTCGCTTCCCGACATGCGCTCGGGCCCCGATCTGGTCATCGGGAAGGGCAGCGTCCGCTACGTGGTCGAGATCAAGGCGTCCCACGTGCCGCGCCACTCTCTTCTGCAGGGCCTGCTCGCGGATGCCATCCTGCAGGGCCGAGTCATGGCCAAGGCTTTCGGGGGACGGCCGCTCGCCATCGTGGGGGCCTCGAACATCTCGGACGCGATGTCGGCGCGATTCCGCGACTACGTCGACGAGTTCGGCGTGGGCGTCGCGTGGGGCTGCCTGGACGAGCGCGGACGCTTCGAGCTTCACGGCCCGCACCTCGAGGACGTGAGCGCGCCCCAGCTCGAGCTCGCCATGATCGACCTGCGCCCGGCGCCGGTCTCGCCAGACCTGTTCTCCGATCTGGGGCAGTGGCTGCTCAAGGTGCTGCTGGCGCCGCGCCTTCCCAAGGAGCTCCTCGGCGCGCCCCGCGGGCCGCTGCGGAACGCTCGCCAGCTGGCCGACATGGCGCAAGTCTCGGCTCCGCACGCTTCCCGGCAGGTCTCCGAGCTCCGGGAGAAGGGCTTCCTCCGGGAGGAGCAGGGGCTGAAGCTCGTTCGCATCCGCCAGCTGCTCGAACGGTGGCGGGCGGCGAGCTCCCGGGCCCTTCGCGTGGAGGTTCCCGCGCGCTGGATCATACCCCCCAAGAACTCCCGGAGGCAGCTCGGCCTGGCCCTGCGGGAGCTCGTGCGGAACCCTCGGGAGGCGCCCGAGCTCCTTCCGCGGCCGCCTCGCTGGCGGCGGGACCAACCCCGCGGCTGCCTGGGACTGTTTGCTGCGCTCGAGGCCCACGGGCTCCTGGTCGTGCACGGGGCCCCGCTCCACCTGTACGTGGATCGGCCCAGCCAGCGAATGCTGGAGGATCTGGGCCTGAGGCGCGCGGAGCCGGGGGAGGCCGTCGACGTCTTCGTCCGGGAGCCCAGGTTCCCCCGCGCGGTGTTCTCGGGCGCGGTCGCCGTGGACGGGCTTCCCGTTTCGGACATCGTCCAGTGCTGGCTCGACGTGGCCGATCACCCGGCCCGGGGCGAGGAGCAGGCGGCGCAGATCTGGGAGCGCGTGTTCGAGCCCAGATTGTTCGAGCGCGACGAGTGAGCGCCTACGGCGACTACGCTGCCCTGGCGCGGCTCGTGGATGCGCTGCGACCGTACCTCGATGACTTGACGCTCGTGGGCGGCTGGGCGCACCGGCTCTACCCGCACTTCCGCGAAGAACCGCCTCCCTTCGAGCCGCTCACGACGGAGGACGCCGACGTGGCCACCCCGATCGACGTCCGGGTTCGAGAGGGTTCGCTGGCGGAACGGCTGCAGCGAGCGGGCTTCGTCGCCGAGCGCAGCGGTGACGGAGATCCTCCCGTGGAGCATTACCGCCACGGCGACGACGGGGGTTTCACGGTCGAGTTCCTCTGCAGCCAGGGTGGGAGCGGCGTCCGGAAGGACGGGACGCCCGATGGAACCGTCGACGTCGCGGGCGTCACGGCTCAGAGGCTGCGCTATCTGGAGATTCTGAGCTTGAAGCGCTGGACGCTCACGATCGGGGTCTCCAAGGGCTTCCCTCTCGAGGATGGCGACGCCGCGATTCACCTGCCGAATCCGGTGTCGTACCTGGTGCAGAAGGTCCTCGTGCTGCATCGCCGAAAGCCCGGCGAGCAGCCCAAGGACGTCCTCTACGTGCACGACACGCTTCTCATGTTCGCTGCGTCGCTCGAAGGTCTGCGCCCCCTCGCCCGGGATGTCCTCGCCGAGATGCATCCGGGCTGGGTCACGAAGTTCCATGAGCGCCGCGCCAGAATGTTCGCGGCGGTCAACGACAACCTCATCGGCGCCGCGGAGATTGCGAAGTCGGTCGGGCGCGCGCGGCCGTCAAGCCCGCAGGCGATCCAGGCCGTCTGCCTCCGCGGCTTCGCTCAGCTCTTCGACTGATCGCGAGGCCCGTTCAGAAACAGCGTACATCGTCGCTACCGTAGTTCACGCCGGAGCGGAACTGCTGCAGTTGCGATGTACCGCCTCCGGCTCGTCCCGGCCTCACGCGCTGTGCTCGGCCATCCTTGGCCGAATCGGCCACTTCTGGCCGGCGTTTCGGCCATTTCTGGCCGATTTCAAGGGCGGCTTTCCGCGTCCCCGCCTGATTCCCGTGTGATCCCAGACGCTTGGCCGGTTGGCACGGGATCGAGGGGGGCCTTGCAGCTCTGGGTCCAGGAGGCCGGCAACGACGCCGGCCCGAACCGAGGAGCTGCCCATGAAGCGCGAGAACGAGATGTCGCAGTTCGAGGCGATGGTGATGAAGCTCGTGCAGGTCGACGAGTGGGACCGGGCCCGCGAGCGGGAGCGTTCGCTCACCGAGGACGAGCAGGTGGCGCTCGACCTCGTCGGCGGGCTCACCTGGCAGGAGCACGAGCCGCTGGGGCGCCGCCTGGGGATGGCCGAGGGCATGGCCAATTACCTGCGCGGCCGCCCGGAGCCCCGGGACGCCTGGCTCGCGAAGCAGGAGCGCGAGCTGCTGGAGGCGCTGGAGCGGCTGATGGCCTGGGGCGAGGAGATCGAGTCCCGGGACGATCCGGAGAGCTTCGCGGAGGAGCTGGCGCTGGCGCAGGAGCGCTGCCTCTTCGAGGACACGATGTTCGCGGCCACGGAGGAGTTCTTCGCGCTGCTCGCGGTGCTCGACGAGCCCTGGCCGCTGTAGCGGCGAAGAAAACGAAGGGAGGTGATCGATGGGGCGGCCGGCTCCGCCCAGGCGAGACGTTTCGTGAAGCGCAGTGTCGGTGAAGCGAACCAAAAACCAAGGAGCACGCAATGCCCACGATGTTGACGCAGCCGAAGTCGGTCGCTCCCGCGAAGCTGGAGGCAGACCTGCAGGACATGGACGCGGGCGTGTTGAAAGACATTCCCGCAAAGACGTCGCTCACGATCGATGGGAGCGCCATCACGGGCACCCAGATCGACACGAAGCTGAAGGGGTACCTGACGACGATCCAGGCGGCGGACGCGGCGAAGCAGCAGTACCTGGCAGCGGTGACGGCGCGGCGAGCCATCACGGCAGAGGCACGGGCCTTCTACTTGCAGCTCAAGAAGGCGGTGACCGTGCTGTTCGGGGCCCAGAGTCCGCAGCTGGACGACTTCGGGCTCGCGCCGGCGAAGGCTAAGACGGCCAAGACGAGCGGACAGAACGCGGTCAGCCTGGCCAAGCGCCAGGCCACGCGCGCGGCCCGCGGAGTGAAGGGCAAGAAGCAGAAGGCGGCGATCAACCCCAACGTGGTCACCCCGAGCGTGGTGGTGAGCCCGGACGGCACGGTGCAGGCCGCCCCGGCTCCCGCTGCCACGCCCACGGCGGCCCCGGCGGGATCGGCAACGCCGAACGGTGCGGCCCCCGCGGCGGCCGCACCCGCGCCGAGCGGGAACAACCCGGCGAGCACCCCGCAGGCCAGCGCGGGCACCAGCGCACCGGTCGTTCCGGCCGGCAGCGGCAGCTAGCAGAGCGTCAGGCCGGGGCCCCCGGGAGAGCAACCCCGGGGGCCTTCGGCGTGGGCCGCGAATCGAAGGGCCCACTCAGATTTTCGAAGCGGGGCGATCGCCGGATCAGGCCGGTGGGGCGTTGATTGCAGGG
>DATJNL010000361.1:0-6489 GCA_035508175.1 Myxococcales bacterium
TGCCACGTCGAGAGTTACGGGCTCACGTCGGGCGACATGCAGGCGCACGACGTGCGCTTCGACGAGCGCGGCTCCCACTTCGTCGCGGTGCGGCGGGGCCGCGAGCTGGCCCGCTGGACGCTCGGCGTCTGGGGCCGCCACAACGTGGAGAACGCGCTGGGGGCGGCCTCGGCCTGCCTGCGGCTGGGGCTCACCGTCGAGCAGGTGGGCGCGGGGCTCGCGAGCTTCCCCGGCGTGCGCCGGCGGCAGCAACTCCTCGGCGAGCCCGGCGGGATCGCCGTGGTCGACGACTTCGCGCATCATCCGACTGCGGTTCGGGAGACGATCGCCGCCGTGAAGGGCCGCTTCGGGGGCCGGCGCCTCCTCGCCGCCTTCGAGCCCCGCTCGAACACGAGCCGCCGCAACATTCACCAGGGCGCCTACGCCCACGCCTTCGCCGGCGCCGCGCTCGCGCTGGTGGCGACTCCGCACGCAGCCTCGTCGCAGGTGCCGGAGGCCGAGCGGCTGGATCCCGAGAGGCTCGCGCACGACATCGCCGCGGGCGGAACGCCCGCGCGCCACGCCGCGAACGCCGAAGAGATCCTCGCGATCCTCGAGAAGGAAGCGAAGCGCGGCGACGTGATCCTCTGCATGTCGAATGGCGCCTTCGGCGGCCTGCCGCAGAAGCTGCTCGCAGCGCTGGGGCGGGGCTGAGCAGCGACCTTCCCCTGACCTTGCCATTGACCGCGCCGCCCCAGCACGGTAGCTGTTCGCGCAGATTTCCGCGAACCGGAGGAGCTCATGAACTGGCAGATGCGCAGCGCCTACGTGAAGGTGAAGTGCCAGCCCGGCAAGACCGATCAGATCTGGAAGAAGGTCCAGGACTGGAAGCACCTCATCGGCGCCTGGGTGGTGGACGGCGAGTGGGACCTGCTCGTGTGGTACGACGCCTCGGACTGGAAGGAGTCCTACAAGTGGGCGAAGGAGCTGCGCGGCTGGGACGCGGTGGAGCGGACGTCCACGCACTGGGTGGTCGAGGGCGGCAAGGGCGCGAACTGGTGGTGGAACGGGCACGCGGGCGCCTGGGTGTGGGCGCGCTGGCCGGGCAAGGCGGACGACGACAGCCTCGCGAAGAGCAACTGGGTGTGGAGCTGGGCGTCGGTGCCGGGTGACTGGGACGCCGTGGCGTGGCTGCACGGCGACAGCTGGGAGCAGGTGTGGGACCACGCCGAGCACCTGAAGTCGAAGGGCTGGGAGACCGAGGTGATGGTCCCTCTCAAGGCCTACTGGAACAAGGCGTGGGAGAAGCAGTGGTGGCAGAGCTGACCGTTCAGGGAACGGTCAGCACGCCGGCATCGTCGACGGCGCCGGCGAGCCACGGGCCGCCGAGGCCGCACGCGGTCCAGTAGCCGCCGTCGTCGAGCGAGAAGCGCGTCACGTAAGCGTAGCTTCCGGCGTCCGGGGGCACGACCCAGCCCTGGTACTCGTAGTAGCCGCCGGCGCAGGTGGTGCACGTCGGGTTGAAGACCGAGGGCCACCAGCGCCAGCCGGCGTCGGGATCGGTGGGGTCGCTTCCCGGTTCGCCGAGACCCACTTCGGCGAGGATCTCGGACGCCGCGCCGCCGGCGTCGGTGATGCCCGGCTGCAACACGTGGCCATAGATGAGCCCGGCGTCCACGCCGGCGATGCCCGTGAGCGTGGGTGGGTATTGCAGGTTGCACCAATCGACGGCGATCCAGCGCACCGTGAGGACCCCAGCGTTCGCGGGATCGTACGGGATGCCGACGGCGTCGCAGTCCACCCAGCTCGCGCCCCGGTCCACGCTGAACCGCGACGCCATCGCGTAGCTGCCCAGCCCTGGCGCATCGAAGGTGCCGTCGTATTCGTAGTTCTGGCCGTTGCACGTCGAGCAGCTCGGATTGAAGGCCGCGGCCGCCCAGCTCCAGCCCGCGTCGGCCGGATCGCTCCCCGCTGGCCCGTAACCGACCTCGGCCAGGAAGTCGTTCTGGTTGCCGGCCGTCGTCGTCACGCCGGGGGCGTAGACCTGCGCGTACACGGGGCCCGAGGGCGCACCGGGTTCGAGCGCCAGCGACGTCGGAAACTGCAGGTCGCACCACGCGAGCGGAATCGGTCCCGCGTCTGCACCGGCGTCGACGTCCGCGCCTGCGTCTGCGCCTGCATCTGCGCCGGCGTCGACTCCTGCGTCCGGTCCCCCGTCGGGCCCGGCATCGGGGCCGCCGTCCGGCACCGGCGCGGTCACGGTGAGCGTTCCCGCAGCAGCGGGGCTGTAGGTCGCGTCGCCGGCGGTGTCGCAGTCGCGGAACGTCCTCCCCTGATCGAGGCTGAAGCGATAGGCGAGCGCGTAGCTGCCCGCCGCAGGCGCCGCGAAGGCCGTGTCGTATTCGTAGTTGTTGCCGCAGGCGAGACAGGTGGGGTTGTAGGTCGCCGGGGTCCAGAGCCAGCCGCCGTCCGCGGGCCCCGGGTTGCTACCGGTCGGGCCATAGCCCACCTCGGCCAGAATCGCCGCGGCGCTGCCCGACGAATCCGTGAGACCGGCCACGTACACGCGGCCATAGACCGGACCTGCCTGTGCGCCCGGGCTCGTCTGCACCGCGTCGGGGAACTGGAGATCACACCAACCCACGGAGAGCCCGGAGTCGGCGGTCTGTCCTGCGTCCGCGAGCTCGACCGTGAGGATGCCGGCGTTCGACGGATCGTAGGGAATCCCGACGGTGTCGCAGTCGACCCAGCCCGCGTCCTCGAAGCTGAACCGGTAGGCCAGCGCGTACCCGCCCGGCCCGGGGGCGAGCAGCGTCGCATCGTATTCGTAATTGTTGCCGCAATCGCTGCAGGACGCGTTGTAGCTCGCCGGCGCCCAGATCCAGCCGGCGTCCGCGGGGTCGCCTCCCGGCGGCCCGTAGCCCACCTGGCCCGCGATTCGCGAGGGGCTTCCGGAGCTGTCGGTGAAGCCGGCCACGTACACGCGGCCGTACACGGGCCCGGCGGGGGCACCCGGCGTCGCGTCCAGCGTGTCGGGGAACTGGAGATCGCACCAGCCGATGGAGGGGCCGGCGTCCTTCTGGCCCGCGTCCGCGAGCGACACCGACAGGACGCCCTCGTTGGCCGGCTGGTACGGCACGTCGCCGGCCGTGTCACAGTCCACCCAGCCGCCGCCGTTCAAGCTGAAGCGGTAGGCGAGCGCATACGTCCCGGGGCCGGGCGCGTCGATCGTGCCGTCGTATTCGTAGTTGTTGCCGCAGCCGGTGCACGAGGGGTTGAAGGTCGAGGCCGACCACGTCCAGTCCGTCCCCGCCGGGCTGCTGCCCGTGGGCCCGTAGCCGACCTCCGCCGAGAGCAACGAGGGGTTGCCCGACGAATCGGTGAGGCCCTTCACGTACACGCGCCCGTAGACCGGTCCGGCGACCGCGCCCGCGGTGGCGTCGAGTGTGGTGGGGAACTGGAGGTTGCACCAACCGATGGAGAGACCGCCGTCGCCGCCGCCGTCCGAGGCCCCCAGGTAGGTGAAGCCGCCGTTCAAGGTGGCCGTCGCGCCGTCGAGCGAGACCGTGACGTCCACCGGCCCCGCGTCGGCACCGGCCGGAGTCACCGCCGTCGCGACGAACTCGGAAGACACCGAGATCTGCTGGGCGGAACGGCTGCCGAACGTGACCTGAAGCCCGGTGCCGAAGCCGTTGCCGTTGAGGGACACGAGCGTGTTGCCAGCGAGCGGGCCGGATCCGGGGCTGACCCTCGTGAGCGTGAGCCCGAGGCCTCCGAGGCCCCCGGTCGTCCCGCCCCCGTCCGCGCCGCCGTCGCCGTTCACCGGCGAGGAGGAGCAAGCCCACAGCCCGATCAGCCCGAGCGCCGCGGCCGTTCTACGCATCCGCCCTCCCCAGCTCGAACATCCGCTGCAGCGCCGCCTCGGCGCCCCTCCGCACGGGCTCGGGAAGCTCGATGCGCGGCGTCAGGTCGCGGAGGCAGAGGTACAGCTTCTCGAGCGTGTTCCGCTTCATGTGCGGGCAGACGTTGCAGGCGCAGCCTTCCTGCCCGGTGGCGGCGATGAGAGTCTTGCCGGGCGCCGCTCGCTCCATCTGGTGGAAGATCCCGGCCTCGGTGGCCACGATGAACTCCCGCGCGGAGCTCTTGCGAACGCGCTCGAGGAGCGCTGTGGTGGAACCGACGAAGCTCGCCTGCGCGAGCACGGCCGCCTCGCACTCCGGATGCGCGATCACCTCGGCCTCGGGGTGCCGAATCTTGAGCTTCACGAGCTCCCGCTCGCTGAACTGCTCGTGCACGATGCAGGCGCCCGGCCAGAGCGTCAGCTCGCGGCCCGTGCGGCGGGCGACCCAGGCGCCGAGGTGCCGGTCGGGGGCGAAAAGGATGCCCTTGTCCCTCGGCAGGTTGCGGACGATGCGCTCGGCGTTGGACGAGGTGCAGATCACGTCGGAGGCCGCCTTCACCTCGGCGGAACAGTTGATGTACGAGATGGCCACGTGATCCGGATGCTTTGCGCGCCAGGCCCGGAAGGCGTCGGCGGGGCACGAATCGGCGAGCGAGCAGCCGGCCTCGAGATCCGGCAGCACGACGGTGCTCTTCGGGTTCAGGATCTTGGCGGTCTCGGCCATGAAGTGCACGCCGCAGAAGACGATCACCTCGGCCTTCTCCTTGGCCGCGGCCTGCGCGAGCTGGAGCGAGTCGCCCAGGTGATCCGCGAGATCCTGGACCTCCGACTCCTGGTAGTAGTGCGCGAGCAGGACCGCGCCGCGCTCCTTCTTGAGGCGCTCGATCTCGTCGGGCAAGCGCAGCTCGGAAGGAACGTCGAGGGGCAGCGGGGACGCCATCGCGCGTCCTTATAACAAAGGGGGCCGCCTGCCACCATCCGGCCGCACGCCGCCCCGGCGGCCGCGGCGAACGGCTCGAATCCTTCGGCTCAGCGGGGGCAGCGCGCGAGGGTTGCCGGGGCGCCGGCGGCAAAGATCCCCAGCCGATCCTCGCGCACGGGCCCGCCCTGGCTCTCGGTGACGAGCTCGAGATCGCTGGCGCCGCGAGGCAGCGCGAAATCGAGGCCGACCAGTCCGTAGCCGCCGTCGGCGGGCAGCTCGGCCGCCGCGAGCCTTCTCGATGCCACCGAGCCCAGCGCCTCGCTCCTGACCGCAAGCCTCACCGAGAACGGGCCGGCGGCCGCGAGCCGGGTCGCGTAGCGATACCGTCCCGGCGGCACGGCCAGGTAGGGCCCGAAGCGCGCCGCGTGGCGCAGCTCCACGCCGCGCCCGTTCCAGGCGGCTGCGTCCGCGACGACCCCGCCCTGCCCGGCGGCCCCGTGGTCGTCGATCGGCAGCGCGGCGGAGGCGAAGCACTCAGCCGAGAAGACCGGCGCCGGTTCGCGAATCCGTCCGGCGCGAGCGACGGCCGCGACGCACGCGAGGGCGACCAGACTCGCCCGGGTCGAGCGTCGCCAGCCGTGCGACAGCGCCACGCCGAGCGCGACGATCGCCAGGGCCGCCCCCAGCGCGCAGAAGTCCGGAACCGGCCAGCCACCAGCGCCTCCGAAACGCGGAAGCTCCGCCGCGATTGAGGGCCACAGGCCACGGTAGGCCCAGAGCGGTGCGTGCGGACCGACTTGGCGAAGGTAGCCGGGTGCCGGCAGGCAGAGCGCGAGGTGATGCACGTCCACCAGGCCCCCGAGGCCGATGGCCGCCGCGAGCGCCGCGTGTGACCTGTCCTGCACCAGTCGGGCCCCCGCGGCCAGCGGGAAGACCCACAGCGGCACCGCGCTCCAGAAGAAGCGCCCCGCGAACGACCAGCCGCCGTACATGTTCTCGTGCATGGCATTCGGGAGGATGAGCGACAGGTACAGCGCGCCCACCCACGCCGCCCGCACCGGGTCGCGCCTGATCCAGACGACGAGCCCCAACAGACCGAGCAGCCACAGAGGCTGCTGCACGAAGAGACCCTGGGCCTGATCGAAGTGCAGCCCGGCCAGGATCGGCGCCCACTTCCCGGGGTTCCACGCGAGAGCGCCGGACCCATAGGGCCCCCGGAGCGACCCGAAGGCCCACACGTTGAACCCGCACACCGTGGCGGCCGAGGCCAGCGGCACCGCCGCCAGGCGGGCGGCCTGGCCGGTAGCGCGCTCCCGCCAGAGCCGCGCACCGAATGGCAGCGCGAGCACCGCGGCGGGCGCGAGGTTCTTGAAGTGCAGCCACGGCAGGACGGCCAACCCGACCGCGGCGGCGAGCCCGGGGCGGGACGCGGGCCGCACGAGCGACGCCGCCAGGGCCAGCACCAGCAGGCCCGTGGGCAGGTCGGGGAAGATCTGCCCCGCGCCCGTGGCGAACGGCAAGCCGAGCGCCAGAGCCAGCGCGAGCGCAACCGAGAGGATCCGGTCGCCCAAGGCTTCGAAGAGAATCGGTTCCACGAGGAACGGAAAGATGCCCGCGAGCAGGGCGAGGAAGCCACGGACCGCCGACGTGCCGCCCCAGAGCCAGGGCAGCGCCACGAGCAACGGGA